>DUBF01000214.1 GCA_012960465.1 Rhodospirillales bacterium | reverse complement strand
GGCTCATTAACAATATCATCAAAACAATGCAATTGTCGATATTTACAGGCCAAACTAAAAAGCGACTCAACCTCCGAATTACTAACGGAAAAAGGTGGGCCGCTCATCTGATACTGCGGATAAATAAGCGTTAACAACAGTATTCGCGCATCAAGCGGTATTATAACAGTTAAATGCTGCGCGTATTTTTCTCTTAAATTCAAGTCTAGCGCTATCAACGATGCTCGATCATAAACAGCAGACACACTCGACAAGTGTTCGGCATTCAAACTGAAATAATCACCACAGTAAATCTTAATACGATCGGATTGATAAATCACAAAGTTGTCAATTTCACTAACCGAGTATTGCAGATTGTTGTCGACAAAAAACCGCTCCACACCAACAGGACTTAATTCCACGCCAATCACTGAATAGCCCATTTCTGACAAGTAAATCATGTCGACACTTTTACCGCATAACGGCACAAACACACTCGCCCCAGAGGTCAACTCTAGCAACTCAAAATAGTCAACTAACGAGCGATTAACCACGTCCACATGCCATCCAATTTTATTATTTTGCCAGCGCGCCAACCAATCCGTCATTCTTAATCCTTGTTATAATGGGCTTCGTTTTTTTCGTAAAAAAAAATAAATGAATGGCTCGTATTTTAATTAGAATCATGCTCAATACAATTAACAATGAATAGCGATATTGGCGACTGGTCTATGCACTTAGACGGTATTTCAGAAAAGGATTGTTTTCAAAACCTGCTCGGTTTTTTAAATCAGCAAACACAACTTTCAAAAACTATTTACCCACCAAGTGGCTCTTGGTATAAAGCCTTTGAGCTTTCCAGCTACGCAAAGACAAGGGTTGTCATCTTAGGTCAAGACCCCTACCATGGCGAAGGGCAAGCTGAAGGCATGAGTTTCTCTGTACCTAAAGGCGTCAAAATACCACCCTCTCTGAGAAATATTTACAAAGAACTTACATCTGATTTAAATACCAGCACGCCTGAACACGGTCATTTGGTATCGTGGGCAAAACAAGGCGTACTATTACTCAACAGTGTTTTAACCGTTGAGAAAAATAGCCCCGCCTCGCACGCCAATCAAGGCTGGGAAGTTTTTACAGATACCGTCATTAAATTATTAAGCGATAAAAAACAACATTTAGTTTTTCTGTTATGGGGAGCATATGCAGGGAAAAAAGTGAAATTAATTAACCCTGAAAAACATCTGATTCTCACCGCACCACACCCCTCACCATTTTCAGCACATCGGGGGTTTTTTGGGTGTCGGCATTTCTCCAAAACAAATGACTACTTGTTGTCAAACAATCAACGACCCATTAAATGGAATGAAATCTCCTGATGAAACTCGTCATTGATGATGCGGTCTACGCCTATACTGAAATATTTTCCGATTTTGGCGAAATTATTGCACTACCTGGGCGTGATATTAACCGCCAAATTATTAAGGATTGTGATGTATTAATTGTCCGATCGCGAACTCAGGTCAGCAGAGAACTATTGGAAGGCACAAGTATCTGTTTTGTCGGCTCGACTGTGGCTGGCCTGGATCACATTGATGAGGTTTTCCTGGATCAGAAAAATATTACTTTTGCCTCGGCCCAAGGTTGCAATGCCAACGCCGTCGCTGAATACGTTATTACCGCCATTGCAAATCTCGCGGATGATTATGACTTCAGCCTGGCCGACAAAACACTTGGTATTATTGGCGTCGGCAATGTTGGCACACGGTTAAACCATAAAGCCAAACAGCTTGGCATGAGCACACTACTCAATGACCCTCCACGTCAAGGCGTCGAACAATTAGCAAACTTTGTTGATCTCAATA
>DUBF01000213.1 GCA_012960465.1 Rhodospirillales bacterium | reverse complement strand
CTTTATGGAATTTATGCAATCCGTTCAGTGCTGGCTGCGCCAGCTGGTACAGAAAAGATGCAAGAGATTGCATCAGCTATTCAAGAGGGGGCCGGTGCGTATCTTAATCGGCAATACACGGCAATAGCGATTGCTGGGGTGGTTATTGCTATAATTTTGGGTTTATTGCTTGATTGGTCGGCATCTATTGGTTTTGTTGTAGGAGCTATTTTATCAGGTATAGCAGGTTATATAGGTATGAATGTTTCCGTTCGTGCCAATGTTAGAACCGCTGAAGCGGCTCGTTCGGCAGGTTTGGCAGAAGGCCTCTCGATTGCGTTTAAATCGGGAGCTGTGACAGGTATGTTGGTTGCAGGATTGGCGCTTCTTGGGATAGTAGGTTACTGGCTAGTACTTGAAGGTATGATAGACACTTCTAACAAGGAAGGAATGCGCCACGTCTTGGAGGCTTTGGTTGGTTTAGCATTTGGAGCATCATTAATTTCTATTTTTGCCCGTCTTGGCGGGGGTATATTTACAAAAGGCGCTGATGTTGGATCCGACCTGGTTGGAAAAATTGAAGCAGGTATACCTGAGGATGATCCTCGTAATGCTGGAGTAATTGCAGATAATGTCGGTGATAATGTTGGTGATTGCGCAGGTATGGCAGCAGATTTGTTTGAAACATATGTTGTGACTGTGGTCGCTACAATGTTACTAGCGGCATCTTTTTTTACTGGAAAAGTTCAAACAGCAATGATGAACCTACCTCTCTTGATTGGTGGGGTCAGTATAATCGGTTGCGTTGTTGCTACATTTTTCGTTCGTTTGGGTTCTAGTAATTCAATTATGGGAGCGCTCTATAAAGGTTTTTTTGCTAGTGTTATTATTTCAGCGGTTTTAATTGGTGTGATTATTGATTGGCAATTTGGCTTTGATCAAAAGTTTATGGCAGATGGCCGTGCAATAACCGGAGTGGATTTATTTATTTCTGCCATGGTTGGGTTGGTTGTAACAGGATTTATTGTTTTGATTACAGAATACTACACTGGTACTGAATATCGGCCAGTAAAAAGTATAGCAAAGGCTTCTGAGACTGGTCATGGCACTAATGTTATACAAGGGCTAGCCGTCTCAATGGAGGCAACCGCTTTGCCCGTAATTGTTATCTGTGCCGGTATTATTATTGCATATTTGACAGCAGGCTTGTTTGGTTTAGCTATTGCGGCAACTTCCATGCTAGCGCTAGCGGGAATGGTTGTTGCTCTTGATGCTTTTGGGCCAGTAACGGATAACGCTGGCGGTATTGCGGAAATGGCTAATTTACCGGAAGACGTTCGTAAAACAACGGATGCGCTTGATGCCGTTGGTAATACTACTAAGGCTGTAACGAAAGGTTATGCGATTGGTTCTGCAGGATTAGCCGCATTGGTTCTTTTTGCAGCCTTTACCCAAGATTTAGAGCTCTTATTTCCAAAATTAAAAATTAGTTTTGCTCTCAGTGATCCATTTGTTGTCGTTGGCCTCTTTATAGGAGGAATGATACCGTATCTGTTTGGTGCAATGGGTATGATGGCAGTTGGAAGGGCAGGCGGAGCAATTGTTGAAGAAGTAAGAAGGCAATTTAAAGAAATTCCAGGAATTATGAAAGGTACTGCGAAGCCCGAGTACGGTAAATGTGTCGACATTTTAACTCGCGCTGCTATTAAGGAAATGATTGTACCGTCGATTTTACCGATTGCCGCTCCGTTTTTAATTTACTTTTTGATCAACGCAATAGCAGGACAAGAGGCAGCCTTTTCTGCTCTTGGTGCATCATTGATGGGGGTTATTGTGACGGGTATTTTTGTTGCTTTATCCATGACATCAGGCGGTGGAGCTTGGGATAATGCAAAAAAATATATAGAGGATGGAAATCACGGCGGCAAAGGATCTGAAGCGCACCACGCTGCAGTTACAGGTGATACCGTTGGCGATCCTTATAAGGATACGGCTGGTCCAGCTGTAAATCCATTGATTAAAATCATGAACATAGTTGCTATCTTACTCTTAGCTATTCTGGCAGTCTAATTTTAATGATATTAAACAAAACCCTCATTAGTTTACGCTTGGCGGTTTTGTCATTAGATTTTAATTTACTTTCCTGGGATCGTGCCACCGGAGCCCTCGAAACGGCCTATATTTCCAAAAAGCTGTCGTAGGATGTTCATTTCTCTTCCCGCAGTAGGTGTTACCCTATCAACCATTTTTATATTTCTAGCTTCTTTTAGACCAATTGTTTTAATTTCTTTGACAATACCCCTTTTATTAAAACGGATTATTACTACTTTACGATCAGTTGTTTTAGGTTCGAAAAAAGCCTTAGTTTCCGTTTTTTCGCTAATGTAGTACCAGCTTTCACCGTTAAAGAGTTCAACAGTTGAAGGAGAGCCGATAAGTTCTATTACTTGTCGCTTATTTACCTGTCCAACTTCAATATTGGCTAACATGTCAGGGTTGGGTAGATTGCCCCGTGTGTCCATTCGTGGACTACATGATGCCAGTATGGATATAATAGCAAATCGGGTAAATATAATAAAAAATAATTTAGGAGACAGAAAAATATTAGCTAGCATTGTTGAATGAATTCTCATAATTAGTGGTCTATTATATTCTGCTATTAGTATATTAATTATACCCGTAGATAAATATAAAGATTTTTTGTTTACTAAAATTTGCCTCGCTGGGGTTTATATTTCATCTAAATTATTAGAAATCGCGTGGTAAGAATATGAAATTATTAAGAATTTTTGGATTTAAGAAGTATGACGAATCGGTTTTGTCACTTTACACTAATATAGTTACGCAATCTCGTACTAAGAGTTTTTACCGTCTTTATGGTGTGCCGGACACTATAAATGGTCGGTTTGACTTAATCACGCTACATATGTTTATAGTTTTGCGGCGTTTAAAGGAATTAGGGGGCGAAGGTTCTAAACTTTCCCAAGATCTATTTGATATTATGTTTGCAGATATGGATAAAAACATGCGTGAAATGGGTGTTGGTGACCTAAGTGTTGGGAAAAAAATCAAACTATTAGCCACTGCATTTTATGGACGTATTAAGGCATATGATAATGGGATTGCAGACTTAAACAATAAGACGCTTGCTGGTTGTCTAAAACGAAACTTATATTCGGAAACAGTACCGAAAGAGGAACACGTGCAAACCATTACGAATTATTTAACTCGAGAAATAAGAACATCTAAAAATTGGAGTATTACAGATATACAAACAAATAATATTTCTTTTGGTAACATATGAGAAAACAAGTTTTAAGTGAATGTTGATGGAAAAGGGGCAAAAATATCTAGAAACTGGGCAGGAATTAGAGCCAGAACTCTCATGTCTTATTCTGATTAGTGAAATTCGAGGCGACTTTTTTAAAAAAGAGATCAAGGCGACCCGTGAGCAATGCCTTAAGCTAGCCAAAAGATTTGATTTGATCGAAGTAAAAAGTCTTAAGGCTTGCCTTAAGTTTGCTTTTTCAAGCTCTCAATCACGTGTTCACGTTGAAGGTAATTTTGTGGCAAATATCATTCAGCAATGTGTGGTTACTTTGAAGCCAGTTCCGAGAGATGTTCAGGGTATATTTAGCTGTAAATACTCTGAAACTCCAATCATAGAAGACACTGAAACTATTGACTTTGATTTAATGACCGAAGATCCTCCAGAGCCTATAGTTGATGGTCAATTTGATGCCGGAATTATTCTGACTGAACAATTGGGACTTGAGTTGGATCCTTTTCCGCGAAGTCCGGGGGCTAGGTTTGATAATTTACGGGATATAAATTCTGCCAATAGGCCTGATCGGTACAGTAATAATCCATTTGCAATCTTAAAGAAACTTAAATAACTCACCTACATAAATCTACTGTTCCTGCTCATACGGGCTAGTTATTCATCTTGCCAAGAGAATTAATTTGATTTAAACACCAAGAACGCCCTGAAAGATTGTTTCTATGTTATTAGTAAATTGATATGTTTTTTAATTAGAGAGTAATAGCGATGGCTGTTCCTAAGAGTAAGATTTCGAAATCTCGTCGAAATATGCGCCGTTCACATGATGCACTTTTTACTGCTGCGCATACTGAGTGTGCAAATTGCGGAGAAATTAAGCGTCCACACCATGTGTGTGCTTCGTGTGGCTACTATGATGGTCGTGAAGTTACAGAGGTAGCTTCTGTCGCATAAATTGTTTCAATCATCGTTAAATTAGCTCACTATTCAAATTTCGAGCAAGTATAGGGAGCAGGCTTATTGACTGATGTGATTACCGTATCAATTGATGGTATGGGCGGAGATAATGCACCAGACATGATTATTGGTGGCATTGAGCTTGCCTGCAAACAAGAATCTAGCGTGCGTTATCTTTTGTTTGGTGATGAAAAAATATTACAACCTTTGTTAGATGTGAATCCTTTGGCTAAAAAAGCTTGTGAAATTCGCCATACTAAAGATGTTGTCACAATGGATGATAAGCCTACCACTGCTCTTCGTTCCGGTAAAAATTCTAGTATGCGGTTGGCTATCAACGCAGTTAAAAATGGCGAGGCGTTGGCAGTTGTATCCGCTGGAAATACTGGGGCTTTAATGGCTATGGCGACGATTGTACTAAAGACATTACAGGGTATTAATCGTCCCGCCATAGTAACAAGTTTTCCAACCCAGAAAGATGATTGTGTCATGCTAGACCTAGGTGCCAATATTGAATGTGATGCTGAAAATTTAGTTCAATTTGCGGTAATGGGCGAAGTTTTTGCACGGTATGAATTAGATATTGAACAACCTTCAATTGGAATTCTAAACGTTGGTGTAGAAGGTCTTAAAGGTAATGATTCAGTAAAGAAAGCCGCATCTATTTTACAAAACTCTAACCTGCCTGTTAAGTTCTTTGGATTCGTTGAAGGTGATGATATAGGGAAAGGAACCGTAGATGTAATTGTCACTGATGGTTTTACTGGTAATATAGCGTTAAAAACAGCAGAAGGTACTGCTCAATTAATTACATTCTTTTTAAAGAAATTCTTAATGGGTAGTTTAATTTCAAAAATAGGCGCGATAATTGCTCGCTCCGCCTTAGACAAATTCCGTGCGCATTTTGATCCTCGGCGCTACAATGGAGCAATGCTTGTTGGCTTGAACGGCATTTGTGTTAAAAGTCATGGAGGTACAGATGCTCTTGGTTTTTCTCACGCTATTCAAGCTGGGGTAAAACTTGTAAAAAAGGATTTCAACGAAGTGATTAAACAGGATCTTGATAATTTAATTGTTAAAAATATAGAAGAACCTTTAGATTATAATCAAGTATCGGCAAACCCGTAAATGGGAATAATTTCTAAGCTAACCGGTTGTGGGTCGTACCTCCCTAAAAATGTGGTTACTAATGCGGATCTTGCAAAAAAAGTAGATACCTCCGAAGAGTGGATATTTTCTCGGACAGGTATAAAGCAGCGTCATCATGCTGCGGTCGGCGAAAATACTTCAGATCTTGCATTGATTGCGGCGGAACGTGCACTTTTACATGCGGGAGTTAATGGACATGATGTTGATTTAATCGTTGTTGGAACTACAACACCGGATAGGACATTTCCAGCTACAGCTGTTCGAATTCAAAAAAACCTAGGATGCGATCATGGTGCAGCATTTGACGTACAAGCTGTGTGTTCGGGTTTTATTTATGCTTTATCAATCGTTGATAGTATGCTCAAAGCAGGGCAGTTTAAAACAGCCTTAGTTATTGGTGCGGATACTTTATCTAGACTTCTTAACTGGGAAGATCGTACAACCTGTGTATTATTTGGTGATGGCGCAGGCGCAGTGGTGGTGCAGGCGTTCGAAGTTGATACAAATTCTTTTCATGATGGCGGTATTCTGTCTACCCATATTCACTCTGATGGAAGTATGGAAGATCTTCTGTATTGTGATGGCGGTCCCTCTACTACCCAAACGACAGGTTATATAACTATGTCGGGTAAAGAAGTTTTTCGACATGCTGTGACGAAGTTAGCTTCTGTCGTAACTGAGGCCCTTGCTGCAAATAATCTGAAGGATATTGATATTGATTGGCTGGTTCCTCACCAAGCAAACAAGCGTATTATTGATAGTACAGTTAAGAAGCTTAATATGCCGAAAGACAAGGTTGTATTGACTGTGCACGATCATGCAAATACGTCAGCAGCTTCGATCCCGTTAGCATTAGATCGAGCTGTCCACGATGGACGGATCAAGCGAGGTGATCTGTTGCTCATGGAAGCCATGGGAGGTGGTTTGACGTGGGGTGCCGCGTTAGCCCGATGGTAGCCAGTATTAAAAACTCGATAAAGAGACTTAATCTATTATGCAAATAAAAATCAGCGTATTGATTCAAGATCATTTCTACCCTAGAGTTTAAACTCGGACCAACTATTTTATGGGGATGAAAATAATGTCTTCTCACACAATCACGCGTTCTCAACTCAGTGAGGCTGTCTATCAGGAAGTAGGTTTATCACGTAATGAATCGGCTGATCTATTTGAGTCTATTCTTGATAAAATTAGTAAGACCTTGGCCAATGGTGAATCGGTTAAACTTTCTTCGTTTGGCAGCTTTTCAGTTCGGAGTAAATCAGAACGCATCGGGCGTAATCCAAAAACTGGTGAAGAAGTTCCTATTCTACCTCGTAAAGTTATAGTGTTTCGTCCATCGCAGGTATTAAGAAATCGAATTGGAGCATTCTCAGCCGATTCAAGTAGTTCAAATGAATTTGAACAAGTGTGATTGTCTCAACTCAAAAGAACAATTCTGTGGAGATACCACAATCAAAGTCTCCTTCTGCTTTTCGAACTATAAGCGAAGTAGCAAAAGAACTAAACGTTCCACAACATGTTTTGCGTTTTTGGGAGAATAAATTCACACTGATAAAACCAATGAAAAGGGGAGGCGGTCGTCGTTACTACAGGCCTGAAGACTTGGCTATATTGCAGCGTATTCAACACCTTTTATATAATGATTGTTATACGATTAAGGGTGTGCAAAAAATTTTGAAAAAAGAGGTTAATAAAAGTAACGAGGTTAAATCGAATTTGTTGCAGAAAGAGAGGAGTGCGCTTAATTCTATTGTGATAGAGTTGGAAGAAATCAAAAAATTATTGTCTTAAAAAAATGTTTACATACTTTTGCAAATTATATTTATGAAATAAAAATGTCGGAGCGTGGCGCAGTCTGGTAGCGCACTTCGCTGGGGGTGAAGGGGTCGTAGGTTCGAATCCTAATCCTTTAAATCTTAAATATCTATAAAATTCAATACGATAATGGGTCATATTAATTAAATATATGAGCTTTAAATCATGCTTGGCACAATTGTGGCACAGTATGGAGAGCTTATTATGGCTAGTATCAGAAAACGAAATGGCAAGTGGCAGGTCCAGATACGTAGAACCGGTCATTTATCTCTCAATAGATCCTTTATACAGAAAATAAATGCAGTCCGATGGATTCGAGAGATGGAAATAGATCTAGATCAGAATGGGCTAGTATCAAAAGGATATAAGCTTTTAGATATGAAGTTTAGCCAAATATTATGTCGTTATCGGGACGAGATAATCATTCATAAAAAAAGTGCAGAATCCGAAAGCTATTTTATTGGATGTCTTTTGAAGCATGAAATATCAAAATATCCAATTAAACACTTAACGAGAGAATTATTTACTAATTATCGTGATGAAAGACTTAAAGAAGTAAAATGCAGCACAGTTAGTAGACAATTTAGTATTATCCGGCACGCACTTACAATTGCAAAAAGGGAGTGGGGATTACCCATAAGGGAAAATCCTGCTGCTAATATAAAAATGCCTTCCAAGAATAAGGGTAGAAATAGAAGATTAAACACAAAAGAGTTAGATATTCTTCTAGATGGATGTAGCAGCAGCCGAGTGTCCTGGCTATCTCCTTTAATACAGCTTGCCATTGAAACGGGAATGAGAAGGGGGGAGTTGATCAATATTCAGTCGGAGCATGTGGATTTAGACTTAAGAACCCTATATATTCCGCATACAAAGACGGGTGAACCTCGAACCATCCCGTTATCGTCTCATGCCGTTCACCTCTTATCTAATTTAATTAAAAACGAAGAGGTGAGAATATTCCCAATTACTGGCAATGCTATAAGAATGGCATGGGGACGCTTGAAAAATCGAGTAGGGATCACAGATCTCCACTTTCACGATCTCAGACATGAAGCCACCAGCAGGTTCTTTGAAAAAGGATTGAATGTCATGGAAGTGGCAACAATCACAGGACATAAAGATCTTAGAATGCTACAAAGATATACTCATTTAAGAGCGGAGGATTTAGCTAAGAAGCTGGGGTAGCAGATGTTAAATAGATTATTGATGGTTATACATTGGGTTTTGTTTCTTTGGGTTTTGGGTTGGCCCTTTGGAATTATAAATGCGCTTTTAGGTGAACCTGTTTACATTACAAGAGCAGCCATAGAGTTTCTGCAAATTGGATCAGGATTAGTTGTGGTCTATATCATTTTACTATGGATCATTAAGCACAGATGGATCTGGTTTCCTTGGCAACATAATAAGGACTAGCAGATGAAAAAACTAACTCTCACAACCCTAACCTGTTTGATATTCCTCTCACCTAATGTGGTGATGAGTGAGACTATGAGTAACTTGGTGAAACGTGAAGGTCTTTATTACAAGAAGTTCAGTGAGGTTCCGTTTAGTGGAAAGGTTACTGATCCAAGATTTAATAAATCGGGAACGATCAAGAATGGTAAAGAATGGGTACTTGGATTGCTTACCACGATAATGGTCAGTTACGGATGAAATGGGGGTTCAAGAATGGAAAAAATGAAGGTCTATATAAAAGTTACTGGGAAGATGGTAGTTTATTTGCCAAAGGTAATTACAAAAATGGTAAGGAAGAGGGTGTTTGGATATATTATAGCGAAGATGGAAGTGTATGGAAGGAGAGGTCAGGAACCTACAAAAACGGAAAGAAGGTTAGTGATTAAACAATGAAAAAAATTTTAGCGACCATGGTTCTGGGATTGTTATTGAGCACTTCTTTAAATGCAAAGCAGTTAAGTAAATCTCCATTTATTCCAGACAACATTCAAGGTGAATTTAAAAAGCTACCTATCAAGCATAAGATTAAGTTCTGTGGTTTCGAGAACTATAAGCCTAAACAAAATATTATTAACAAAGATTTACCAATAAGAATACTTGGTTACAATTCAAGAATGGATAATTGGAAAACTGTAGAAGGTGCCTATAGTCGGGAAGTTTTTAAGGAGTACGCTGATGCTGTAACTTATGCAAGTGTAACTGAAAATACTCAAATAAAAGAATTTCTCTTTGATAAACTTTATATATGGGCAAAAAATAAGTCTCTAACTAAAACAAAACAATGCTATCGAAACTCACTTAGAAACTCCATTTTAAAAGATTGTGAAGGTGAATGGAGCGATTCAGAAGGTCAAGACTTAGCGCCCATAAAAGATGCAACCGTTACCTTAGAGATAGTTATGGGTTTAAATTATATCTATAATCTTAATTTTGTTAATTATAAAATTGATGATCCAAGACATAAAATTATCAATAAATGGTTCAAACCTTTTTATAAAAGAATAAAACCTGCTAATAAGTTTTATATGGGAAATTCTGCTGGGTGGTATTTTCCAAATATAGCTTTAAGACATAATAGCAATAAAGATTATTCTGGATTAGTTAAGAAACTTGTTAAAGGAGCTGACAAGTGGATATTAGATGATGGAAGTATTAGAGACAGAACTACACGTGGAAATCGAGCATTATGGTATCATCATACAGGCTTAGGAGAAGCTTTTATGATTTTAGAAATTGCGAAAGCAGCCAATATAAAATTACCGAAAAATTATGAAATAAATTTACTGAAAGCAGCCGAGTTATTTCAAGATTCTTTTTTAGACAATTCTAAAATAGAACCTTGGGCAAAAAAAGCTCATAACTCGCAAGCTAGTAATGGCGTACAAAAATTTAATAAAAATTTAGATGGAGTAAGTTTTAATGGACCTTGGTTTCATATAATACAATATAGATATCCAAATCATAAAACGTCAAAATTCTTAAAATCTGAAATGACGAATAGAGCAAGATCTCTAAAAAGTGATGATGTTGCAGGAATTGGAATTGGCTGCATTTACAACGCTTTAGCAAATAAATAAGTAAACTCAAAAGTTTATCAATGAAAAAACTAACCATCATATTCACACTGTTATTCTCAACAGTAATGTTCTCATCACCTTCCTATGCAAAATGGACGAAATTGTATGTAAATGATATTGGAAACACCTACTATCTGGATTTTGAGAGAATAAGAAAACACGGTGGATCTGTTTATTATTGGATTTTGTCTGATTTATTAAAACCAATCAATAATGGAAGTTTGTCTGGAAAATTATATGCCGAAGGTGACTGTAAATTATTTCGGTTGAAGGATTTGAGTTATTCCTTTCATAGTCAACCAATGGGTAGAGGAACTGGTGTAACTAATACTTCTAAAAACCCAAAATGGTACTATCCTTCTCCTAACTCTGTGAATGAAACTATCCTAAAATCCGTCTGTAGTCGGTGAGTTAGGAAACTCAACAAGAATTGAACCTTGTATATTTTATGAAGAAAAAAGTTGATTAAAATCAGCTAATTTTATAGACTTGAGCCAGTGTCGATTTGAACTACAGCTTGCGGACACTTTAAATAAACAGCTAAAGAGTTGGGATCGTCCCAGCAAAAGCTGCGGATGATTTTTTTTATGGATTGGTCTACCTAATAGACTTGGGGATTTGATTTTCAG
>DUBF01000212.1 GCA_012960465.1 Rhodospirillales bacterium | reverse complement strand
AAGCCACGCTGCCTCCTGAACCCTTGACTTTTTCAGAGGCTGAGTGAATCGTTTCGGCAGAACTCATGCTTGTAACTTTATCGTCTTTTTGTTTAATCGACCCTTGTTGTCGAGTTACAAATAGAAAAGCAAAAAGCTCTTTGTTACCTCCAGTTGATGGCATTGATTCACTAAGTTTCGCCTGAACTTTCCCGTCATCAAATTCAGCTCTTATATATACCGTAACAGTTGCAGAATCCTCATCTATTTCTATCTCTACAACCTTTGGGTCATCTGTAAGATACTCTTCTATGTCAGACAAAAAATCATCTTTCATTGACCGATAAGCTTTTCTCTTTGCACTATCAAATCTGGAGACATATTTTTTCCAAGCTTTTTTTACCGCTTTTTTTGTAGCTTTTTTGATATCTTTTGCATCTGGTTCACTAGAAAAAACACCTGACTCATAATCAACCGTACCTCGGCCTTTGACTGTTACTGAATCCGCAACTGAAACTTGCAAAGAAAAAATAAATGCTATAAAAAAAACCACTACTTTTTTCATAAAAAACTCCATCTCCTAGTACTCACTTTAAATTTAACGACTTTTGATTAAAAGCCCTCTAAATCGGTCAAACTGCTCGCCAACATCGTCTCCAAAGGCATGCATATCTAACCACTTTGAATCTGTTGAAACGATTTGACGTGATAAATCTTCTATTAATTTACTCAGTGCTGATTCATAGATTGTCCAGTGATTTTTAACAGTGTTTTCACCTGCCAGTCCCTTGACCACCCAGACATTATGAGTGAAGCTTGCATCGACAAATTTCTTGCCAGGCCCTTCATCGGACGCTCTTACAACTGTTATACCTAGAGCACTGACAAACCCATCATGATCTGCACTGCTGTGTTTCTTAAATCCTCGTAATTCAAGGTTTATAAGATAATCTTTTTCAGGTAGTTCAAATTCGTAACTATCACCATTTGAGAATCTTGCTGCCATTTTGGCGCCGACAGCCTCACCTTTGGTAAAGGGGACCATAGGAACATAAGCACTTTTAGAAAGCTGTCCTTCAAACTCCTGTGCAATTTGTGCTACTAAACTCTCCTTTTCTAACAAGTCACTTGGGATGTATTTAAGTGCCTTGTTAGCTAACGTAACACTATTTACACCAATGTAATTACCAGGAGTAGGATTGATAACTATACCTTTCATGCGTTTAATAATTTCATCAAAGACATTGATTCCTTTATCATTTGTAGTCAATAAGGATTTAACAACTTGTCTGTGTTGTTTATCCGTAGGACGACGCTTATACAATTCATTGTGCAAGAACCTCATTGGATAAGCCGCAATTACTTTCTTGTCCGAAAAATCAAATACCACTACATTCATAGTAATATCATATGAGACCTTAAAATCCCCATCAAAAGGTAAGACGTAGACATCTTCATATGACAACGCAATAGCAATTGACAATGCATTGTCGCCTTTGTTTGTTTTTCCCAGACCGTGGTTTAAGATAAACCCTGGTGCCGTGAAACCCTTTATCTTGTCGCGTAACGTGTCATCGATAAGTGAAACACCGTTCTTAGCTGTTTCACTTTCAATAGCCACAGCATGTGGGTACCTAGTCTCTCTCTGATCATTATCACCTAAAAAAGCAAAACCAGCCCAATACACTTCAACAGGGTCAGCCGGCATAATGGGCATCGTAAGTTGTTGTCTAACGTTTGAACCACCACAGCCAGAAATAAGTAGAACCAGCAGTAGTGTAATTAAATGTTTATAACTACCCTTATTTTTTATCATATTCAGTTGAACCTCTATAATTATTAATTTATTCAGGCAACCTATTTCATAGGTTG
>DUBF01000211.1 GCA_012960465.1 Rhodospirillales bacterium | reverse complement strand
CCCACCCCCGGGGCACCCCCCACTTGTCCAAGTAGGTTCCATCGCACCCCTATACATACTATTCTGGACGAACTGTTAGGTTGTTTTGAGGTGTTTGTTGGCACTAAACCGAGTATCTTCTGAGTATGAATATAATAAAACGAGGCGTGTAATATGAGCAAAAGATTAGTGATACTCTCTGCGGCATTTGCAATATTTCTATCAGAAGCTTCACTGGGTGACGGCGGTCATCAAATTTTTGAACTCGAAGACTTTGAATTAGAGAGCTGCGAAATATTACCTGCTGCTAAACTTTCATACGTAACTCACGGTCAATTGAACGAAGATAAAGACAATCTCGTTCTAGTCACATCAGCTTATCTTGGAGATCATCACGGGTTTGATTTTTTAATACAAACTGGCAAAGCTCTTTCGCCAGAAAAATACTTTATCGTAGCAACAGATATGTTTCAAAATGGTTACTCTAGCTCCCCTAGTAATACGCCGTCACCATTTGATGGCCCTAATTTTCCAACAATTGAAATCAGAGACAACATCACGGCCCAACATCGCCTTTTGACTGAACAATTTGGAGTCTCTAATGCTGCAGCGGTGGTAGGGTTTTCTATGGGTGCTCAACAAGCATTTCAATGGGCTGTTAGCTATCCCGATTTTATGAAAAAAACTGTCGGGATTTGTGGCTCAGCAATTGAGCACCCACATGGTGTCGTCAGGCTTGAGGGGTTCAAAAGCGCAATAATGGCAGACGCTGCATACATGGATGGTTTTTACACTATCCCACCCACAATTGGTTTAGAGGCAGCTGGAACCCATTGGGCAGCTTGGGGTACGTCTCAAGAATGGTTTCGTTTAGGTCTTTATCAAGAGATGGGTCTGGAGACCCCCGGTGACTTTATTGAATGGTGGCAAAATTTTGTTAAGACTTGGGATGCTAATGACTTAATTGCACTAGCTAGCACATGGCAACGAAATGATATTGGGAAAACTCCTCGATTTAATGGTGGCAGTGAAGCAGCCCTTTCCTCAATAAAGTCCGCCGTCTTATATATGCCTTGTGAGACAGACCAATATTTCCATATAGATGCTTTAAGATGGGAGGCTGAGCGAATACCGAATTCCAACTTTGTTGTAATACCATCATTATGGGGTCACATGGCCGGTGGTGGGAGTTCAGAAGTCGACGTAAACTTTATTAATGACCGAGTAGCAGTATTTCTTAACTCAGGTAACTAATGAGACTACTAACAACAATAATCCTACTCTGCTTTTCTGTTGCTGCTAATGCGGATATTTACTATGAAAAAAATTAGCTTAGATTTGTGGATTCAGTCAATTGGTATGCTGAGTGTGTTGGCCGGTTTAGTCTTCGTTGGGTTAGAAATGAGACAATCTCATGTTTTCGCCTTAGCCGCCCAACAGACAGCGCGAATGGAAGTGTTTGTCGATGCGGTGAATACCTTTTCGGAAACTGGTGTCAACTTCCAAGACTTTCAAGCCAATGGCATATCTGAGGAAAATGAAACCCTAGTTGAAAACTTTATGCATCAACTTTGGTGGGTTCATGAAAATGATTTTCTCCAATATAACTTAGGTCTAATGGACGAAAGTATTTGGGAGGCAAAATTAAGAGCAATCGGAGTTTTATATAATGGATTAGGCATTCCTGCATTGTGTGAGCGAGCTAAGTTGATTTGGGATGTTCGAAGACCTGTCCTAGACCCAGAATTGGTTGCTCTTGTGGAGTCTATTCCTGAGGGCTGCTAATTAATTACCCACCCCCGGGGTACCCCTCACTTGTCCAAGTAGGTTCCATCGCACTTAATAATTATTGTACCTGCACCGACACACTTAATGAGA
>DUBF01000210.1:325-1866 GCA_012960465.1 Rhodospirillales bacterium | reverse complement strand
AACGCCTTTTGCTAGAAAAAGGATCGGGCGTTTTCTTCCACACTAGAAAACATACATTACTATAACCTAGGGTTTTCCACAGTGATGCGAATCACAGGTTGAATACAAATCAATAAACCTCGCCTTCTGGCTGTAATCGGGCGCAGTGGAGCACCGGGCTTTCACCTAAATCAGTGAATGCCGTGCAAATAGATTGAAATTATTTTGCGAGCAAGCTTGTTATATCGCCGGAATACCAAGTGGCAGCAAACAATCCACCGGCGATAATCAATATCCATAACCCGGCAAGCTTAAAGGCGCGCTTACGGCGGCGATCACGGCGTTCAACCACTAATTTGGCTTGGCGCTGCTTACGCAATTTAACGCGACGTTTCCTGGCGTCTTCTTCGTCTTCAAGTTGAAGACGTCCCTCGACGAGCTTTTGCTCATTTTCAGCATCAGATTTAGTCGTTTCTCGATCTAAATACTGCGTGTCTATATTGTTCATAACCTTTCCTCGGTGTAACTTTTCTAAGTATTACAGGGCACTATCCAAATTATCTGGATTTATACCTTAATATACTAGGGAAAACCCTGATATAAAATTAGGGGCAGTCCTAGATAATACCTAAAAGGTGTTATTATGGGCAAGATGAGAAAGCGCCGTCTAAGTTTCTACAAACAGGATCGTTTGATTGAGCATTTTGTATCTGGTTCGACAGCCCGAACAGTTGCGGCCTTGGTTGGGGTCAACAAGACTACAGCGGCTTATTTTTACCACCGTCTACGAGAAATTATTGTTTTTAAAATTGAGCAAGAAAGCGATGAATTTTTTGATGGCGAGATCGAAGTTGACGAGAGTTATTTTGGTGGCAAACGCAAGGGACAGCGCGGTCGTGGTGCAGCAGGAAAAGTCCCGGTATTTGGCCTTTTGAAACGGGGTGGTAAGGTCTACACGAAGGTTATAGCCGATGCCTCGTCGGCGACGTTATATCCGATCATCAAGCAAAAAGTGGTGCCGGACAGTATTGTCTATTCTGATTGCTGGCGCGGCTATAACGTATTGGATGTCTCTGACTTCAAGCACTTGCGGATCAACCATTCGAAACTCTTTGCCGACAAGAAGAATCACATCAACGGGATTGAGAATTTCTGGAACCAAGCGAAGCGTCATTTGCGCAAGTTTAATGGTGTTCCAAAGGCGCATTTTGGGCTATTTTTAAAGGAATGTGAGTGGCGTTTTAATAACAGTGACCCATTAGCTCAATTATTGCAATTAAGACAATGGGTTAGAGAATATCTGAGATAGTTATCTAGGACAGCCCCTTTTTTTATTTGGATTAGTCGGCTCAGATGGCCGCTAAACTTGCCCTCGTGGTGTCGATCTTTCCTCTGATCGAGGCAACAGATTTCAGCCGTTCTTTGCGCTGTTCTTCGGTAAGCCCGCATTCGTTTGGGTACTCATCGGCGTTTTTTAGCTGTGCGAGGCAGGCCGTCAGGGAGCGTTCGAGGTCTCTAAGCTGACGTTTAAGAGATTTAAGCTCAAGCGATTCTTGTGTGCT
>DUBF01000210.1:0-301 GCA_012960465.1 Rhodospirillales bacterium | reverse complement strand
AATAAGCCCGAGGAGAGCCAGATCATACCCGACAAACAGCCCATGGCTGACGTCTTCGCCATCAGCCAGTCCGAAATGCGCGAAAGCAGGGGTGAGGGGAGCCAAGCTCCCCATTAATGACAATAATGTTAGCGTAACGTACCGCATAGCTTTTCTGTTCGGCCGAACTACCGGCCATGGAAGAATTGAGATTAAGATCCGGTGAAGAATATACCTCGTGTGAGGAAAGTATAATCACCTTCAATCATCATCATCGCTATAAAAATCAATAGCAATGTCGGTGGTCCCAATATCGCCAAAC
>DUBF01000209.1 GCA_012960465.1 Rhodospirillales bacterium | reverse complement strand
AGATTTAGATTTTGGTCTACAGAAATGGGTGGACTACTCGCATAATGTTCTACCGGCTTCACCATTTCCTACCGACGAAAAAGATCCTCTTAAATGGGGCGTAAACAACAAAATACTCTTAATTGGAACGCCAGAAGATTTGGTCAAAGAAATAGAGAGAATACAAGAACTGTCAGGCGGGTTTGGGACGTTTCTATTTTTTGCTAATAATTTTGCCCCGTGGGAGGCTACCAAACATAGTTATGAACTTGCTGCACGTTATGTCTTTCCGCATTTTCAAAATACCAACTCTCTTCGACAAGAAAGTTTTAATGAAGCTAAAATCCAGCACGATGAGTTACAAACTGATTATTTACATGCGGTAGATACAGCCTCTAAGAATTACCAAACCTCTGAAAATTAATTAATGTAATATACGGTCAGGCCAGACATATGCTGCAGAAATTTTTCCAAAAGCCATGAGTTAAAGGCAGTTAGATGTTGATCCTAATTTAAAATATGTTTGTTAAATTAGTATAAGCCGCAAACAACATTAAATACACAAGAGCTTATAAATTAATTTTTTTAATAGCAGGCCGAGATTATGTAAACGTTATACATTCATTTTACCAATTATTTGGTCTCTTATGAAATTGGGCTTTAGTTTTCAGTGTCTGCTTGATAATAAATGTCCCGTAACAATATTCTTAATACTAACACTTCCTTCTAATGCCGCGTCTATTGCAGCTTGTCCCCATTCTTGCCTAACGGTGCCTTCTGGAACCTTCTTGTTTTGCGTAGCTTTCCCGACTACCCGCCCGTCTTTTGTCGTTATTAGCCATGTAATTGCAATATCATTTAATGCATCATAAGCTGGACCTACATTAACAAAGCCGTTTAATAGAAACTCAGAATGTTGACGTTCTTTAACCATATTTAAGCCCGCAGCAATTAGCATCCGCCACATATTTTTATAAAGCAAATTATTCCCATCTCCAGGCGCTCCGACTATCTTAGTTAAAAAGATTTTAGGTTTTTCTCGAAGAAACAACGAATCGTTAGAAATAGCCGGCTGCTTAACCATTGAATTTCCTGGTAACGTTAATTGATCTAAGACTGAAACTATCCCATTACTCGCTTCATCTAAACCAGAGAGAATTTTTTTATCTATGATATCTAGGCCCGACACTAGACCACGAAAAACAAAAGGAATGTTTAGATTTTCAAGATAGCCTTTTACATTTTCTACTTTCGGAACATCAACATTTGCAAAAATATTTGACACATCGGGATATACAAATAAGTCTTCATCCAAAACTTTTTCTCGCTTCTTTTTGAAAAAAACAACATTCTTTTTTTCCACATCCATGTTCTTCTTTTTGAAAAGATTTAATTCAGCTTCTAAAGAAACACCACTCATTCTGACCTCCAGTGCCTTCCCCAAATAACGGGTAAGATCCTTTAACCCATTCGAATGAACCCCCGCTTTTAAAATACCCATCCCAAGTGTCGAGTGCAGCCGACCCACTGCCGCCACAACTTCTGCATACGTTTGATAACGGCGCATAACTGACTCTATTGCCGCCGTTTCCTGAGAAACACGCTCAAGCATACTCTGTATATCTGATTCTTGCCGCTTTGCTATTTGCTGAGTAAGACGCTCGTCAATTTTATATAGTTCGTTGGCCCTATTATACTGCTTCACTGCATTGAAATAATTCATATCTGCAACATGTACTTGGGCGAGAACAGCCATCCTAAGCGCAAGACGCTGAGTATCCGAAAGGGCTTTGTTCGCTTTATTATACTTAAACTGATCGGGAAGTGATAGTAACTTAAGTACTTTAAGACTGAGAGTGGAACTCCATTCGAACCAACGATTAGAATCCAAAAAACTATTTGAGTTATAATTTCTTCCAGCTTTCAGGTCGATACCTGGTAAATAAGCGATAAGCGATTTTCTTGCGTCATTTATACTGATACGACTTAAATAAAGTTTCTCGCGGATATCGGGATTATTTAGGAATGCCATACGTTCCATTTTTTCTAAACCAATAGTCCATTTAGGAATTGACAATTTATCCGAACTGGGTGGAACGACGCGAAACTTAGTTGATGGGGAGACATTTATTAATGCTGCTAATTCAATACGGGCGCCTGCTAATACTTGATTAACGGTTTCAACCCGGCGTAACTTCTGGAGCAACTGTTTCTGAAAAACCAGTATTTCAGTCGGATTTTTTAGTTTCTCTTTCTCAACTTTTCTTGCACTTTTTAGCGCCTGCTCCGCTCTCGCAATAGCAAGCTTAACTCTATTTTCAAGCTTTTGTGCTGCAACCATTCTCCAGTAAGAAAACTGTACCTCGCGGATCAGACTCTCAACCACCTTTCTGCGACGCTCTTCGGCAATAAGCGAACGATCCGCATTTTGCCTGGCATTATAATAACTCACGCCAAAATCTAAAATATTCCAACTCACGGTAAAGTCACCGGTAAATAGTGTTTTATCGGTTCCATAACTATATTGCGAAGAAGGCGGATCGCCTTTAAGTGTTTTTGAATTTGTCGCATTCCACCCAGAACGATCAGAGTAGCCAGCGTTCGCAGCTAATGAAGGTAATAATTGATAATTATCAAGATCTAATTGATTTAGGGCTAATGCCTGTTCCATTGATCGAGCTCGGCTATCTAGATTAAACTTTAGCGCCCTCGCAATCGCCGCTTCAAGTGAAAGGCTGCCAACTAACTTTTCTTTACTCCCAAACATCAATGCTCTATCAATTTCAGCGCTCTTTTGCAGTTCGAACGTTGTTAATGGCTTTGGCACAACCGAACAAGATACCAAAACCAGGAAAGCTGATATTTTGACTAATTTGACAGCGTGGAAAAAAACTTTTTGATATGCTATTATAAATTTCCTTTTAATTTGGTTTAATTGGACCCAAACCAACATCCAACTAATTTATAAAAGAAAGCTATGAGTATAAGGCTTAAAAAGCACCCATAAATGCTGCATCACAGTACTGACGCCTTGATTTAAGTTTCTTACAGGCTTGAGCAGCAACAGATGCACTTTTAAAAGGACCCGTAATTAACCGATAGTATACGCCTTTGCTCCGACCTAAATTAACCCGTATCACCTCTGATTTCATTTTACCCAGGATTGATCGGTGGGCCCGACGAAGTTGCAGCCAAGCACGGTCTGCCGATTTTTTTGACCGAAATGAAGCAAGATGTAAAGCCGGCCTCGGACCTCCCTTAGAGGTTATGACGGAGGTTGCAGCTTTAGTCCCTTTAGCCGCCTTAGCGATCATAGGCGTTGTTGGTGCAATTATTTTCTCTATCGCGGTTTTTTCTTTGGTATATTCATCCTTTGAAATGAGCCCCCGCTCTCTGAGCATTTCAACACGCCGCACAGCTGCCGCCGCGGCCATCAGACCCTTTGGTGCTATTGCGGGCTTTTCAGAAATTTTTGGGTTGGCAGACATTAAACCATCGATAATCATTTTACGTTCAGCTCCGTGTTGGCGGATAGTAATCGCCCGAAGTTCTAAAGCACGCCCAATCGCTTTTAGGCGCCGTGAAATTTGTTCTGCACTGGGCACCGATCTTGCTAGACCAGCCGCCGGAGGGTTGGCCGTGAGTTTGGTTAAAGCACCTAAATTGCGTTTCCGCCGAACGACGTATTCTATCGGAGTTAACAAACCTTGATCACGTAATTTTTTTAACGTCTCAAACCTTGAAATTATGTTTCTATCTCTTGAAGTAGTTCCAGACTCAATTGACATAGATTTAGTTGTAATTCGTCGTGAAAGTGCTGGTACACTTAAGTCGGCTCGCGAAAAACTCATGTTTCGAGACGGTGCGCCGGGTTTGCCCGGAGGACCAAAGGCGTTCGACACACCTTTACTTTCCAGCAACGACAAGTTAAGTGCGGCGAGCTCTCGAACCGTTTGTGGTGCTAAATCATTAATCACCAAAAGCTTCTGATCACTACTAGGGCGCAATGCCAGTACAGCCTCAAATACCTGACGCGCATGATTTAACTGACCACTATGTTGGAGTATAATTCCTTTGCCAAACAGCGCATAAACATCGCGGGGGTTAGCCTTCAAGGCCTCATCAAACATGGCTTGAGCTGCTAAAAACTTGCCCTTAGACAACTTACCAAAACCACGCTCTGAGATATCACTGCTTTCGACCGGGCTTGGTCCTCGTTTAAAACTATCCATCAAATTACTATTTTTTATAAGTTCACACCCGCTAAGCGCAACCATAAGAAATAGAATGCATCCTATCCTGCACTTATTACGCTCAAATTTACGGCCATCACTGATTAAATTCATTTCGTCTACCCCCGCTGAGGCTGATTCAATTCATATTTCAACCATACTATATACACTATATATCATAATATATACACTATATATTGTATAGCAATCAGGATATTGTATTGTATTTATGAACAATACGCTAACAGCAGTAATAGCTACCATATTTAGGGATCAAATCGTAAAAAAATACACTATTTATAGGGTTTCATGAAAAAACAAGTTTTTTAGAGCAAATCTAACTTTGAATAGCCTATTTTCTCAGACAAATCGACGGCACATTTTAGAATCGCATTTTTAACAAGATCAAAATGTTCAGTGTCTGCCCGTGACTCTGGAAGTGTGCAACTTACGGATCCTAAAACAGCCCCAGCATGATCGCGTAGTGCTGTTCCTACGGACGCCACCCCGACCACAAACTCCTCGTGATCCATCGCGTAACCAAACCGCCGCACCAACCGCAAATTCTCTTTTAAATTGCCAAAATCTACAATCGTCGCTGGCGTGTATTTCGCCAGGCCTTTTTCGTTAAAAAGACGTTCAATCTCAATGTCAGGAAGCCACGCGAGAATTGATTTTCCAATCGCGGTCGCATGTGATGAGTTGGTCAAATTGATCGCTTCCAAATTTACGCGCACCACCTTAGGCGAATTAAGTTGCGCCAAAACAACAAGATCATTGCCTTGCAGTACAGCAAGATGAACGTTCTCACCAGTCACCATGTTTAGTTGCCTTAATTCTGGCATAGCTGACCTCGCCAAACTAAATTGCCGCGCCCGATTGGAAGACAGTTCGTGTATTTTTGTGCCAAGAAAATATGCCCGCCCCCTCCTATGTTGAGCAACATAGCCCCGGTTCATCAATGTCAGTAATATATGATGGCAGGTTGAAACATTGAGAGTTGTTGCAATAGCAATCTCACCCAATTGCATCTCACCAACCTTCTCCTCACCCGGAGCCTTGGACAACACTTCCAAAATATTTAAGGCGCGGGCCACGGATTGTATTTCACGATTGTAGTAAGAAGGCTTTCTTTCTGAAATTTCCATCATTTCTCGCTCATTGATTCGGTGCAAATAGTGAAAATAGTATAGCTAAATTTTCATAATATGAAAAGCATTATCATCATATAGAAATCGCTTGATCTCGTCGTTTTTGCAAGTTAACTATAATCAAGAAAGCGCTGAATTTATTTTTCTTAGGATACAATATATGTCATTTGCAGCAGCCAAACGCCTAACAAATATCGGTGCAAAAAAAATGATGGTCGCAGCTATAGAAAAAGCTGAACAAATTGGAATACCAATTACTGTGGCAATCGTTGATGCAGGTGGACATATGATATTACTCGAGCGAATGGACGATGGGCGTTTCCACACGGTCCACTCATCAACTACCAAAGCGGTAACCGCCGCCTCCAACCGCCGCCCAACCACAATACGAGGCGCTCAGGGCCAAGACCTCGATACCCTTCACGCTATTGGGCTATCATTGGCCGCCGGCACGGAACGCTGGACCGCCATGGAGGGTGGATTTCCGATTTTCTTTGATGGAGAATGTGTTGGCGGCATTGGTGTCAGCGGTGGTGACTGGCAGCAAGATCAAGATATTGCCCAAGCAGCGGTTGACGCGGTCGGCGCAAGCTATCAAGGTTAGGCGTAAAGTTTGAAAACAGGGACTAAATCGGAAAATTTTAATTCACAACATCACTTAAGGGAGAAACTAAATGTTAGATTTAAAACACGTATTTATGGGAACTGTAGCAGCAGCCCTCATGATGGTTTCCAGCCAGGCGCAAGCTGAATGGCCAGAAAAATCCATCGAATTTATTATTCCATTTGGCGGTGGCGCCGATGTGGAGGGCCGGATGATTGCAAAGGCCATGAGTAAAGAGCTTGGCCAGCCAGTTGTACCGGTCAGCAAAATCGGTGGCGGTGGCGCTATTGCCTATACCCATGTCAAGAACTCTAAACCGGACGGATACACGGTCGGCTGGAATTCGACATCAATTTTGACCACGACCAATATTGGCAACGTACCGTTCGACTACACTGCTCTTGATCACATTGGTCAGGTTGCTCAACAGCCGGTTCCGTTCGTTGTCAGTGCCAAAGCACGTTGGAACACGTTGAAAGAGTTTATGGACGAATGTAAAGCCAAACCAAACACGTTAAAGATAGCGTTTGCCGGTTTTGGTAGTGCTACTCATATGGCCGGAGTGGCTATGACCAATGCCATGGGTTGCAAGCCAATCATGCTACCGGTTAAAGGTGCTGATCGACGGAAGATGATCCTCAGCGGCGAAACCGACGCGGCGGTCGATATTTTCTTTGTTCCGCTAAAAATGGTTAAAGCCGGAAAAAGCAAATTTCTGGCCATCTCCAGCGGCAAACGGAATCCTGCAGCACCGAATGTACCGACCGCTAAAGAACTCGGCATAGATATGGAATTTGATCTGTTCCGCGGACTGTCAGTTGCCAAAGGAACCCCTCAGGCAATTAAGGACAAACTTGAAGCAGCCATGATTAAAGCCGCTTCCTCAAAAAAATTTAGTGGCCGCATGAAAAAGCTGAAAATTACGTTGGCGCCAATGGGCCAAAAGCAATTTGCAGCAAAGCTGAAAAAAGCCAATGCCAATATCGTCAGCATCATGAAAAAAGCTGGAATGTATCAAGCTAAGGCTAAAAAATAGAAATAATTAACCAACGTTATCAAAGATGTCCCGTCGTAGATTAAGGCGGGGCATCTGGTTATCTGGCAGCGAGTTTGCCCATGAACAACATGCGCACACGAAATCTGATGGCAGGAGTGATTATGTTACTGCTGTGTGCCGGCTATGCCTATCTCACATCTAATCTACCCAGCCGGGATATTCAAAATTCGACTCAGCCCTCCTTTTTTCCGTGGATCATAGTAGCATGTATGAGTTTGCTGTCCTTCGCTTTGCTGGTTCAAGGTCTGCTACCTCACTTCAACAGCGAGATATTGCCTCGTTCGGGTATTCCCGCCAAACGCATCGCCATTGGTTTGGTTCTGGCGATCGCCTATATGGTTGCCCTTCCCTGGCTCGGCTTCGTTGCGGCTAATATATTGCTCTTTGCCGGGCTCATGTATTTATATGGTGAACACCGCCCAATATGGGTCGTCATCGGTTCAATTGGTATTTCAGTGGCTGTCTTTATCCTTTTCCGCGAGGTTTTTCAGATCAGACTGACCGCCGGAATCTTAGAGGGTTTGTTCAGATGAGCCCCGACGTCTTAGACGGCTTTTTTCGAGCAACTCAATATGACACGATTTTTGCAGTCGCTGTCGGTTGTCTGGTCGGCTTGATTGTCGGCATGATCCCGGGCCTGACGATCTCCACAGGGATTATCATCGTCTTGCCATTGACATTTGTTTTAGAACCTGAAATTTCGATCGCCTTGCTGCTTGGCCTTTATGTTAGCGGCATGACCGGTGGCAGTTTTTCAGCCATTCTTTTAAATATTCCCGGTACACCTTCCGCCACGGCAACCGCCATCGATGGCAACCCGATGGCCAAAGGCGGCGAAGCTGGGCGCGCGCTTGGCATTGCCATAACGGCAAGTTTTGTTGGCGGTCTTTTCAGCTTTCTCTGCCTGTTTTTCATTTCACCCATTTTAGCGGACGTCGCCCTGCAATTTAAATCGCCTGATCTTTTCAGCTTAATGATTTTTGGTCTGACGATCATCTGTAGTTTTGCGGCCAAATCCCTGGTGAAAGGCCTGCTCGCCGCCGTGATCGGCTTGGCCGTTGTCACCATAGGCCAAGACCCTATGATGGGCACGCAGCGCTTCACTTTCGGTCAAGTTAACCTCACCGCCGGCATTCACTTTCTCACAGCCTTAATCGGTCTTTTTGCGATCCCTCAACTGGTCGACAATTTTGCGGACATAATCAAAGGAACAGACGAAGGCAATACAACTAAAATCAAAAGTGTTTTCCCGAAAATCGCTGACCTAAAACAGATGCGCTTGCCGGTCGCGATTGGATCCCCGATAGGTTCCTTCCTCGGCATATTACCTGGTGCCGGTGGACCGATTGCGGCTTTCATTAGCTATGATTATTCGAAGAAACTCAGCAAAAATCCGGAAGAGTATGGCAACGGCTCGCCACAAGGCATTGCCGCTCCGGAATCAGCCAATAATGCGGTAACCGGCGGCGCCCTTATTCCAATGATGACGCTCGGCATTCCGGGTGATCCGGTAACAGCTATTTTGATCGCAGCCCTGCTCATTCACGGCCTCATACCAGGACCATTGCTTTTTGTTGAGAATGGCGAGTTTGCCTATGGCGTAATTTTCTCGTTCTTCTGGGCTAATATTTTCAACATTATTATTGCGCTGGTTGGCTTACGCTTTCTGGTCAAAGTTTTGATTATCCCCAAAACGCTACTGATGCCATCAATCGCCATTTTATGCGTCATTGGCAGTTACGCACTCCGTAATAATTTTTTTGATGTATATGTAATGTTTAGCTTTGGACTTCTGGGTATAATAATGCGATGGCTCGATATGCCGACTGTACCACTCCTGTTAGCGATGGTCCTTGGCCGGCAAATTGAAGAATACCTCAGAGTTTCGCTCATCGCGTCAAAAAATGACATCACAATATTTTTCACTTCGCCGTTCAGCCTGTTCTTTCTATGTCTGGCGGCGGCATCGGTATTTTGGTCCTTCTGGGCCGAACACAGATCTAAACAAGAACAAAAACAACAAACTTAGGAGAATTAGGCATGAGTTCAGTTCCAATCCGCGTTGCCTCGCTCGGCCTCGGCTGGTGGTCGGATGTCTTAGCCGATGGCATCGTAGCGGCCAATGGCATTGAAGTGGTATCCTGCTTCACCCGGTCCGAAGAAAAACGCAAAACCTTTGCCGAAAAGTACAACTGCGCTTATGCCAATAGCTATGAAGAATTGTTGAAAGATGACAGCATCGACGCCATCGTCAACACGACCCCCAATAGCATTCATTTGGAAACGACCCGACAGGCAGCGGAGGCCGGTAAACATGTCTTTCTCGATAAACCGATAGCCAACTCTGTGGGTGAAGGCATGGAAATTGCCAAAATCTGCCGCGATGCAAATATAAAACTTTCAATTGGTTTCCAGCGTCGTCGTGAAAAACAATTTCGCTGGGTTCACGAAGAAATTAAAGCGGGACGATTTGGTAAAATAGTTCAAGCTGAGGCTAATATTAGTCGAGATCGCTTAGGACAGTTTGAGGCAGATCACTGGCGATACACAGCTGAGGGTATGCCAGGTGGCGTCATGTTACAAATTGGACCACACTATGTAGATGTTATGGAAATGCTGATGGGCCCAATTATAGAAGTATCGGGGATGTTATCACAACTAGTTCTACCCGGTAACAATCCAGACGTTGCCGGATTAGTTATGAAGCATGAGAATGGTGCGATCTCAACTTTGAATGCAGGCTATGCATCAGCAGGTGAGAACTATGTCATGAATATTTACGGTAAAGAAGCATCTGCACTCTATTCGCTTCATACCGGCATGTATCACGTTAAGCGAGGTGAAAAAAAACCAATAAAAATGAACTTTGAGCCGAACGATACGATAGCCGAGCAAATGGAAGAGTTTGGCGAGTGTATTCGCAACGATGCAGAACCTGAAGTTAGTGGTGAGTGGGCATCAAGGTCGTTAGCAGTAATCCGTGCAGGGGTTAAATCGGCCCGTGAAAAACGTTATGTGAGCATCGCTGAAATTATGAAGACTGGCGAATAATTAAAAATATGATTAGTGTAATTAAAAAATAGTTAGTGTAATTAAAAATAAATTGGTTGTTTTAATCGCTCCAATTTTCAATGATCTATAAATGAACAATTTTAAAAAGAATGATCTTGGTAGTTTGTTTGTGTCGAAGCCCCTCAAAGGCCAACACGCTCTCATTACCGGTGGGTCACGTGGTATTGGCGCTGCTATCTCAAATGCGTTAGCAGCTCTTGGCGCCAATATATCTCTTCTTGCCCGAGATAATAAAACTCTAATAAACCAAAGTGACCATCTGAAAGCCGAATTTGGGGCCAATGTATTTTACGCCAGCACCGATATTACAAACGAAGAAGAAATCGATGGCTCATTTAACAGATCCATCGACGCTAACGGCCCTATCGATATTTTGATTAATAACGCCGGTATTGGCAAAAGTATGCCATTCCACAAAATGGATTTGGATTTTTGGAAAGCAACTCTAGACTTAAATCTTACCGGTACATTCCTCTGTACGAAGCAGGTCTATGAAAACATGAGAGAACGAGGCTACGGTAGGATCATTAATATTTCTTCAACCGTCGGTTTACGTGGCTATCCATATATCGCTGCTTACACGGCATCAAAACATGCGGTAATTGGTTTAACTCGAACACTCGCCCTCGAAGCCGTAAAAAAAGGAATTACTGTAAATGCTATTTGTCCTGGTTATACCGAGACCGACTTGGTCTCAGAGGCCATTGATAATATTGCTAAAACCTCGGGCCGCGATAAAAAAAATATCAAAACAGAAATCGAAAATATGAGCCCAATGGGCCGCCTTGTTACCCCAGAAGAAGTAGCTGAAAGCGTCGCTTGGCTGTGCCTTCCGTCATCAGCCTCAATTACCGGCCAGGCGATCGTCGTTGCCGGTGGCTCAGTTATGTAATAAGGGATTAAAATATGTCTGATACCACCTTTCTTGACTGGCCTTTCTTTGATGATAGCCATAAAAGCTTTGCCGCTGATCTTACAGCTTGGGCAAAGCAGGAAATAGCTCCATTAGAAAACGATGATCACCATACCAATGGCGCGTTAGATAGCTCTTTTAAAAGAATTATCAAGAGACTGGGAGAAGCCGGCTGGTTAAAATATACAATCCCCGCGGCATATGGTGGGGCCTTAGACAAATTTGATGTACGTCATATGGCATTAGCGAGATCGATCTTAGGCTACCACACTGGTCTCGCAGATTTTGCGTTCGCTATGCAAGGTCTTGGCTCTGGGCCCATTACCTTATTTGGATCCGAGGAGCTCAAGCAACAATACTTACCTGATGTTGGACTTGGAAACCGCACAGCAGCTTTCGCGATTTCTGAACCAGAATGCGGATCGGATGTAGCTGCAATGTCAACCTCGGCCAAACTTGATGGAAATCATTATGTCATAAATGGTGTTAAGACGTGGATTTCTAATGCCGGCATAGCTGACCAGTATGTTTTATTTGCACGAACAGGCGATGGGCCAGGCGCAAAAGGTCTCTCAGCCTTTGTAATTGATGCGGACAATCCCGGCCTGGAAGTTACTGAGCGTATAAATGTTATAGCACCTCATCCATTAGGCACCTTGACGTTGACTGATTGCCGGGTACCAACGAGTAGCATGCTCGGCCAATCTGGTGAGGGTTTTAAAGTTGCGATGACAACACTTGATATTTTTAGGACTACCGTTGGTGGGGCAGCCCTAGGCTTTGCTAGACGGGCAATGGACGAAGCAATTGAACGCGCTAAAACGCGAGAGGCCTTTGGTAAAAAAATTGGCGATTTCCAAATTATACAGACAAAGATTGGTGATATGGCTGTAAAAATAGATGCCGCCGCGTTGCTTGTTTTTCGGTCGGCTTGGGTTAAAGATATTCAAGGTATAAGGGTTACCCGAGAAAGTTCAATGGCAAAATTATATGCGACTGAGAGTGCTCAAGAGGTAATTGATGAGGCCGTGCAAATTTTTGGAGGAATGGGCGTTGTCTCCGGGGTTGTGGTAGAACGCTTATATCGAGAGATCCGTGCACTTCGAATCTACGAGGGTACCAGCGAAATACAGAAACTAGTTATTGCCGGCCAAGCCATGGCCGAATAAACGATCGTCACCAAATTTTATAGGCATAAACCAACCTAGAATTCCAATTATATGACCACCCATAAACTGTTAGGCTCCCCAATCTATTCTGCTGCTTTTGCCTTTAATATTCCGCATGAGAGACTGGCTTATTAGCTCTCAACAACTCAGATTGTCGAACATTCTCAGCCGACGCTTCCTTAAATGCTTGATCCTTACCTCGAAGATACTGGTCTGGCCAATACTGATCCTCCCAGTTGTAATGGGCCGCAGCATGCAGAGTAAAAAACGGATTGCTGAGGTGAGTTCGCGCAAGAGTAACCAAGTCAGCTCGTCCAGCCGCCAAAATTGTATTTACCTGATCCGCTGTTGTGATATTGCCCACAGTCATGGTAGGAATACCCGCTTCTAGTCTCACCTGCTCACTCAAGTGAGCCTGAAACATTCTCCCATAAATTGGTTTTTGCTCTGAGGATGTCTGACCCGCTGATACATGTATTATATCTGCACCATTATCATAAAACAACTTTGCGATTTCAACGGCATCATCGCCCGAATTACCCCTCTCACCGACCCAGTCTTCAGCAGAAATACGAACAGAAATAGGTTTATCTGCCGGCCAAACGGCTCGAACAGCCCTCAAAACCTCTATTGGGAACCTCATCCTATTTTTAATAGATCCACCATATTCATCGGTCCGGATGTTGCTAATTGGTGAGATAAAACTTGAAAGCAGATAACCGTGGGCACCATGAAATTCGATCATATCAAAACCTGCTTCAGTGGCCATGGTGGCTGATCGGACATAATCATCACGCACTTTATCCATATCGGCTCGATCCATCTCTTTTGGAACTTGGCTTTTAGGGGTAAAAGGAATTGGCGAGGCTGCTAGTATAGACCACCCGTCATCTTTAAGGGGTGAGCCTCCTCCAACCCAACCAACATTGCAGGATGCCTTTCGTCCGGCATGACCTAATTGTACACAAATCTTCGATTTAGAATTCTCATGAACAAAATCCACAACACGTTTCCAGGCAGGAATATGTTCAGGTTTGTACATACCAGTGCACTTATGGCTAATGCGCCCTTCTGGCGACACATTTGTCATTTCCGTAATGACCAAGCCGGCGCCGCCTTTGGCAAAATTACCAAGATGGACTAATTGCCAATCCGTTGGGGTTCCGTCGTCGGCCGAATATTGGCACATTGGAGCAACAACCACCCTATTTTGCAAAGTAAGATTACCAACCTTATAAGGAGTAAACATGGGAGGTGGCGGATTTTCGGTCGGTAAATCAAACCCGAGATTGTCCCGTACCAACTCGGCATACCACTGGTTAATATCAGCACCATAATCAGGGTCACGCAAAGCTAAATTTTCATATGTGACCGATTTATTTCGGCTTAAAAAATTAAATGCATATTGCTTAAGTGACAAACCATTATAACGTCTAGCATTTTCATACCAGCTAAGGCTCACCATCGCCGTTCGTTGCTGTCTAGAGATTACATCTTTTCGCTCGGATTCATAAGCGCGTAATGCTTCTAAAATACTTCTTTTTTCGTCACATGCATTCAAAACAGCATCAGAAAGGGCAATTGCATCTTCCATTGCAATCTTAGTACCTGAACCAATCGAAAATTGTGCGGTGTGGATAGCATCACCAATTAGCACAATATTTTCATGGGACCATTTTTCAGCAGATATTACTGGAAAATTTCGCCATATAGATTTGTTCGAAATTAGGCGATGGCCATCCAACTCCTCCGCGAATAGTGCCTCAAAATACGCAATAGTTTGATCTTCATCTGCGCGATCTAAACCGGCTTTTTTCCATGTATCTTCATGAGTTTCCAAAATCCATGTGGAAGCCGCCTTACCAACCCCTTGACCATATTGGTAGGCATGATTGTAAAACCAACCATGTTCATTTTCTTTAAAAATAAAAGTAAATGCATCAAATTTCTGTGTAGTCCCTAACCATACAAATTTAGTTTTTCTCATATCTATTGTAGGTTTCAAATGAACTTTAAGACTTTCGCGGGCAAAACTATTTACACCATCTGCTGCCAAAACCAGGTCGGCATCCTGTAATTTCTTAAGGTCTTTAATTACAGTTTCGTAATTAATTTCAACACCGAGATCCAGACAGCGTTTTCGGAAAATATTCAAAAGTGTCATCCGAGCCATACCAGCAAATCCATGCCCTCCTGAGCGACTCCGCCCTCCACGATAGCGGACCTCTATTTGATCCCAATACGCAAATTGATTTTTAATTTCATGATAGGTTATTGGATCTTGACCCATGAAATTCTCAAGAGTTTCATCTGAGAAAACAACACCAAAACCGAAAGTATCATCTGGTTTATTTTGCTCAAATACCGTTATTTGGTGCATTGGATTTGCGAGTTTCATTAATATAGAGAAGTAAAGTCCACCGGGTCCACCGCCAATAACGTTGATTTTTAGGGATTTTGCCACTATTAACTCCAGAAGCTATTTGAAAAATGAATTTCGTTTGAATTACTCGAATTACTATAGAGATTTTATCAAAAAAATAAAACGTCGACCACAATCTCTCTAATTATTTAAAAACAGAGTTTCCAGGAATAGAGCATGTCGGGCATAGTTAAATTATTTCACAATCCAAACTGTAGTAAATCTCGAGCGACACTTCATCTGCTTGAAGAGCATGATATTAAGCCGCAAATCATCGAATATCTAATAATGCCTTTAGACAAAAGTATAATAGAGAATATTTTAGAAAAACTAGGTAAGGAACCACGCGATATTATGAGAAAGAATGAACTGGTTTATGCTACTAATAAGCTCAAAAATGAGAATTTATCACGTTCTCAACTTATTGAAGCAATAATTCAAAATCCAATCTTGATGGAAAGGCCAATCGTGCTTGCAAATAATAAAGCTGCTATTGGCCGCCCCCCGGAATCCGTCCTTAAAATTATCTAAATTAAAATATTCCTTCGGTAGTATTCAATAGCCCCGGGATTAGGCGACTATACCGTATGAAGAAACGCAAAAAAAATAGGCTGGCAATAACGGCCAGCCCTACTCAAATTATAAAATTTTATTCAGAAATAGATATAGTTTGTGCAGCCATTTTTCCATTTCGACCTTCAACCAATTCATATTCAATTTTTTGCCCTTCCCCCAAACTAGTTAACCCAGCTTGTTCGACGGCAGAGATATGAACGAAAGCATCTTCGCCGCCATCGTCAGGTACCACAAAACCATAGCCCTTCTGCAAATTAAACCACTTTACAATCCCAGTTGGCATTAAATTAACTCCTCACTTGATATTACTGGCAATAACACGCCGTTCAAACTCGGCTTTTAATTATCCGCATCTATGAAGGAAACAGCTACCCGCTAATCAAAAGAGTAAAATCCATAAATAAATAGGATTAAATTACTTTATTTTTATAACGGATGGATAAAAATCTCAATGTTTAAGAGAAATATAAATATCAATTCTATGCTTTTCGAACATTTTTTTGGCTATTCTTTTATTAAATTACTGGCGGTTTAGGCAATACGACAACAAAAGCCTCTGAACCATTCGTAAGTTCAGCATGGACCATTAAATTTGACATTAGGCTCATTGACGTATCAATGACCCAGCGCGTTTGAAGCTCCCCTAGAACGTTCTTCGCCTCTATTATCTCGGGTAGGATGTGTTGTTGAAGAAAACCGGCCACTCCAGCAAGTGCCCGAGCTGTTACACGTAATTTATTTTGCACAACCGTGAAAGTAGCATCATTTTCCAAAATCTTTGCAATATAGATAAGCTCGGCCATCATATTTTGAATTTCAGGGCTGTCCACTGTGGTATTTTTTGCGACAAAACGCAAATAACCAGCATAAAAGTTGTAATTGTTCATCAGGGGTGTCTTTATTCTAAATTTATCTATTTCATTTAATAACATGAGAGGACGGATTGCTTAAGAAAATTCCAGAAATTTATGTCGATGCTGATGCCTGCCCTGTTAAAGACGAAGTTATCAAGGTAGCAAATAGACATAGCATTAATGTTAATATGGTCAGTGATGGCGGAATTAGGCCCTCCCCATCACCATTTGTTAATCTAATTATTGTTGAACAAGGTGCAGACGCAGCAGACGACTGGATTGTAGAACATATTGAAGCTGGAGACATAGTCATCACAAGCGACATTCCATTAGCTGCACGCAGTTTAAAGAAAAAGGCCAAGGCTATTAAGCCCAATGGCACTTTATTCACCGACAATTCTATTGGCATAGCTCTAGCAACACGTGGCCTAATGCAAACCCTAAGGGAAAGTGGAGAAATTACCGGTGGTCCTCGGCCTTTTTCAAGAAAAGATCGCTCCAGTTTCTTAAGTGCACTTGAAGTCGTCGTTCAAAATCTTGAAAATGAAATTAATTAATCTAATTAAAATTAGAAAGATACCTAAGATTAACAGATTAGAATGCAGTTAAAGTAATCAAAATCTATAAATTATAGAGTTGAATGCCGTAACGTTATGATAAATACATCCATTAGCACTGCGTTAAAACATACTGAATAAAGCGACCATTTCCATCCGATGGTATAAGAAGGTACTCCCGTATATCTTGACATAAAAAGTGTTGTACCTGAATACGGCGAAATCATGGTTGCTAACCCCCAGCAACCGAGATAGGTCAAAGCTAACACCCAGTCTCTTAAACCAATGATTTCAGGTGAAAGAATAGCACTAAGAGACAGAACCACTATAATTGGATGTAGACCTACAAAACCAAAAAAGAGAAAAATAAAAGTAATAAAGGCGATACGTAGATCCACCCAAGGTAATATTACGTCAATTAATAACAACATATTATCCGTCGGAATGACACTAGCTATTCCTATGCCAAAGACATTTGCCGCAACAAACATCAATGTTTCATTCCTTAAATTAGCAAACCCGCTAATGACCTGATTTACCATAAAGATAACCGGCTTGCCTTTATCTGGATGCGTTTCTTTTTGTGTTGCATACCAAATAAGACCGAACGGCGGGCAAGTTAACCCGAGAGCAACCGGTATACTAACATCTGAAAAATTTAATGTAAGCATGACCATACTTATTAAAAGAGTTAAAATGAAAATCGTTCTAGGAATCCCTTTATGTGATCTCACTGGGATGAAGTATTCATTTTTAATCGGCTTCCTACGCGGATAACTTATTCGATCAAATAACCACCCACCTAAAATCATAATCGCCGCCATAGCGATTCCTTGTATTGCGATTTGTGACCAGGTGACGGTTGGAATTGCAACCAAAACAACAATCATACCAATATAAAAAGGCGACCACGCAGAAGCACTCGTGAAACCGTGCATCGTTGCCACACATAGACGACGATGTAGAACTGCATCACTACGATTTTTTAGCAATGGAGATAATAAACCTACCGCTGCAACATTTAAAAGAGCCCCTAATATATGAATGCCAATAGATAAACCTAAAAATCTCCGCCCTGGAGGTTGATTTAAAATTGCGTCGCGAACAGTTGCCAAAGAAGGGCTTTTGTTGACAGGTGTCTGCAACCACGCAACAGCAAAGAAAAGGAGTAAGAAAATTCGGGACCGCCCAATTCCATCGATCAAAGTCTCTTGGACAGCACCACTTTCAATTGCAGCAATTAGGCCTATTGCTAAAAGGGCGACTCCCGCAAATCTCTGCTGGATCGGAATATTCTTAAATTGCAAAATGATATATATTATTATCAAACCAACTGTAATGAACATAGGCCAAACCGAACCTACAAAAGCATCAAGGATTACCAATATACATAAGGTAAAATATATCCATGCAGAAGCTTTAGCTCTTACTGGTACCATAAATTATTCAATCTTTAATTTAACTAGGTATTGATGAAATGCTCTCCATACGTTTCAATAGTAATAATAATATTGCAAGCCTAAATAGGCCAAATTACTTAAGGACTCAAATGACCAAAATTACAGGTGGATGTTTATGTGGCGCTATCCGATATAAAATTGATGGTGAGCCTTTCAGGACAGCTAATTGTCATTGTGACGATTGCCGAAAAGCCACTGGTTCAGCCTATGCAACTAATTTATTTTTCAAAGAAGAGCAAATTAAAATTTTACAAGGTACCCCAAAGAAATTTGAGCATTTAGCTGATAGCCATAACACTATGATAAAAGAATTTTGTAGTGATTGTGGATCGCAAGTTTTCGGCAGTGGAGCCAACCGTCCTGGGGTAAAAAATATCAAAGTTGGAAGTATTGATGATGCACGTTTTGTAAAGCCCCAAGTTAATCTTTATACGGCTCATGCGTTAAGTTGCTCCTACATCGATGACAAAATTGATAATTTTCAAGGTATGCCCCCTTCAACATAAAACTAAGTCAAATAGGCTAAATTCAAGCTTCCCAGGTGCTTAAACCCACGAGAAAATGACTATCCCATCCCATTGGGAAGATTGAGCGATAGAATTAACAAAAATGCCGGTCTACGTAATATCGAGGAGCGTGCAATCTAGTCACAAGGACCAAAAAACAATCTCAAGTTATATTTTCTTCAATTGCCCTCCCATTCTATATGAAACTAGAAACTTGCCTAAAAATGGTGTTGCCTTTTTAGCATTTATCCACGTATTTTTTTTGTTAACCCTGTGTAAAGTGTTAAGAACTTAAAAAATAATGCATAATCAATGTGTTAAATATCAATATATTTGGGAGTAATTATTGAATAACGGGGGAAACAAAACAAGAACTTTATTGATTTTCTAGTTTGTCTGAGGCACAATTCAATTCAATTTTTTATTGAGTTAATAAATAATCACAGGGTGTACTTTGGCCATGGCATCAATAGCCGCAATTTCGCAACAAATTTGGGATATGAAGTATCGCCTAAAGACTACCGATGGTGTCGCAATAGATAAAACGATTGATGATACCTTTTCTCGCGTTAGTTCAGCCTTAGCTCAAGTAGAAACTAACCCTGACATTCACACCGAGAAATTCTACCAAGCTCTGAGGGAGTTCAAATTTTTACCGGCAGGTCGAATAATGTCGGGTGCTGGAACGGAGCGAGATATTACGCTTTTCAACTGTTTTGTAATGGGTGATATACCGGATGATATGTCGGGTATATTTGAAAGTCTGCGGGAAGCAGCTCTTACTATGCAGCAAGGAGGCGGCATAGGATATGATTTTTCTACACTTCGCCCAAAAGGATCCCCCGTAAAAGGTGTTGGCGCTGACGCATCTGGCCCCCTCTCTTTTATGGACGTCTGGGATGCTATGTGCCGGACAATTATGAGTGCAGGTTCTCGTAGGGGAGCGATGATGGCTGTAATGCGTTGCGACCACCCCGATATTGAGAACTTTATAACGGCAAAACAAGACCCCGGGCGGCTTCGAATGTTTAATCTTTCAGTACTTATTTCTGATGACTTTATGCAAGCAGTTAAAGATGACTCAAATTGGGAGTTAGTTTTTGATGGTTCGGTTTTCCGCAGCGTTAAAGCGCGCGAACTTTGGGAAAGAATTATGCAGGCAACATATGCATATGCGGAACCAGGCGTAATTTTTATAGACCGAATAAACCGACTAAATCCCATTTCCTATTGTGAAACAATTCACGGAACAAACCCTTGCGGTGAACAGCCGTTGCCGCCCTATGGCGCATGCCTCCTAGGGTCAATCAATCTAACACAGTTTATTAATGATCCATTCACGGATAATGCGAAATTAGACATAAAAAAATTGGCTAAAATAGTGAGTACGTCGGTAAGAATGTTAGATAACACAATAGATGCCTCACGCTTTCCTTTAAAAGAGCAGAAAAAAGAAGCCAAGGCTAAACGCCGTATCGGATTGGGCATTACTGGGCTTGCCGATGCATTTATTATGTGCAACGTACGCTACGGATCAACCGAATCCGTCCGACATACTGAGATTTGGCTAAAGACAATACAACGTGCGTCCTATTTAGCCTCCATTGAGCTGGCCAAAGAAAAAGGGGCATTTCCACTTTTTGATAAAGCGGCATATGTTTCCAGTGAGGCTATCCAAAATTTAGACGAAGATATTTCGACGGCAATCAGAAAATTTGGTATTCGAAACTCTTTACTAACATCGATAGCACCAACGGGTACAATCTCTCTATTCGCAAATAATGTCTCTTCTGGCCTCGAGCCCGTTTTTAGTTTTTCCTATACACGACACATTTTGATGCCCGACGGTAATCGGCGGGATGAAGACGTAACTGATTATGCCTATCAATTATTTCGACGTCTCAAAGGAGAAAACACCCCTCTAACTAGTGCTTTCGTTGATGCTCAGGAACTATCCCCAAAAGATCATCTCGTAATACAAGCTGCGGCCCAAAAATTTATCGACAGCTCAATTTCAAAGACTATCAATTGCCCCGAAAATATAGATTTTGATAATTTCAAGGACATCTACATTCAAGCTTACGAACTTGGCTGCAAGAGCTGCACAACTTATCGGCCCAATGATATAACGGGAGCAGTACTAGAAACCAAGGACACAAAGAAAAAATTCGATGAAGCAAAAAAACAAACGGAACTTCCTCTAGAATTGCCAAAAGAAGCGATAGCCGGGACTAACTCTATTCCACAAGATTTGGGTAGTAGCGGTATACTCCATTATTTAACGCGCCCACTCGATAGACCTGAAGCCCTTGAAGGCGCTACATATAAAATTCTTTGGCCGGAGAGCGAACATGCTCTTTACATCACCATCAACGATGTGATTCAAGATGGGCGGCGTAGGCCCTTTGAAGTTTTTATTAATTCAAAGAATACTGAGCATTTTGCCTGGTCAGTGGCCCTTACTCGCATGATTTCAGCCGTATTTAGACGGGGTGGTGATGTATCTTTTGTTGTCGAAGAGCTCAAAGCAGTATTTGATCCTAGAGGCGGCCAATGGTTTAAAGGACGTTACATACCATCCCTGCTTGCTGCTATTGGCTCAGTTCTCGAAGAACACATGGTAACAATTGGATTTATAAAAGCACCGGGTGCGCTAGCTGAAGATGAAATTTTAACCAAACCTCAGGTCATGAACCTACACCATGAAATTAAAGAAAACGACAATAGGTTCCGACAGTGCCCAAAATGCGGTCAAGCCGGTCTAATCCGGCAAGAAAATTGCGATACATGTACTAGTTGCGCTTATTCTAAATGTGGCTGAAATAAATTCGACTATCATATAGTTATATTCGGTAGATTAGATCCTTTTTCAATCATCTGAAGCATAACTGAAGGGTTTTTTTCTAATTTTTCGGAAGTGTCTCCCCCTTTAAAAGGCTATCCACAATTATTTCTGATTTTGTTTTACCACCGTCTCCGCCTGTATTTTCTCCGGTAGCCTCGACGATCCATGCTTTGACTGCATCTGCATCAATTGGGGTTTTTTTAATTACTTCAACTAAAATAGCTTCAAGAGCAATTATGTGCGCCGCTATATCGTCCAATTGATCAAAACTTCCCTCGACACCTTCTCTGATCGCCACAAGGTCCGTTTTCAAATCAGCAACATTTTTCTCTACTTCTTTAATTTCGTCAAAGAACATTTAGCCCCCCTGAATTTAATCTCTATAATCACCATACACACCCACAACAAAAATGTCATTGCCCAATCTAAACCCTAATTCCTACAAGTTAGGATCTTGGTCGGGTTTGTCCAGCAAACAGAATATTAACGATATATTTTAGAGAGAGTGGATCCGTTAATTACGCCTTTAATTATTATTTTATCTTTCATACTGTTCTTTGTATATCAGGCAAAAATTAATAATCAACAAAAATACTTCTATTTATAGTAATCATCCAAATAAATTTATTTGGACTTATTTCTTATTGGGATCATCAACGACAACCAACGCTACCAGCGATTGTCTTTATTAAATTTTTTGCTATTGTTCCCATTTGTGCTTTAAACTCCTCCCCTAACATTGGATAATAAAATGGTCCGATTAGATAAAATTTATACTCGTGGTGGCGATAAAGGTGAAACATCACTTAGCGATGGTAGTCGCGTTGCCAAACATGACCTTCGAGTAAGAACCTTTGGTACAGTTGACGAGGCAAATGCTCATATTGGATTAGCCAGACAAGATATCGACAGTAAATCGGATGCGATGCTTTCACGCATTCAAAATGACTTATTTGATTTAGGAGCTGATCTTGCACGTCCTATACAATCCGGATCCTCCGGAGAAGATCTAAGGATTATTAAAAGCCAAATTGACCGCCTCGAAATTGAGATTGATGAAATAAATACTTCCCTAAAACCACTAGAGTCGTTCATTTTACCGGGCGGAAAAGCCAGTGCAGCCCACCTTCACGTGGCAAGGACTGTTACTAGAAGGGCGGAACGCCTTATAACAAGATTAATGACGGAAGATAATAACCTAGATCAAACAAATCCATTAGCTGCAGTCTATTTAAATAGATTATCTGATCATCTATTCGTACTTTCCAGAAAAATAAATAATAATGGCACTACAGATGTATTATGGGAGCCCGGCAAAAATCGATAAAATTAAAATTACTACTGGCCCGAAAGAATTCTAACCGAACTCAACTAATCGGTATTATTGATATACTCTAATCAGGGTCTTTATATAGCTATAAAAAATCTATATTAACTATATAAATTTGTAATGGACTTTAAAGGAAGCCATATGAAAATTCTTGTCGCGGTCAAACGCGTGATTGATTACAACGTTAAAATTCGCGTTAAACCGGATCAAACCGGTGTTGAAACAGCTAATGTTAAAATGTCTATGAATCCGTTCGATGAAATTGCTGTTGAAGAAGGTATTCGCTTGCGTGAAAATGGCGGCGCAGAAGAACTAATCGCGATCTCCGTTGGCTCTAAACAAGCTCAAGAAACTATTCGTACGGCATTAGCCATGGGTGCAGATCGAGGTATTCACGTTGCAACGGACGAAGAAATTGAACCCCTTGCTGTAGCAAAGATTTTAAAAGCTATCGCTGTAAAAGAAAATCCCGATCTAATAATCCTTGGCAAACAGGCAATTGATGATGATAGCAATCAAACAGGCCAAATGCTCGCGGCATTACTGGATTGGCCCCAAGGAACTTTTGCCTCTGAGTTGACTATTAATGAGAGCATAGCACACATAACTCGCGAAATTGATGGTGGGCTCGAAACCCTCAACCTTAAAATGCCTGCTATTATAACCACGGATTTACGCCTTAACACCCCTCGCTATGCATCTTTACCTAATATCATGAAGGCCAAAAAGAAAACAATAGACGAAATATCTCCCGCTGATCTTGAAGTTGATATTTCACCCCGCATAACTACTCTGAAGGTAGAGGAACCTTCTTCACGCCAGGCAGGGGTAATTGTCGAGGATGTCGCCCAATTGGTTGATAAACTTAGAAATGAGGCCAAGGTTATATAAGAGAGTATTCAGAATGACAATTCTAGTTATAGCAGAACACGATAATGCAGACCTCAAAGGTTCAACTTTAAATACTATAACTGCAGCCTCCGAGCTTGGACCCGTGACCATTTTAATTGCTGGAAGTGGGTGTACCGATGTTGCTAACACAGCAGCTAATTTATCTGGGGTGTCAAAAGTTTTACTCGTTGATGATGCGCAATATGCTAATGCTTTGGCCGAAGTCTTTACGCCGTTAATTTTGAGCATTGCAAATGATTATACTCATATTTTAGCACCGGCGACCACATTCGGTAAAAACCTGTTGCCCCGGGTAGCTGCCATATTAGACGTACAACAAATTTCAGAAATTACGGCTATTCACGATATTCAAACATTCGATCGCCCAGTTTATGCTGGAAATGCTATAGCCACAGTCCAATCTATTGATCCAATCAAAGTGCTAACGGTTAGAGCCACTGCCTTCGAAGCGGTGAATAAGAGTGAAACAACTGCTGATATCATTCAGATTGATGCCGCTGAAAATCCTGATCAATCCGAGTTTATCAGCACACAGTTGAGTAAATCCGACCGACCTGAATTGACCCAAGCAAATATTATTATTTCAGGCGGGCGAGGAATGCAAAATGGTAAAAATTTTGCTATGTTAGAAAAAATAGCCGATATATTAGGCGCTGCCGTTGGTGCATCACGAGCAGCTGTTGACTCTGGCTTTGTTCCCAACGACTACCAAGTTGGTCAAACTGGTAAAATTGTAGCACCAGACCTCTACATAGCCGTGGGTATATCCGGCGCCATTCAGCATTTGGCTGGAATGAAAGATAGTAAAGTTATTGTTGCAATTAATAAAGATGAAGAAGCACCGATTTTCCAAATCGCAGATTATGGGATCGTTGCGGATTTATTTGAAGCGGTGCCAAAATTGGAAGCCGAACTAAATAAATAAGATCAACAAGCTAAAAATAAAGAGCGGACTTAAAATGGAAATAAATAATATTGGTATTATAGGGGCTGGCCAGATGGGTCTTGGTATTGCCCACGTATGTGCGGCTTCCGGAAATAATGTAATTCTTGTCGATATTAATAGCGACGCATTGGAACAAGCAACCACTACAATTGGCCAAAATCTAGGCCGTTTAGTCTCTCGTGGTAAAATTTCTGAAAAAGATAAAAAGTCGACTTTGGTAAAAATTTCTACAGACACTGAGTTTAATAGCCTAAGTGAATGTGATCTAGTTATTGAAGCAGCAACTGAGAATGAAGAAATAAAAAAGGCAATTTATACACAAATCTGTCCGATCCTAAAAGAACATGCGATATTATCTACCAATACGTCTTCAATTTCAATCACACGGCTCGCCGCCCAAACCGATCGTCCGGACCGTTTCATGGGCATTCACTTTATGAATCCGGCACCATTGATGGAACTAGTTGAATTAATTAGAGGTATTGCAACAAATCCAGATGTTTTCAAAACTATCCGTGACTTTACCAACAAACTCGGGAAAACGGCCGTCAGCTCAGAAGACTTCCCAGCGTTTATAGTTAACAGAATTCTTCTTCCTATGATTAATGAAGCTGTTTACACCCTCTACGAGGGTGTTGGCACTGTTGCAGCAATCGATACAGCCTTAAAACTTGGTGCCCACCATCCCATGGGACCCTTAGAACTTGCCGATTTTATTGGCCTTGACACTTGCCTCAGTGTAATGCAAGTCCTCCATGAAGGCTTGGCCGATACAAAATATCGTCCCTGTCCTCTCCTCGTCAAATATGTCGAAGCAGGTTGGCTTGGTCGCAAAGCAGGAAAAGGATTTTACGACTATGAAGGAGAAATACCAATTCCTACCCGTTAAAACCTTTCAAACTAATGTAACTCCGCCCTTAATTTCTGACGAAGGGCATCGATTGGTGTCATCTGACCCTTAATATCCAAATGCCAGAACGTCCAGCCATTACATGCAGGTGCATCTTGGACCAAGGCTCCCACACGATGTATAGATCCCCTATATTCAGAGCTAATAATAGACCCATCTGCCCGTACTTTCGCAGTATGGCGTTGCCGAGTATCGCTCAGAATGGTACCTGGCTCTAATAGGCCTCTTTCAACCAACCAGCCAAAAGGAATGCGCGGCTCTTTCTTCTTTGACGGCGTTGTAACGAGACTAACGTCTGAAGGACCTGAAATTTTTGCAAGACGTTTCTTAGCCACAGCAATATAATTTTTTTCTCGCTCAATCGCAACAAAGTTTCTCCCAAGTTTCTTCGCCACAGCACCTGTTGTCCCGGAGCCAAAAAATGGATCAAGTACAACATCTCCCAGATCTGTGGACGCCAAAATAACTCGATGCAAAAGTGACTCAGGTTTCTGTGTAGGGTGTGCTTTTTTCCCATCCTTCTTGTTCTTAATACGCTCATTGCCATTGCAAATAGATAGTAGCCAGTCTGACCGCATTTGCAGGTCATCATTTAAAGCCTTCATTGCATCATAATTAAATTTATACTTAGCGCCTTGTCCCTTGGAACACCAAATTAGTGTCTCATGGGCATTTGTAAACCGTTTACCCCGGAAGTTAGGCATGGGATTTGTCTTACGCCAAATTACATCATTTAATATCCAGAAACCCATATCCTGGAGCGCTGTGCCAACACGAAAAATATTGTGATAACTGCCAATAACCCAAAGTGAACCAGTTTCTTTTAAAACTCTTCTGGCTTCCGTTAACCAAGACCGTGTAAATTTATCATAAACTGCAAAGCTCTCAAATTGATCCCATTCGTTATCAACCGCATCAACTTTAGAATTATTCGGACGAAGCAGGTCCCCCGCTAATTGCAGATTATACGGTGGATCTGCAAAAATAAGATCTACCGAGGCACTGGGAAGTGTTTTCATCATCTCGACGCTATCGCCTTCGAGAATTTGATTTAAGTTTAGTTCTTTTGGACCTGCCATGATACGGGCATACTGATTCTTTCGAGAATCCACGTCAAGAGTTATTTGGATTCAATGACTTAGCTCAGATTAATACCACAACATATAGGAGTTATGAGTTATGAAGCTTCAATATATTGATTATCGGCTTATAACTTTTTCGGTGGTGTTCGGTCACGCCGAACCTCTCCAAACCTGCTCGGTGCTTTTTTGTACCATACCCCATATTATGTTCCCATGCGTAACTGGGGAACTTAAGTCCAAGCTTAATCATTAATTTATCTCGAGTCACTTTGGCTATAATTGATGCCGCCCCAATTGAAATAGAACGTCCATCCCCCTTAACGATTGCTTCAGCTTGATACTTAATCGGTGGGACCTTATCTCCATCAATTAAAATATAATCCGGAGTAATAGAAAGATTTTCCAAAGCCCGATCCATAGCTAAAAACGTAGCCTGTAAAATATTGATCTGATCTATCTCTTTAACACTGGCTAGTCCAATACCGACATCCGCATTATTTTGTATAATATCAAAAAGACCTTCTCGCCGCTTAGGTGAAAGCTGTTTAGAATCATTGAGACCAATATTAATAATTTTTGGCCATTTTTTTTTACAAAACACAACTGCCGCGGCTACGACTGGTCCAGCCCATGAACCCCGCCCGACTTCATCAACGCCTGCAATACAGCTGAAACCCTTATTGGAAAGCTTATCCTCTAATGTAAAATCTGGCATTGGCTGCATTTCTCTTCCGCTTCTAGGCTTAACACTAGCTGTCTAATTTCGATCAAACAAACTTGCTAATAAACAATCAACATATTAAAATGTTAACCCAGATTCCAATCTTTCGGAAATAAATGCGTTCCATTGGAATTCAACGTTAACGCAAAGCTGCGTGTAACCGCTGCAACTGGTAATTCACCGTAGAGATGAGGAAATTTTTCGGCATTACGCGACAATTCCCACTTTAAAGCTGGACCTAATTTCTGTGCATCGACCTCCAGCAGTATTAGGTTATCTTGTCCAGCACGATGTTTTTCTGCACTTCCGATAACTTGCGATCCACTTGAAAAATGAATAAATCCATCTTTTTGATCTTGAGAAGATCCGCTATAAATTCCAGAAATCTCTGCAGAAAACCATTCTTCTGCCTGACATACATGATAAATCAACCGCATAGTCACAAAGTTAAACCGACAACCTTGCTTTTAGCGCACGTAGATAACGAAGATCCATTTGCTCAAACTCACCCTCACGGAGATCATCTCTATATTCATCGATCTCCTGCTTGGTGGCTTCAGATACTTTCATACCTTTAATAGCATTAATCAAATTTTCTGCCTCTTGCCTTTCCTCATCATTCAAAGGCTCAGAATTATCATCACTAACGTTCTCTCGGCCACTTTCCTGACCATCTTCATCCTTGTCATCGTCAGCACTATCTTCTTGCGTCTCATCTTGAGATATCAATAAGTCGTCCCAGGACACTCCTGCGACCGTCATTTTAGCATTAATATCACGAACTACCCCTAGAACTTCATCATCCTCTTCGCTTTTCAATTTCTCTAAAAGAGCGAGAAAATCACCTCTTTCTAGATCTGTTCTCATATTTTTTCTCCTAGGTAATCATTAAAGACCAAGTTCCTTAATTTGATTTTCTGTGTAACCAATTACAATTTTATTTTCAGTTTCAAAAATAGGTCGCTTTATAAGCGCTGGGTTATTAAACATCAAAGCTATTGCTTTTTCGTTATTCAAATCAGCTTTATCACTCTGACTTAATCCTCGCCAAGTTGTTCCTCTTCTATTAAGCAAAGAAACATAGCCTAGCGATCTCTCCCACTCCTCGATTTTGACAATTTCAAGTCCATCACGCCTAAAATCGCAAAATTCATAAGCAATGTTAGCCTCTTTCAAGTCTTTAATCGCCTTCCTGCAGACATCACAATTTTTTAATCCGTATACTCTAATCATGATCAATAAATGACCACGGTACATCACCAAAGACAAGATTAAAAAACTGGTTTAAATTACAATACCACAGATCCACGTTATTTGAGTTTTGTTAAATTTTTTTCCTGAATTCAATAAAAGAACCGTCAAAAAAATTGTTGAATTTAACATTATAACAGCCGATTTCTAATTGAATTTTTTTTATCCACTATCATTTCACAGCTATTTGGGATGATGACTCAAAAGTGCGGGTTTACAAAATTATTTTTCCGGGGGTGCCACATCCATAATTTTGATCCAGTATTTTCTAGATAAAAATTTAACATCCAAAGGCCGAACACCAGCCAGCCGCACCGCACCCTCTTGTTCTCCACGTATCGCTCCAAGTTTCTGATAAAGCTCCATGTGAAATGCCTCGGCAGGAAAATTTGCCCAAACTAATATTTCTAACTTCGTTTCACCAGCATCAATGGCCTGTTGGAGATTTTCACCAATGCGAGTTGGGCCAGTTAAAAAACCATAACCCTGAAAAAGAACTACAAAAATCACTACTGCAGCTATAAATTTAAAATCACGCTGATTATACCAACGACGTCTTTGAAAGCCTGATTCTGTAATTCCATCCTGATCGTTTTTGGAATCACTTGGATCAATTGTCATAGTTTCTCCCATTAATTAGCTCGGTTTCCAAACCAAACCCCAACGTTCTACGGTCCATTTTTCCAAAGGTGCCAAAAGAAATTTATCTGTTCCCATAAAAATTATTGCCATAATAATGACGCCGAGAAACACCTCCTCAATTTTAAACTCAGCAGCAGAAGTGAAAATCATAAAACCTAACCCACTGTCGCCTCCAATCATTTCAGCCGCTATTAACGCTCTCCATCCGAAGCCCATACTCATTCGCATTCCAGTAATTATACTTGGCATGGCACCTGGCAAATAAACTTGAGTTACTACATCCCAACGACTTCCCCCCATTGTGAGAATGCTGTCTTCGTAAACTTTTGCAATACTTCGAACTCCCAGCATCGAGTTAAAAAACATAAGCCAGAAAATTGTATTGAGCATTATAAATAGTGTCGTAACCCAACCCACACCGAACCAAACGATAGCGAGGGGAATCCAGGCTATGCCCGAGATAGAATTGGCAAAAACGCCTACCGGTTCTAGAAACTTTGAAATTGGACGGCTCATGCCAGCGACAACACCTAAAGCAATGCCCGCGGGAAGACCAATCACAGTTGCCAGGATCACACGTCCAAGGCTAGAAAGTATGTGTGTCGTCATCATACAATCATTGTCTAACTTGATCAGCGGCACAAAACCGGGACAATCCTCTTGGAGAAAAAATATTGCCTCCCAAACTTCACCAATCGTCGGCACAAAAACAGGCGGCAGCCAGCCAAAAACAGTATTTGCATGCCATATAGTGATAAAAAATAGGAACGGAATAGAGCCTAAAATAATTTTCCTTAATCGCTGCCGCCCAAATCTACGCTGCAACGCAACCGAGAGCCGGGAAAATACCATCATCTTTGAACGAGCCCCCATCTCTCAATTGTTCTTTCCTCCATGGGCCTTAAAAGATAATGATCTAAAACTATCCAAGTAAATCCTATTATTACCATCCCCAATATAATTTCCGTTGTTTTATCGGCATCCTGCCCAGTGAATATCATCCAACCTAAGCCTTCCCTTCCGGCTAACATCTCGCCTGCTATCACAGCCCGCCAGGCAAAACCTATACTCAAACGGGAACCGGTGGCTATATGTGGCATTGCCCCAGGAAATAAAACGTCCTTCATCACCTGAAAACGACTAGCTCCAAGGGTCCGAGTAGCATTGATATAGCGAAGAGGTATCTCTCTAACTCCTGACAAAACGGTAAAAGCTATTGGGAAAAAACTCGTATAAAGTATTACAATCAGGACTGTCATATCACTATTGCCATACCAAATTACGATAATAGGAAAAATCGCAATCCCTGAGACAGACTGAAAAAAATTCATCATGGGGTGAAACATATCTGCTACGGTACGATTTAGCCCAAGTAGAAGACCAAATGGTATTCCAGCTGCTAACCCAATTGCACTGCCAATTATTAATCTAACAAGTGTATCACTGAAGTAACTTGGTAGAAGTCCCTTTACCAACATATCAACCGAGGAAAACGCAACAGCTATCGGAGAGGGCAAATAACGTGCAGGGTTTTCTATATTATCAGATATTACAGACCAGCCCAAAAGAACTACAATCACCAGGATCACTATATTCATAGCGTCGATCTTCATAAGCTGTTGTAAAGACCAAAGAAGGCGGTCCAATTTACTCCTCGACTGCAACGCTAACCTCCTCACGCACAGATGCTAAAATTTTATCTCGCGCTGCGATAAAAACAGCATCAGTGTTCATATCGGCCCAAACTCGTTTTTCTCGAGGAATATCTATTTTAACTATCTCCTTAAGCCGACCTGGCCTAGCAGAGAAAACCAAACATCGATCTCCCAAAAATGCAGCCTCATCTACCGCATGGGTGATAAATAGAATCGTTTTCTTTGTAGCCATAGCGATACGATTCAATTCTTCCTGTAAAGTGATACGGGTTTGAGCATCAACAGCAGCAAAAGGCTCATCCATCAACATGACCACGGGATCAGCACAAAGCGTTCTTGCCACTTGACAACGTTGTTTCATTCCCCCCGATAACTCATGCGGGTATTTGTCCTCAAAACCTGTCAATCCCACGAGGTTAATAAAGTCTTGCACCGTTTTGTTTCTCTCTTTTTCGGGAATTTTTCTAATTTCCAAACCGTGGCCAATATTCCGAGCCACTGTCCGCCAGGGTAGTATCGCATGCTCTTGGAACACAACACCTCGATCAGGTCCTGGACCGGTTATAACCTCTCCATCAACACTGGCAACGCCAATATTGTAGGGTAGGAGACCGGCAAGTATATTTAATAGCGTAGATTTACCGCATCCACTTGGACCGACGACAGAGACTAACTCACCCTCATACAGTTCCAAATTTATATCTTCTAATGCATGTACCGACTCTCCTGTATATTCATCGGGATAATGATGGGAGAGTCCCTCAACAACTAATTTAGGAATTAATTTATTCATTAAAATTCTCTTGAACTAGAAAAGTTATAGCGGGCGGATCAATTGTCCGCCCGCTATAACTTTTAACCAAAATACAGTATTACTTTAGATCAGAAAACCATTCTGGATGACGTTTCATTGTTGAATTTATAAATGAAAAATCAAAGTACTTGTCTGGATCGTATGGTTTTTTCATTTTCTTCTGCTTAATCAACTCGGCCACAGCAAAATTGAAAGCCTTCTTTGTATTTTCGCCCATACGAACATCATAAACTATGTGCGGCATCGTGCGTTTAGCTAGTGAAGGGGTCATGCCGCGCACAAAACGAGATCCGATCTGTGCTGCCTCATCAAGGTTTGCAGGATTCCGAAGCCAATGTGCCGCTTGAGCCATGGCATCAACTACACCCTGTGTTCTTTTTCTATCTCCGTAAACTTTCTTTGGAAATCCATGTAAGCCAGCACAGAAACAAACATGATCACCGCCACGCGATATGAGGGTCGATCCTTTTACTTTATCTAACGCACGTGTCAAATTTGGCTCCCAAGCGACAATAGCATCTACACCACCTGTATCTAAAACTGCCACTAAACTCGGTGGACGTGTGTTGATCCGACTATAATCACGCTTGGTAATACCATTCTTTCGCAGTATCGTCCGGAGGTAAAGATCGCCGGTGCTAGCAAATGTTACACCTATCTTTTTCCCTCTAAGGTCCTTTAAGCTTTTTATTCCGGTCCCTGCCCTTGCCGCAATTCCAACAAAGTTATCGCTAGTGGACTTAACATAAGAGGCACCCGTATAACCTACAAATGCTTTTACATTCATGCCTTTTTCAAGTGCAGCTGGCAAATTGGTAAAAGCAGCAGGCGCAAAATCCATCTCTCCTGCCCTTAAAGATTTCGTCAGCGCACCACCGGTTTGGCGTGTAACAACTTTTGCATCAATACCATTTTTTGCAAAGAAACCTTTTGCCTGCGCAATAAAAACTATCATTCCACCTACATTTGCTGCTGCGCCCACGTTGACTGTTTGAGCACTTGCCATTGTTGGTAAAAGAAGGGGCAACATCAAAAACAAAGACTTTAATACACGAACCATTTTTATTTTCTCCCTAAGTTGACGGGCAACAGGGTTAGAATTAGCCCTGAGCCCGTATCAAAAAAAATTAACTTACGTACAAACAGCCCTGAAACACCAAATGTTTATGATTAGACTGTAGCGATTGATCCTTGCCTCTAACTCATAAAGCTTAAACCAATGAAAAACAGATACAGGAATAACTCATTAACAACAAACGATAAAACAAATATTTTTCTAATAACACACTTACTATGAAGAATTACGAATTTGCAAAATCATATAAAGCCAACAATCCAACACTCCTCTTTTCTAGCAATGTTGGACAACCACAAAATTATTATTTATTCAATAGAAACAGCATATTAGTAGACAGCGTGTCTTCTCACACCCTTTCACTCATGTTACAGTCCAATAAAAAGTACTAGATATCACCAAAGAGCCTGAGCCAATCTATAAAGGAGATCCAGATGGAGGGAAAAATCGCTATCGTGGGTACCGGTGCAAATGGAAGTTGCGTAGGTGCAGATTTGACCCGGGCGGGATATAGCACAACACTGATTGACCAATGGCCTGACCACGTTACAGCCATGCGTACCCAAGGTCTCAAAATAAAAATGCCCGAAAAAGATATAGATGTGGAGGTTGATGCAAATAATCTTTGTGATGTTTGCACGCTGAACCGGGTGTTTGACTATATTTTTATCATGGTTAAGGCATACGATACGAAATGGTCAGCACAACTAATGGAGCCATATTTATCAACTGAAGGTATGATGGTAGGTATACAGAATGCTATGACCGCCCATGAAATCGCTGATATTGTGGGAAAAGAAAGGACAATTGGTTGTGTCGTAGAACTTTCATCGGAGATATTTACGCCGGGGATTGTTCAACGAAATACTCCGCCGGAGAAAACATGGTTCGGTTTAGGTGCCCTTGAACCTTCCATGGATGATCGAGTAAATGAAGTTCAACAGATTCTGCAAAATGTTGGAAAAGTCTCAAATACCCATAATATACTCTCTGCAAAGTGGATGAAACTGGTCGTTAATTGTATGTGTCTTGGTCCTCTTGCCATGCTTGGGCTCACTCTCTCCGAAGCAATGAAAATTCCGGGTGTAAGAGAGTTTGTTTTGAAAGCAGGTTCTGAGGCTTTGGCTGTTGGACAGGATAGAGGCTACTCAATAGAACCAATTTTCGGCCTCAACTCAGATGATATAAAAGATACAAATCATCTTCTTGAGACGCTCTTTGATAAATTAGCAGCCGATATTGGTCCCTCAGCCAGAGACTGTGTCCTGCAGGACCACCTTAAGGGTCGATACAGTGAGGTAGATATGATCAATGGTTTGGTTGCAGAAGAAAGCATGCTCTCTAGTAAGCCAGCTCCAGCTAATACAGCAATCGCCAAGGTTACCAAAAAAATACAGGATGGCGACTTGCAACCTGATCCTTCAAATCTAGAACTGGCTTTAGATTTGATGATTTAAACACATTCTTCAGGATAGAAGTATGGGAACCCGTCTATAAGGTTGGCTCAGGCTAAATCCCAAATTTGATTAAATAATAAATAAATTTAATAAATTTCAAAGTAAATATAAAACACATAAATTTTTCTATACCACTTTACGATACATAAATTTAAGCTTAGAAAAGTTATCAACTAATTCTTTAAAGAAATTAACCAATAACAGATATAAAAAGGTAGAGGTAAAAATGCCTGAGATCAATATGGACACCGTAGATGAAATTGGCTTGGCAATAGTTGGGTGCGGCACCATCGGTCGTATTCGTGCTAAATACGCTCGAGAGTACCCAGGTATTAAATGGTTGGGGCTTTGCGATATTAATGATGATCTGGGTAAGCAACTTGCAACAGATACAAATGCTGACTTTTACACCAATGACTTTAATGAGTTGATCAAGCGGCCAGAGGTGAATGCCGTCATGATCATAACGGATGAAAATAAACATACTGAGCCAACATTACTAGCTGTTGAAGAGGGACATAAGCTTTTTATTGAAAAGCCTTTAGCAACCGAAGCCCGAGAATCATTTCAAATATTGAGTGCAATTGAACAGGCAAACTTAGATGCTTGTGTCGGCTACACTCAACGTTTTCGTCGCAGGTTCTTAACTGTCAAAGAGCGTCTCATGAACGGCCAAATTGGTGATGTGCACTCGGTAACCACCCGTGCATTCATGAACCGAATGGTCCCAATTGCTACCATCACCAAAACTAATGCCCGTCATAACTTAACCCCAATGGTAGTTTCTGGCACCCATTCATTAGATATGTCGATGTGGCTAATGGAAGGTAAAAAACCAAAAACCGTTTATGCCAAGTCAGTCGAAAAAGTCCTCAACGAATGGGGCACAAAAGATTCAACCTTTGGCATTTTCACAATGGATGATGGCACACTATTTTCCATGAATATTTGTTGGGCCTTACCGGAAGTTTGGCCGGGTACAGTTTATGGTTTAGAAATCGGAATAGTCGGTAAAGAAGGTATTATTGACATCGAAGACACGCACCGAGACCTAGTTCTAGCTACCAACGAAAAGCTGCCCGGAGGCTATATTTCTGGAGGCTATGAAGCACCTGAACGACACGTCGATTTCTTGACCTCCTACCCTCCCGGCGACCTTTGGAACGGCCAACTTTATGGTCCGATGCGTGAAGAAACTATAGGCTGGTTTACAAGAATAATGATGGGAACGCCAACCCCACATGCAACGGCAGCTGAAGGTCACGCAAACCTAATGTGCACAATGGCCATGGATCTCTCCGCAAAACGCGGCCAAGAGGTGGAATTGCCAATCGATCCAGAAGAATTTTATAAATAAACTTTTTTGGGCTCAAATAAGAAACACGTGGCAGAAGAGTAATGGATTTTCATTAAAGAAATTAATTTTCTAACTAGGTTTGTTTTACTCTAAAGTCACAACACCCAATTCATTCGCGGTCTTGGCTAGAGACTTTAGTAGACCACTATGAATCGGCACACCATTCTGTGTACGATCTTGGCGTTTCTTGTGACTTTGTTCGCCTGGCAATAGAACCTCATCATAGCCTGGAAGGGTAGGTGAGGCTTTCATAGCCCTATATATATGGTCAACATTTTGTTTAAAAGCATCAACGTCTCCAAACGCCGCTATATCGATAGCGACAATAAACTGGCCCGTATTCGTTGGCGTTTTGAAATCAACATTAAAATCTACAACATCTTTGCCGAAAGCAGCCCCATTAAGAGTACCGGCAAGAAGGCCAAACATCAGTGCTAAGCCATAGCCCTTTGGTCCACCAATTGGCATTAAAAAACCCTCATCAGATTTTGTTGGGTCGGTTAGAGGTTGTCCATGCCTATCAATCATCCAACCCTCTGGCATTTCCTCGCCGCGTTGTACTGCCGTCTTAACTTTACCGTAAGCAGCAACAGTAGTCGCCATATCTAATACTATTGCAGGTTCATTCTTTCCCGGTACAGCAATAGCGATAGGGTTCGTACTAAGTAGCATTTCAACACCACCCCAAGGCGGCAAATGATTAGCATTTCCGATTGCGACGTATAACCCAATCATATCTTCAGCAAGTGGCATTTTTGCATAAAGTGCAGCCGGTCCAGCATGGTTACTATGATGTGTTCCTACCCAAGCAACACCGCTATCTTTAGCTTTCTTAATTGCTAACTCAGCGCAATATCGCATTACCAGATGTCCTTGCGCATTATCCCCATCAACCAAAGCCATACCACTTTTATCTCTCTCTACATGAATATTAGGCTTTAGATTTAATCCGCCTTCTTTTATTCGGCGGATATAACCTGGCAATCTGAATATCCCATGGCCATCAGATCCATTAATATCAGCTTCAGTCATTAACTTTGCAACAATACGAGCATCCTCGCGCGGCATTTCGACGGCCACTAAAGCACGCTGAATAAATTCTGCAATCGCCCCAGCTGAAAAGCGTTTTGTATCGAAAGCTTTTTCAGCCATAAATTTCTCCTATTTATTATTTTATTGACGTGTGACAACATCGTCGCCAGATAAATGCTCAACGGTTTTCCCGGTCTCCTGGAAAGTGCGAGTAACGGCATCAGAATCATAGGTCCAAAGAATGACCGCCCGTGTTTCACCAATATTAACAAAACGATGATATGTACCTGCTTTAATGTACGTAGTGTCCATTGGAAACACGGCCGTCAATTCTCCAGCAATTTCCACATTACATTCACCCTCAAGTAACACAACCTGCTCATCACAATTGTGACAATGTACGGGCACTTCTTTGCCAGCGGGAAAGCTGGTCAACCCAGACGTAATGCGAGAACCACATTTTTCATTGGTAACAAGAACTGTTGTAATAACACCATCACCTCGTTCATGGGTAGGCGCGTCTTTGATTTTAAAAATTTTTGTCTGTGACATTCTTCTGTCCTATTTATTTGAACTTAGCTCAAATGCTATATCTTTCTGTTTAGAATACTAGAATCAATAGCTTTCGCAATGTCTGATGCGAGAGTATAGTTTTAATAACAGACCTTAATTAAAAACTTAAAAAAATACGTGGGCAGAGAAATATGAAACAAAAATCAATGCACTCCGCAGATAAAGAAATACGAATAAATGACAGGAAAAAGCTAACACAAACGAAATATCAAAAAGTCGATAATATTATTCGACAACGCTTAATAGACAATGTATGGAAACCAGGTGACATACTGCCAAGCGAAATACAGCTAGCCGCAGAACTCAATGTTAGCCAAGGCACGGTGCGAAAAGCGCTTAATGACATGGTTGCCGAACACCTACTATTTCGCCAACAAGGGATTGGTACTTTTGTTTCTGAACATACTGAGAGGCGAGCCTTATTTCTTTATTTTAGTATTGTCGGTAATGACGGCACACGTATTTTACCAGAAAGCACTATTCTTTCATGCGAAGAAAAATTACCATCTCCACTAGAACAAGCTAGGCTAGAGCTTAATGATGGTGAGATGGTCGTGCGCTTCCATCGCATCCGTTATTTTGACAATATTTCGACGATTATAGAAACCATTTGCCTTCCACTGGAACATTTTCCTGGCTTCGGTTCTGAGATGGAACCGCCCAACAATCTATTTCGGTTCTATCAGTTATCTTATGGTATCACGATAGCTAAAGCGGAAGAACATTTGAAAGCCGTCAGCGCATCAGCAGAAGAAGCTACTATCCTAAATATTGATGAGGGCACCCCGATGTTAGAGATTGATCGTGTTGCACGAATGCTAGATGGCCGTCCGGTTGAATGGCGGGTTAGCCATTGTGATACACGCAACTACAAATATATCTCGGAACGTGGCTAATAAAAAAAGGACTAACTTAATGACTAGGAAGATTGGCTTCATTGGACTTGGCGTCTTAGGTTCTGCAATGGTGCCAAACATAATTGACAGTGGATTTGAAGTTATTGGTTATGATATTCGACCAAAAATTATGGAAGAGCTCGAGATACTTGGCATGCAAATCGCTAAATCGCCCTGCGACGCAGCCATGCTCAGCGATGTTCTCATTACATGCTTGCCAACCGTGGATGTTTTATTAGACGTCTTTGGTGGCGACGACGGTATCGATAAAGCTAATAAGATTGGACAAGTCATTATCGAGACAAGTACCTTTCCTGTCGAGGATAAAGAACAAGCCAAGTCCCTTATGGACGCCGTGGATAAAAAAATGCTTGATTGTCCAGTGAGTGGTAATCGAATTCTAGCAGTCAAAAAACAGCTAACGGCTTTTGGTAGTGGCGATGAAGCAACGTACAATGATGTTCAAAAAATTATTCAAGGTTTTGCGCGTAGAACTTTTTATGTTGGTCCCTTTGGTAACGGCATGAAGATGAAGTTTTGTGCGAATATCCTCAATTTAGTTCATAACTCTGTAGCGGCCGAAGTAATGGTTTTAGGCATGAAATCGGGCCTCGACCCTGAATTAATTCATGATGTCATTAGTGGATCAGGCTCAAGCTCTTCTATGTTTGAAACTAGAGGGGCAATGATGGCAAATAACAACTATGAGCATGAGGGTATGAACTTTTCAGTACCAATCAAAGATTCTCGGTTTATTTCAGATCATGCCCATAAGATGCAAGTCCCGACGCCAATTTATCATGTTGCTCTGCAATCCTATTATGCCGCTATTGCACAAGGTCATTTTGATGAAGATGCCGCAGCGGTATGCGCAGCGATGGAGAGAGCCGCCAATATTGAACGTCCGAAAGAAGAAAAAAAAACCAATGAATTCTAATTCAAAAAAAATATCCATAAAAAAAATTGGTGTCATTGGTCTCGGCAATATGGGCAGAGGAATTGCTAAGAATCTAATCAAGGCGGGTAATAAAGTTTTTGTATGGGATCTAGCTGAAACAGCGTGCAAAGCTTTCGAGAAAACCGCAACGATAGTAATGCCGGATGAAATGTCGCAAAAATGTTCTATCATTATTTTTGTTGTGCCGGGTTCAGTTGAGATTAATGCGATGCTAAAAGGCAAAAATAGTATTTTAGCAAATCCGAAACGGGGACTAATTCTTTACGATTTCACAACTTCTGATCCCAACTATACGAAAAAACTCGCACGGCGTGCAGCTTCTAAAGGTGTTAGTTATATGGATGCAGGTATGACGGGCGGCGGAGCCCTAGGAGCTGATAAAGGCACCATGACCTTAATGATTGGCGGAGATCCAAAGATTTTTAATAAAACTGCCCCCGTGCTTGCTTCCGTGGCTAAAAAACTCATTTATCTTGGTAAAAGTGGTACAGGTCACACGATGAAAATCGTACACAACATGATCACTCATACTAATTTCTTTGCACTATGTGAGGCCGCCCATCTGGGTAGACGCGCGGGTATAGAACTTAAGGATTTAATAGAAGTTTTCAATAATGGTAATGCTCGGAGCTTTATTTCGGAGCGTCGGTTCCCAGACCATATTCTCTCCAAAACCTGGGATGGGCGCTCTCGCGTCTATAATCTCAACAAGGACGTCGGCATGGCAATTGCGTTAGCTGATAAACTCGGTGCTACCGTTAACATTGGAAAAAATACCTACGCCTATATACAAGAAGCCATTACCCAAGGTAGGTCGGAAGAAGATTTTACCAAGCTTTATCCGGCCCTAGAAAAGCTGGATAGAAATTCAAAAAAGCAAAGGAAGTAAAATTAAACATAATCAACTAACGTTTTTATATATATTACAAAGTCTAAAAAACTAGCATCCCCTTAGAATAGGGGATGCTAGTTTTTTTAAATCAGAATTAGACTTATTTTTTCATCAAACCCTGAACCATTGCCTTATACGCCTTACTTTGAGCGGGGCGTTGAGCTTCATAGGCTGGACCAGTTTCATAATCCGTCACTTCACCAATCGCCTTAATTAGTTTTTTATAGGTTTTATGACCTTGCAATTTAGTCATAGCAGAGCGAAGCTTTGCCAGTCGATCGGCAGGAATACCGCGCTGCGCCATAAGCACGCGATGCATCAAACCAATATCAGTCGTGTAACCGAGATCACCAAACGTTGGGACACCCTTAAATGCAGTTTTTTTACCTGCACTAATCAAAACGCGAACTTTTTTACCTTGAGCTAAAATTGTTGATTTAAACTGAAAGGTAAAATCAGCCTCTTTGGCAAGAAAACCACGTAAAGAAGGTCCACCACCTTTATAAGGTACCATCACAACATTTTTAACGATACCCGCTTCAGTGAAAAGCTGAAGAGCAGGAGCATGAGTAGCTCCCCAGTTACCAGAATGTGCGAATTTTAGTTTTCCAGGGTTCTTTTTAGCAAATGCAACTAACTCTTTCCATGATTTAAACGGGCTATCGGCACGGACAATCACAGAGAAACTACCTGAGTTCAATTTTCCAACTGTGATGAAATCCTTGTCCGTGTTATATGGTAATTTTTTTACATGCTTTTGCAGCTGATCATAATAATTATGAGTGAAAAGCAATGTATAGCCATCGGGTTTGGCTCGAGCCGCCGCCGCCGTCCCTACTTGCCCTGATGCACCTGGCATTAATTTTACAATAATAGCATTTCCAAGAAATACTGGAATAACACTCGTGAAAACCCGAGCATTGCGATCATGAGAGCCACCTGCTCCCAAAGGCAGTATCATGGTAATGGGTTTTTCTGGATACTCAGCCTTAACGTCATCAATCGATAACCCCAAAGCCAACACAGTACCAAGAAAAAGCTTAGTCAGATTAATCATCCGCATATTAATTTCCCCTCTAAGTTAAAATAATTTAATTATTGTGTATTTTAAAATTATTAAATTTATTGATTCAACTCTTATATAAGATCTCAAACATAAAGCCCTCGTCAAGACCAAATAATGTTTCACTGTATGTTTATTCCTAACACTAATCCCTTAATTTTGTTGATTTCTATTTTATTCCTCAGTCTCAAATTGTTTCCTAAGTCGATTACTTCTACGCCACATTAAAAAAGTAACAATGGGCGTGAGAGTTAAAATAACGGCAGTAATTGGCCTTTCAAATAACATGTAACCAAAAAGCTCGCCGTTTGAAAGTGTTATACTCTGCCCAAAAGAATATTCGAGCGTTGGTCCTAAAATAAAACCCATCGCCATTGGCGTTACATCAAAATGTAGTTTTTTCGCAATATAACCAAATGCGCCAAAGAATACTAGAACCGCCAAATCAAATGGCTGGGCACGAAACACCCAAGAGCCAGCAAAAGCAAAAACTAAAGTTAAAGGTAGTAAGAACGATTTCCTGATCGTTACTACTCGGGCGAAAAATGGAATACACAAGTAACCAATTCCTAGAAATAATATATTTGCCAGCGCCATCGCTACGAGTATTGCAAAAACTAGGGAGCCTTGCTCTTCCATTAATTGCGGGCCTGGCCTCATACCTTGCGCAATGAAAGCGCCCACAAGTATAACTGTCAAATTATCCCCCGGAATGCCCAATGTTAACAAAGGCACTAGTGTTGGACCATTTACTGCATTATTGGCGGCCTCCGCAGCGGCAACACCTTCAAGTTCCCCCTCGCCAAAAGTTTCGGGGTGCGTTGAGGCGGATTTCGCCGCAGCATAACCCATAAATGCCGCAACGACCTGCCCAACTCCCGGGATCATGCCTATGGATGTACCAATTACTGTAGATCGTGCAATTGTTCGAATACAGCTCTTAAATTCGGTCCAGGTTAAGCGCGCACCACTCACTTTAAGATCTTCGGCCTTGATCAAAGAAGAGGCTTTCTTTTCAATATTAGTAAAAATCTCAGGTAACGCGAAAACACCAATCAACATTGGCAGCAATGGGATACCCGCCTCAATCTGCGGGATACCCATAGAGAACCGCGATAATGCCCCAATAGGATCTTGACCTATCATTCCAAAAAATAGACCCACTACCAGCATTAATAGGCCTTTAACAAATACTCCACTTGACGTTGCTGAAATAACAATCAGCGCCAACAACAAAATGGCTGCCAATTCCGGTGGCCCTAGTAATAAAGCAACTGCCGCGATGGGCCCAATGAGCGCTATTGTAATAATGTCACTAGAGAGATCTCCTGAAACGGAAGAAAATAAGGCCATCTCAAGTGCTTTTCTACCTTGACCTTTCTTAGTCAAACTTGGACCATCAAAAGTTGTGGCCACCGCCGCACCCGTCCCTGGCATTGAAATCAAAATAGCAGGAATTGAGCCTCCATAAATACCGCCTTTATAAACCCCAATTAAAAAAGGAATTCCCAATAGCGGGTCAAGGAAAAACGAAATAGGTAAAAGAATTGCCATCGCCATCAATGTAGTAAAACCCGGCAACGCCCCAACAAACATCCCGAGGAATAGTCCACCTGATATATAAATCATGGTGTCCCAACGCAGCGCCAAGCCAATACCTTCTATGAATGACTCAAACATCTATTTTTAGTTCTCCGGGTTGAAATTGTGAGCCGTAAAACTTATATCAAAGACCAGTTAGTTAGGGGATAAATATCAATAGGGAATGGAGGAAGTTCAACCAACAGAACCCTTCTAAAAGTTACAAACACTAGCATAGGAAGAAAAATACTAATCAAAGCCCCAAAAATATAATTCCTATTACCAAAATAAGTAGACATCGAAAGGATCATAATAGCACTCCCCACAACAAATCCAAGATTGACCATTAATGGTACATAAATGGCCATCATTACCAGTGTTACGATAACGTTAGTAATTGCCTCCTTATCCAGATTTTTTAACTCATTAACTTGGTCTATTGAAAAGCTTTTATATAAAAACCAAAAACCCAATACCACCATACAGATTGCTATAATTTGAGGAAAAAGTTCAGGTGACAAATTAAATTGGCCAACAGCCAACTGTATCAGAGGTTTATCAATCTGACTCGGGATAATTACGTAAAGAAAAATTCCCAACACAATAAATATAAATGCTGAAATAGTATTAAAATTAAATTGTGTTCTAAAAGATCTATCCATAGGATTAATTAGACTATTATTTCGTAGGAATACGGATTGAAGACATGTCATTACTATTTAGCGGTAACGTAACGGGCTCATTCCGGTCTACAGATAAATCAGCAGCCATGTAAACCTCCATTACTTGGCGAGCTTCCTGCGGTGTAACCATTACCGGGCGGTCTAACGCAATTGCTTCCAGAAAATGAACACCTTCATTATGCATAGGCCCTGCGAAAACATGCTCAACTTGCTCGCCCGGCATTGACGACATTGGCAAGCGAATTCCATTTTCCATTGTATTTAAAATTACATCTCTGTGAGTGTCATCCAAAATTAACATCCCCTCCGTACCCGTGAACTCAATCCACGTCCCCGAAAAATTGGGATGGCCTGGCGGCATAGTCCAACCCGACCCGATAGTGATGACCACACCATTATCAAGCGTCACCATTGACCATTGCGCATCTTCTAGGCCGGTTACATCCTTCATTGCACCATAAGCAGACTGCGAGTAAACCCGAATTGGCTTCGCCGGCTCTAGGCACCAAAGTAGAAAATCCAGATCGTGCGTTGCTTCCATGGCTGCGGGCGATAGCTTTATACGCTTGCCAATTTTACTACCCAGACCCCGGGTAATATGACGGCTAACTAAACCCGCGACAGGCTTGCCAATTGTGCCTTCACTTAAACATTTTTTAAGATAAGCAAATTTTGGATTAAAACGTTGGGAATAGCCGATTGTAAATTTAATATTATTTTTCTCAGCTAAAGCAACTAATTCATCTGCTTCGGCTAAAGTTATTGATAAGGGCTTCTCAAGAAAGACATGCTTACCAGCTTCCATACAGTCTTTCGCGATTGGAAAATGTATATCCTCCGGCGTAGCGGAAATAAAATATGCGCCAATATCACCGTTTTTTAAAAGCTCTTTATAATTTGTCGTCGCGGTCACCGGATTGGTAAGATTTTTAACTTCTTCGAGACGCTCAGGCCTAATTTCAGCAATGTGGAGGTCTTTAACCAATGGACTACTGGCACACGTGTTTGCTCGTATACCACCGCACCAGCCAGTGCCAATAACACCAACATTAATTTGTTTCATTTTATTCCCTTTTATCACTTAAATCTTATTAATTTTTAAAAAATAAACTCACTCGAAGTCTTATATAAGAGTTATAGAATACGAGGGAACCTATGATTTTTATAAAGGTTCTGTCAAGATTGGCATCCACTATCAAAGAATTTTAAATTGTTTCTGAATTTATTGGTCGAAATTTCTGAGCTTTTTGGTTATATGTTTCTCAAACAACTGAAATGATTACATGGACTATTATGAAATTCTTCTCACTTATTCTATTAACTTTATCTCTGACATCTTTCTCTCCATTAAATAACTTAATATTTACAAAACCTGCTTCAGCAGAGAGCGTTAAAACTTTTTCTGTTAAAATAAATAAGCGTCAAGTTGTTGGTAAAAAGAAACTTCGCATATCCCAAGGGGATCAAATAACACTTCTCTGGCAAACAGATGAGAACGTTGAATTACATCTCCACGGTTATAACATCAAAAAAAAGATCGTAATCGATAAAATTACTCCAATGCATGTCAAAGCACACGCGACCGGGCGGTTTCCCGTTACCTCACATGGATTTAGCGATGAAAAAACGCATACCCATGGAAAAGGGGCACTTTTTTATATCGAAGTTCATCCAAAATAAAAAATGGAATAGACCTATTAGAAAATTTAGTAGCTTAGCCTGGTTCCCAGGCGCCCTTATTTTAAGTCACCTAATACCGTCACCCCTAATTGCACATGCGTTTGGTCAAAGATATGACCTTCCGTTGCCCTTATGGTTATTCATTGCCGGAGGCGCTCTAGCGGTAATGGTTTCGTTTATTATAATTGCACTTTTTGCGCGGCCTCCTCGAGAGAATGATGCCTCCTTAAAATTTAATCTCCTAAAAAGCCGAATAGGAAAATTTCTTGTCCATCCAATAATTATTGGCTTAATCCGATTTGTGTTCACAGCACTTTTCATATTAATTATAGCGGCAGGGTTTTGGGGGTCACAAAACCCACTTAATAATATTTCCATTGTTATGGTCTGGGTAATCGCTTGGGTTGGTTTAGCCTTTATCTGCTCTTTACTTGGTAATTTCTGGGCAATAATAAATCCATGGAATACTATTTTTCTATATACAGAAAATGGATACAGAAAAATAACTGGAAACAACCTCTCCAGACATAATAAATATCCCATAAAATATGGATATTTGCCGTCTTTTGTTTTTTTCTTCTGCTTTGCTTGGCTAGAAATCAATTGGTCAGGTTCAAACACGCCTAGTTCGGTAGCAACTGCACTATTGGTATATAGCGTATTTACATTTGTCGGAATGTGGGTTTATGGCCGCGAAACCTGGCTAAAATATGGCGAATGCTTTACCGTAGTTTACTCATTATTTTCAAGATTTTCTATAACAGAAGGCAGAATTAACTCAAAAAAACCAGAATGGTTCTTAAGGCCTCCGGGGATTGGGCTTCTCCGTGAAGATAAAAATTTGCCCGAACCTACTTTGGTATATTTTATACTTTTATTACTTTCAACAGTAACTTATGACGGCTTTACGGAAACAGAGACATTTCAGCAAATCTCCCTAAGCTATATTGAATTCGCCAAAGATTTAACGGGCAAAGAAATAGACGCTTTTGCACAATCTTTTTTCGATACGGTCGCGCTTCTATCTTTTCCAATAGTTTTCATTTTGACCTATGGATTCTTTATCTGGTTGAGCGCCTTTATGGATGAAGAAACCAAACGCACCCTCGAATTAGCTCGGGTTTTTATTTTTTCAATTGTACCAATTTCGATTGCTTATCATCTATCACACTATATCTCTCTTTTAGCTATAGAAGGACAACTTGCTATTCGACTGATATCAGACCCTTTTGGCTTTGGGTGGAATTTGTTCAATACGTCAGCCTATCAAACAGATATAACAATCATAAACGCAAAATTTGTATGGTATTTTTCTATTATCCTTATTGTTATAGGACACATCATTGCCGTTTATGTTGCCCATATGGAAGCACTGCGGATTTACGCAGATCGTTCCCAAGGGCGATACGGAACCTTAATCAGTCAAATTCCTATGATTGTTTTGATGATTGGTTATACCATGCTCAGTCTTTGGATTATCGCCCAACCAATTGTAGGCTAATTAGTTTTATATTTCTCTGAAAATATACTGGAAATAGACGGTTTTGGATGCTAGTTAGCATTAATTACTCTTATAAAAGATTGGTTGTAGATTAAATGTATAACCGTTAACGAGAAGGAAAAAAGAAAATATGTCCAATTCAATCATTGCTGTCGCAGATTCAGTCTTTCCAAGTCTCGACCTTGCAAAAAAAGCTCTCTCAGGTCAGACTTCTGAAGATTTTCGAATGTCAAATGACACATCAGCCGAGAGCATTCTAGCCGTCGCCGCTGATGCGGACGCGTTGTTAGTAACATATAGCCAAATAAATGCCGAAGTTATTACTGGCCTTAAAAATTGTAAGGCCATCGGACGTTTTGGTATTGGTACGGATAATATTGATATAACAGCCGCTACTGAAAAAGGTATAACAGTCTGTTATGCCCCAGTTTACTGTTTAGATGAGGTTTCAGATCACGCGATGGCTCTATTATTGGCTTGCGCACGTAAAATTCCATTTGCTAATGCCCGAGCAGCACAAGGACGATGGGAGATGCCCGCAGTGGCGCCAATTGGGCGAATTAGGGGTAAAACCTTGGGTCTCATAGGCCTCGGGAATATTCCACAGAAAATTGTCGGAAAAGCGCAGGCGTTTGGTATTAATGTAATTGCATCTGATCCGTATTGCCCTGATGAAATTTTCTCCAAGCTTGATGTCGGAAAAGTGGAACTCAACGATCTTTTAAGCCAGTCTGATTTTATCTCGGTTCACGCACCGTTAACGTCCGAGACAGAAAATATGTTTAACATGGATGCATTCAAAAAAATGAAAAATAGTGCTTACCTTATTAATACTGCACGTGGTCCATTAGTTGAAATTAATGATCTTGCAGCCGCTCTAGATGCCGGTGAGCTCGCTGGAGCCGGTTTAGATGTCCTTCCCGAAGAACCACCTACTAAAAATAATCCTCTACTTGGACGAGAAGATGTGGTTCTAACCCCTCATACGGGTTTCTACTCTGAGGATGCTCTATTAGATCTTCAGACAACAGTTGCGACCGATGTAGCTACAATCTTGTCTGGCGGAGAGCCTAAGTATCCAGTTAAACCGAGCTAAACAGGATAGATAAAATGCAAGCGATGGTTCTGACAGCGCCAAGAGAAGTCGCAAACCAGAAAGTTAAGGTTCCAGATATTAGTTCAGATGAAACATTAATTAAGGTTACCAAGTCAGGTATATGTGGGACTGATCTTAAAATATTCCAAGGAGGTATTCCGGTTAACTACCCCCGCATCTTAGGTCACGAGTCGGTTGGCGAAGTGGTCTCCGGTGGAGACCTCGCTCCAGGAACTCCAATAATTGTTGATCCTGCTTATTATTGCGGGGCATGCTATAACTGTCGAGACGGTCAAAGCCACCTCTGTCCAAATGGTGGATTAATCGGTCGAGATGTTGAAGGTGGTTTTGCCGATTTCATGGTAGCTCCGAGCCGTAACATACACGCTTTACCTAACAACTTAAAATCTGAAATTGCACCCCTAATTCAGCCTATGACGACTTGCTTACACGCGCAGCGAAAAGCTAAAATTTTCCCAGGTGAGGCGGTTTTGGTTTATGGCCTCGGCGTGACTGGCCTTCTTCATGTCCAATTAGCCAAAGCACATGGTGCATATCCGGTTATTGGCGTGACGCGTTCAAAATGGAAACGTGAACTTGCAGAAGATCTGGGGGCAGATTTCACTTTTGCTCCAAATGAAAATTTAAAAAGTGATGTCCTCAAAGTTACGGGAGAAAAAGGTGGTGTTGATCTAGTCATTGAATCTGTCGGCCAACTATCAATCTTAGCCGAAGCAATTGAACTTGTTAGATTGGGAGGGCGCATTCTACCCTTCGGTATATACACCCAAACCAAAGGGGAACTTCCTTTTTACAATTTGTATTTCAAAGAAATCCAAGTTGTAAATGCTCGGGTTGCCAAACCTGAAGACTACCCGGCTAGCATTGATTTTGTTCAACGGGGTGTGGTTGACCTTAAGCCTCTGATTACTCATACGCTTGGGCTAAACCAAATAAATAAAGCGTTAGATATGCTAGACGGTGGCGATAGCAATTGTATAAAAATTATTTTAGACCATGATGGTTAATAAACTAGACACACCGATAATCTGAACTTTATTTATAAAACAATTTGTATGCCAAATATTCTCATAGAAGAAGTTAGAACCGCTGTTAACTAAATTAAAAATAGGAGCCACAGAATCGCCAACATTATCTTAAAAACTAATCATAAGAAGGAACTTAATCATGTCCTCACCTATAATATCAACTGAGTGGCTATCGGAACGCCTCCTCGACCCTACTATAAAAATAATTGAGGTTTCATCAAAAAAAGGGGACGAGGCCGGTTATACTAAAAAACATATCCCTGGTGCGTTTAATTTTTGGTGGAAGGATTTATGTTGGCATGAAACTGATCGGCAATTTGTTACCCCAAAACAGTTGGCTGAGCGTCTTGGTGATATCGGTATTAGTGATGAAGACAGGCTCATAATATATGGTGATCCTGTGCAATATGGCACCTACGCATTTTGGGCTTTAACAATGGCCGGCCATCCTAATTTAATGTTACTCGATGGCGGTCGAACAAAGTGGCTGGAAGACCAGTTACCAGTTACAGAAAAACAACCAGAAACAAAGAGTACTACATACGAAATTCAATCACCAGATCAATGGATGCGCCTTGGACGGGATAATATCAGAGATAATCTTGGTAGCGATGGCCGCGTCTTAATTGATGTTCGAACACCAGAAGAATACTCTGGAGAGCGGGTAATGGAGTACGGACAATTTGACCATGGCGCAGAGAGAGGCGGTCGGATTCCTGGCGCAAAACACCTCTTCTTCAAGAAGCTACTAAATTCGGATGATAGCTTTAAGTCGGCTAAAGAATTAGAAGCCATCTTTGCGCAGATAATTACTGAACAACAAAAAGCTGATGAAATTGTGGCCTATTGTCGATTATCGCACCGCGCAACACTTGCATGGACAGCGATGACTTATATTTTAGGTTATAAAAATGTTAAAATTTATGATGGCTCTTGGACTGAATGGGGATCGATAGTGGGTTTCCCAGTAGAAAAATAACTAAGAATTTGTGGCCAACACCATATCAGCTCCTTTTTCAGCGATCATAATTACGGGCGCATTAATATTTCCACCAACAAGATCAGGCATAACGGATGCATCCACCACTCGAAGATTTTCACACCCGCGCACCTTAAGTTTTGGATCAACAACCGAGGCTTCATCTGTCCCCATTCGGCACGTACCTATCGGATGAAAGACCGTCATTGCTGTTTCACGGATAAATGCATCTATTTCGTTATCGCTTTGAACCTCTTTGCCGGGCGTTATTTCTGCGCCAAGATGTTCACTAAAGGCAGATTGAGACATGATAGAACGCTCAATCTTAAATCCTTGGCGGATTGCCTGCCGATCCATATCGCTAGCAAAAAAGTTATTAATTATCTTCGGAGCATCATTTGGGTTACCTGATGCCAAGCTAACCGTTCCACGCGCTTCGGGACGAAGATGACAGGCAAGTAGTCCTACTCCTGTTGGTCCAGGTTTTTTCACGAACGGGAACCATTCGTGGGATTGTACGGAAAATAAACGAAAAAATAACTGAATATCCGGCAATGCCAACTCAGGTCGGCTTTTTACAAACCCAGTGCCAAACCCCAACGGATGCGTGGCTGGTCCAGACTTAAAAAACTGTGCGCGAGCCATATTGAAAACCAGACGATCAAATCTTAAATTCTCTTGAAAAACGGACCTCGTTTTGCGTTCACATTCAATCATGACACTTGGATGATCTTGTAAATTCGACCCCACATTTTTACAGTCTGATATCACCTCGACCCCATTTTCCCGAAGCTGATCAGCAGGTCCAATTCCTGAAAGTAATAATAGTTGCGCAGAATTATATGTTCCACACGATAGGATTACCTCTTTATTCGCGTTCACGGTATACCTTTGACCGTTTTTTAAATATTCTATTCCAACCGCCTTATTGCCTTCAAATACAATGCGCTGAACATGGGCCTTGGTAATGGCGGTAAGATTAGTGCGCTTCAAAGCGGGGTGAAGAAAGGCCACAGCAGTACTTTGACGCCTGCCTTCAGCAGTTGTGAATTGCATACGAGCTATGCCTTCTTGTTCACTACCGTTATAATCACCTCGATAGCTATAGCCGAGCGCTTCACCTGACGACCGGAACGCATCAAATATTTTGTCTTTGGTTGGGGAGATCGCAGTTTTCATCGGTCCATCCTGACCTCGAATTTCGCTTTTTTCTGTCAGATAGTTTTCTGATTTTTTAAAATACGGCAGTACTTTTTCATAGCTCCAGTCCGTGAGACCCATTTGCCCCCAGCGATCATAATCTCCGGAATTGCCTCGCACATAGGCAGTCATGTTGATCGTAGAAGATCCCCCCAAAACTTTGCCGCGTGGATGGTATAGGCGGCGGTCATTCATGTGAGGTTCTGGCTCAGACATATAGGACCAATTATATTTGGGATTATTCCAAATTTTGGCAGTACCGGTGGGAATATGAAATAGTAGGCTCGAATCTTTACCACCAGCTTCTAAGACAAGAACGCTATTTTTTGAATCTGAACTCAAACGATTGGCCAACACACAGCCAGCAGAGCCTGCCCCAATAATTATATAATCAAAATCTTTCATAATCGAAGATCAAAAAAATTACTCTGCGGCGGGTAAAATCTTTTGGTCATTATCATTCTTCTCTTTTATAGCACGGAGTACTTTTTCGGCTGTTGCCGGTAAAGAGGTAATCCTAACACCAACTGCATCAAAAATTGCATTGCAAATGGCAGCGGCTGTAGGGACAGCCGTTGGCTCACCAACACCTTTAGCCCCAAACGGTCCAGTTGGATCGAAGTTCTCAACAATATCAACATCGATTTCCGGCATATCTAAACTGGTCGGCATTATATAATTTGTCAAATTAGGGTTAAGCTGCAGACCTTTATCGTCAAACAACATTTCCTCCTGTAGGGCAAAGCCTATACCCATTGAGATACCACCCTCAATTTGACCTTCAACCAGCATCGGATTTATTGCTGTTCCACAATCATGGGCCGCTGACATATAAATAACATCTACTTCACCAGTCTCATCATCGACCTCAACTTCAGCGCATTGCGTTGCATAGACATAGGTCGAGAAAGGTTTACCTTGGCCCGTTTCTGGGTCCATACCAACGGTTGGCGGATTATATGAAGCACTGCCAATTGGAGGTCGGCCCATGACGAACTGCGCCTGAAGAGCCACATCAGCAATGGGTAAACACCGTTGGGGGAAGTATTGAACCTGTATTTTTCGATCAACTGCTTCTAACTGATTTGGCTGTACCTCCAATAAAGGGGCTGCCACCTCAAATAAGATTTGCTTCGCATTGGCAGCTGCTAATTTGATTGCATTTCCAGTTACATAGGTTGTACGGCTAGCTATCGCGCCTGTATCCATTGGTGTCGTATCCGTATCTGCCGAAACAACGTGAATATCATCGGTTGAAACACCCAGCTCCTCTGCAGCGATTTGGGCCAGTACAGTCAATGAACCTTGTCCTGTCTCAACAGTACCTGTCAACAGCGTCGCAGTTCCATCTTCATTTACTTTAACAGTTGCTGCGCTCGGATTAGCTAAAACGGTAAACCCGATAGGATACCACATACAGCCAACACCTTTACCTCGCCGGATCATTTCCGCCACTCCTTCCAACCAAATCGTTCGGTCGCCATTTCCAGAGAATCTTTGACTACAACAGCCTCCAATACCTGACCTGTCGGACTTGCTGATCCTTCGTTAAATGCATTCTTCAAACGGATTTCTAATGGCTCAATTCCGAGTTCTGCTGCCATGTCATCCATATGAGATTCATAGGCAAAGCACACTTGTGGTGCACCAAAACCACGCATGGCACCGGTCATAGTTTTGGTCGTGTATACGGCATACGCATCAACATGCAGATTTTCAATATTATACGGGCCGGCAGACAATATGCATGCTTTACCTAAGGTAGTCTCAGACCAAGAACAATAGGCGCCACCATCGCATATTAAGCGCACTTTGCGCGCCATAATTTTACCTTCTTTAGACATACCGGTTTTATATTCCATAACAAATGGATGGCGGGTCGTAGAGGAAATAAATTCATCTTCTCGAGTAAAAACACATTTAACCGGGCGACCCGTTTTTTTTGATAACAACGCAACAATTGGTTCAGTGGTTATTTCGTTCTTACCACCAAAATTGCCGCCAACAACAGTCGCAATAATGCGAATTCGATTAATCGGCATCTCAAGGGTCCGAGAAATATCCGCTCGACCAAGGGTAATACGACCAAGACTTGAATGCAGTGTTACACGTCCATTTGCATCCCATTCACCAATTGAAGCATGAGGCTCCATTGGAACATGCTCGACCATTTGAGTGGTAAATGTTCGCTCAAAAATAAAATCAGAATCAGCAAACCCTTTCTCAACATCCCCTTTCATAATTGTTTTTGATGCATAAATATTACTTTCATTGTTGTGTATCTTATATGCGTCATCTTTCATAGCCTCGACCGGATCAAAAACATTTGGAAGCTCTTCATATACAATCTTGATTTTTTCAAGCGCATCCAAGGCTTGCTGCTCAGTCACTGCCGCGACGGCGGCCACGCCATCTCCAGCATGTCGCACCACGTCATCAGCAAGGAGAGGTTGATCTTGTAAAGAGGGGCCAAAGCTATTAACGGGAATTTCAGATCCTATTAAAGTTGCCATAACACCTGGCATTTTCTCAGCCTCAGAAACATCAATACTTTTAATCTTTGCATGAGCAATACCAGCCCGTTTTATTTTAGCATGGATCATTCCAGGAAAGAACATATCGTCAATATATTTTGTCTGGCCTAAACCATGCATGCGGCCATCTGGACGGGTAGCTCTCTGCCCAACCGCAGGCGTTTGCATGCGAGCTGCAGATACATCAATTTCTTTTGGGAAAACCCTTTTCTCTGGAACTGAGGGCAACCGTAAATTATCATCAATTTTCCTTAGGCTTTCTACGGTCTCGGTTTTATCTGCTACTTTAACTTCATCTGCCATTTTTATTTCCTTACCTTATGCTGCACGCGGCTTGATTTCAGGCAATTTTTTACCCGTAATTTCCTGATATGCGTCAATCACACCCTCTATGATCTTAGTATAGCCGGTGCATCTACATAGATTACCAGACAATGCATCTTTGATATTTTGTCTTGTCACGTCCTCATCTTGATCTATCAATGCTTTAGTTGTCATAATCATTCCGGGCCCACAAAAACCGCATTGCAACGCAGCAACATCTTCAAAAGCCTTTTGAATTGGATGATATTTTTCTAGAGTCGAAAGCCCTTCAATCGTCAATATTTCTTTACCCTCAGCCTGCCCTGCCAACATCAAACAAGCATTCACCGCCAATCCATCGACCAGCACTGTACAGGCACCGCAATCACCAACATCACAGCCAAGTTTGGATCCGGTATAGTTTAGATCTTCCCTCAGCATTTTAAGAAGTGTAGTTTCTGGTGGTACCGAAGCTGTTTTCGTTTCACCATTCACTATGAGTGTTACATCTGTCATTTTTTCCTCTTTAACTTTGTATATTAGAAGCACCCAGTGCCGCTTGCAGCGTACGTCGAGTACCAACTTCAATCAAATCATTACGGTATTCTTTCGAAGCTCTAAAATCATCGATCGGCTTTGCTTCACCAACGGCTATTTTTGCCGCTTCTTGAATCAAACCTTCAGAAACCGACTGTCCTTCGAGAAGGGCTTCAGCTTTCGAAGCACGAATAACCACAGGTGCAACAGCTCCCAGAGCTATACGAACATCTTTAAATTTATTACCTTCAACCCAAAGTGCTGAAGCGGCATTTACCAGAGCTAGGGCTTGACCTTTTCTCAGACCAAATTTTATAAAACTCGCCGGTTTACCGAGGTTTTCTTTTGGAATAATGATTTCAAGTAATAATTCATCTGGCTCCAACGATGTCTTACGCGGAGCCACAAAAAAATCAGTAAGACTAGATTGACGGGTCCCCTTTGCACCCAATATCGTAACGTCTGCATCCAAGGCTAATAGTGTTGGTCCGCTATCCATTGAAGGGACACAAGTGACAAGATTACCACCAAGCGTTCCAAGGTTGCGAGTTTGCACAGCCCCCACTGTATGTGCGGCATCGATCATCGCCGGTACATGTTCCTTGATGAGTGGATCAGCCATAATTTCCGTGTGAGTTACACCCGCGCCGATACGCAGGCCTGCATCAACAATCTCGATACCTTTCAAGCCCTGTAACCTAGATACATCGATAACAACGCCTGGGGATTGGGCCACATGCTTAAGCTCAACGAGACAATCAGTGCCACCATTTAGAATACGCACATTAGGGCTATATTCAGCCAGCGCCAAAATAGCTGCATCAATGGTTGCGGGTTGAATAAAATCAAACGGTTTCAAATTACACCTTCCTCATAACTTATAGTAAATCCTCTATACTATCACTCAATAATTGGCTGATTACCAAGAACAGAGAACAACCTTTTTTTTGATTTTGTAATATGTTTGGTAATCAAACTAGTCACTTTTGAACGATCTCTAGCTTGCAGCGCGTCAATAATTTCCCCATGTTCGGCAACAAATTTTTCAGAGGCTTCAGCGCTCGGCGCGTTTAATACGCCAACAAAAGTCAAACGATCAAATTGGTCTATAACTTCAGCTGTAATTTTTGCCATTCGCATGTTACCTGAAAGTTCTGTTATCCGACGATGAAATTTTCGATTATACATTACCCAGTGAACTAAATCGCCATTATCTACAGAACGAAACTGATCCAACGAAGCCAAATCCTCATCAGTTGCTTCGTCACATGCGCGACGTACACTAGATTTCTCAAGCAGTAAACGCATTTCATATAGATCGTGCGCATCTCCTATAGAGATGGGTCGGATAAGATAACCTTTACGCGGGAGCACCTCAATTAATCCCTGTTCTTGCAGGCGCAAAAGCGCATCCCGAACTGGCGACTTACTTACATTGTAACGTTTAGCCAGATCATTCTCAAAGATACGAGAACCCGGCGATAATACACAGGCTAGAATATCGGCACGAATCCTTTCATAAACCCCATCCCGTATAAGAACTGAACCATTGTCTGGTTTTATATTTACTTCCGTGGTATCTGTTAAGTTCTCTAACATTAAAGCCTCTGAAATATCTATATTTCTTTTTTTATATAAACTAATCATAAAATACAAGGATTTCTATCTTTTTTTAACATACTAGAAATATTACAATCGTATATAAAATATATATCTGAAATATCAGATGACATAATTCAACATAATTAAATTATGCAGTTGGGGTAGCCTAAAAAATAAGTTTGGGGAATTTATAGAAAATGACTATAGAATTTTTAATAACCTCTCTTATTGTCATACTCATACCGGGCACTGGCGTTATCTATACAGTGTCTCACGGTCTCTTTAGAGGCAAATTAGCGAGTATTGTAGCCGCAGTTGGATGCACATTCGGAATTTTGCCGCATATAGCAACCAGTATCATAGGGATTACGGCTGTTGTGCAAATTAACATACAAACTTTCCAGATATTTAAATTGGCTGGCAGCGCGTATTTGTTTTATCTAGCATGGGAAATGTGGCGTGAGAGCGGCAACGTTGCAATAAAACAAATTGAAAAGCAAAAAGGTATCGGACGTATTTGTTTAGGCGGCTTTCTGATAAATATATTAAATCCCAAACTATCAGTTTTTTTCTTAGCTTTTTTACCACAGTTTATGACGACCAACTCAGCGGCTCCCTTTGCTCTAATGATCAGCATGAGTGCCATTTTTATGATCTTAACACTTTTAATATTTACCATCTATGGTTTAATGGCAGTCAAACTCAGTTCTTACGTTGTGTCATCGCCCAGAGTAACCAAGTGGACACAGCGAACGCTTGCCGGCTCGTTTGCTGCTTTTGGCTTAAAACTCACTTTGACGAATTAGCCTTGAACAATTAAATATTAAAATAATCGTGCCCCGACAATTATAGCCTGAATATTTGTTTCACCTAACGCTTTGTGAGCTTCTAAGCGATGAACTCCGGATACCAGAACATACCGACCTTTTCCTTTACGTAAATGAATCGGTTGATATTCGATTTCTGCTATAATTTCTTCTGCTATAATATTAATTCTTTCTGAGTTTAATTCTTTAAGACGATCTTTAGGCACATAAATTTGATCAATCTTTACTGAAATTGGTTTAAGCAAAACCGTCCTCTCTAAAATTTATATAAGTAATTATAACTAAATTTCGAGAGAATGCGATTAAATACAAATAAAATTAGAGAAAGCTTAGGCCCGCGTAATTTTTTTAATTTTAGAGCGACGGTGACCAGAACGTTGTGCTATGTCATTATCTTGATCTAAAATAGCATTAAGAGCCAAATCTTCTAATTTAGCGCCAAAGGATTGATCAAGCAAATCGTTTGAGACCCTGCGGTTCGAAGTTACTGAACCGTCTTCATACTCCACATTAAACGTCAAAAACGCCGGGCCTTTGCTTTTAGATTTCTTGCGTGCCATGACCCTACCCCAATAGCCGACAAAACCGCGAGACGAGGCATGAGGCCGACCACAAGGTCGCTCCCACACTCAAGTCTACGTTAATGGAAAAGGCGCGGCTCCTAAAGTAGTTGGAAGCAGCGCCTAATATAGTTAGTCGACGACAGAAATATCTTCAGCAGAAGATTTGCCGTTTTGACCTGGCTTAAGCTCGTAAGAAACTTTTTGCCCGTCATTAAGCGTACTCAATCCAGCCGCCTCAACCGCAGAGATATGAACAAAAGCATCCGCCCCGCCGTCCTCTGGTTCTATGAATCCATAACCCTTGGCTGGGTTAAACCATTTAACAGTACCTGTAGCCATAATAATTTCCTCAAACATTCTTAAAAAAATATGCCCTCAATTATTGAGCGCAAGATCGATTAACGTTCACATTAACTAGACCAACAAGCCTGTCTGCCTACTTTTTTAGTATGCAATGCAGATTAAATGCAAAACGAATAGGAAATGTAGTGAAAATCAACCAAAAGTCAATGATTTGCGAAATTGAACCTTGATCCCTAATCACATAGACCTATACAAGATGTCCTATTAATACTGTATTCAAGGAGAAAATAAATGGTCGAATTACTCGATCAAGATATTCAAACGAAAGAAATTTTAAAATGGAAAGGGCTGCATCTTTTTCATTTTTCAGCCTCTTCATGTTCCCAAAAAACAAGAATTGTATTAAATATAAAAGGACTGAAATGGTCATCTCATGAAGTTGATTTAGGTAAAAGCGAGCATTTAACACCTTGGTATCTAGGTATAAACCCACGTGGTCTTGTTCCAACATTAATCATGGATGGCACCGTTTACATTGAAAGTAACGATATAATACAATTGCTAGATGAAAAATTTCCGCAACATAAATTAATCCCTAATAATTTCCAAAACCATATACAAGAATTACTGCATCATGAAAATGATCTTCATCTGGATTTACGTACTTTAACCTTTAGATTTACGCAGCCAAGAGGTAAAACTCCAAGAACTGCTGCGGATTTAAACAACTACCGGAATGGAGGCAGTGGCACAGTTCGTGGCAAAGTCGACCCTGATAGAATACGCGAAATTGAGTTTTGGGAAAAAGTCGCTACTCAAGGTATTACCGACCAAGCAATAAAAAAATCTGCCGAGCGTTTTCGTATCTCCTTGGAGGAACTAGATCATCTATTAACGAAAAACCAATACTTATTAGGCAATATACTTAGTATCCTAGACATTGCCTGGTTTATTTACGTAAACCGTCTAGTTCGTTGTAGTTATCCGGTGGAAAATCTGCACCCTAATGTTAATTCTTGGTTTCAGCAGCTGCGCAAGGAGCCGGCATTCGCAAAGGAGATTATTGTGCCCCCAGAAATTCAAAAAGCTGTAGAAGCTAACCACCGACAACAGCAGGAAACAAGAACAACGTTGGTTGATGTTGCTGACTTATAATTTATTTTAAGGCGGTTATATTAAAACCAATTCTTTCATCAGATTTTCGAATATCGGCCACAAAGTTATTCCTTTTAAAAATGGCAACACACCGATAAAACAGAATAACAATTTACATTATAGAGGAAAATTGGATATGCGCTTAGAAAATAAGAAAGCAATTGTGACCGGCGCCGGCGGGGGAATAGGCCGTGCGATCTGCCTCGACTTTGCCAAAGAAGGAGCTGCCGTACTTTGTTTGGATATTAACGAAGAGACAGCTAACGAAACCGCAAAACAAGTTACGGACATGGGCGGCAAGGCTATAGCGATGACAGCAGACGTTTCTGAAGAAAGCATGGCTGAGGCGGCTGTTGAGTTGGTCGTAAAATCATTTGGCGGGCTCAATGTTCTCGTTAGTAATGCAATTATGGATATCCCATATGTGCCTTTAACAGAGATTAAAGCAGATGATTGGCGTCGCCTAATGGACGTTAACTTCAACAGCTCCTTTTTATTCTGTAAACACGCAATTCCGGAAATGGAAAGAGATGGCGGCGGCAGTATTATTTTAGTTGCATCACAATTGGGACGGGTTGCGCGACCAGGACGTCCGTGGTATTGCGGCGCCAAAGGCGGCCTAATCAATATGGCACGCGCTATTGCGCTCGACCATGCCAAACAAGGCATACGTTGCAACGCACTTTCACCGGGTCCTATTGAAACAGACCGCTATGTCAGCAACTTTGATAGCGTTGAACATGCTCGTGAGAATAACTTTACCCTATTTCAACGTCTCGGAAGACCAGATGAAATTTCGCCGGGTGCTGTATTCCTCGCAAGCGACGAATCCTCCTTCATGACGGGGTCAGACCTCCTTATAGATGGTGGTTTTACAGCAATATAAAACTACCAACAAAAGGAAGTGCATTGACTAGTTATACTATCCTCATTAGCGAACTCATCACCATAATCCGGACAGTTTGACAGTTCTAAAAACGTTGCTTAATCTCCCGGCCATTAGAAACTAGTCTTATAGAAGACAAGATATATGCAAAACTAATGGCCATTATTTACCATGTTCTGATCATTTT
>DUBF01000208.1:6506-60329 GCA_012960465.1 Rhodospirillales bacterium | reverse complement strand
GACCACAACATAATTAAATAAAATAATAAGACCCTTTAGTTTTAGAAGCATTCCCTCCCCCTCTAATCCTTTCGAAGTTATAAATTCTAGGGATAAGCATAGTCCTTATTGAGATTGTATGGCAATAGGCCCAGGTGATCAAAATGCTTTGACTAAATTTTTTTGTGGTCGCTTGTACGGATGGCTCAGGAAACACCGTTTTAATTTTCTGGCAATCCATTAACGCCATCGCAACAAACGTGTAACATGATCGCCACATTTACTTAACAGCTCATCTGTATGCCGTACTCAGCAAAATTGATTAAAAGGAATGTTTTTTGACGCTATCCCTAAAACACGATCGCAGAAGCCATCATTGGAACCGGTGCCGAGATAAATCAAATGGTTGAGCCAATCTGACCCATCGAAGTGTAGCCGGCCAACGCTAACCCCTTCTTCAGGTGGCTCGAAACCTGAACCAAAAGCTAGTAAGAAGCTTAGGCTAGACACCCTAGACACCGCACGGAAAACGTTTAATGGCTATGATAAAAATAGTTTAACCGAACGAAGCAAGTTTTTCTCATTGGCAAAAATAGAATTCGCGTTATACGGAAACAAACTCTGATTAGAAAAGCAGAGACTGCATCGATCTGGAAATAAACTTATCCATATCCTTGCCGATGTTCTTCCAAACGCTACGCTCGCCAAGCCTTTGTTTGTGAAACTATCACTTGGTTGACCTTCGGGTCGGACTTTTCCTTTGAGGTATCACGCTGGTTTGAAATGAATTGCAAATTAATACTCGACGATGCAAACTGTGATTAATGTACAATTTAGCGGAGAGTAAACTATGCCTGGTCCATACGTTGGTGGTTGCGTCTGTGGTGCCTTACGTTATGAATTTATAACGGAACCAACGACCGTTTATATCTGCCACTGCACCGAATGTCAGAAAGTATCATCCAGTGCCTTCGGTATGTCGGTGCGGGTCAGCGCCGATGATTTCAATATTACTCAGGGTGAGAGTAAATCAGTTGAAACGGTGGCCGATAGTGGGCGCACCAAGAACGGACTTTTTTGCCCAGAATGTGGCACCCGCATTTGCAGCAAGCCCGCCGTGGGCGATTTGGTTATCGTCAAGGCCGGTACGCTTGACAATCCCAATTGGTTCAAGCCAATCGCTCATATCTGGACACGCAGTGCGCAAAGCTGGTTCCCCTTTGCCGACGGATTGCCAAAATTCGAACAAGCACCAGAAAACATTGATGAATTAAGCCGGCTGTGGATCACCTATGCCACCGGGGCAGGCCAATCATGATACTCATTAAACGGACCTTTTATGCTTTATGTTTACTGATAACTGGTTGGCTATTTAATTTCATTTTCAATACCCAATTTGTTCTAGGCGTCATTTCTGGTTGGCTGATGAAAGAAGGTTATGACAATATTGCAAGAGTTTTACTGAACTTAATGTAAAAATCAGAAATTTGATTGGGCGGCTTTAAGATCAATTGGCTTTGAATGTACCTCTGTTGCACTTTCACCCTCTATATAGAAACAAATCATCCAAATGCAGTGATGTTTGTATGCGCTGATAAAGCAGAAGTAACTATGGGGAATTTTTGCTCGGAGCCGGAAACCAGTTTTTGGCTTCCAGATTTATTTATGGGAGCGGGTTTAAACCTGTGATCTTCAAATTATAAGACTAAGAAGACACAGAACTCTTTTAAATATGATCAGTTAACAAGATCCCAAAATCATCAAAATAATCTTTAATGCCGGCAGCCCTTAAAGCTGCCCAGAACATTGCCTGATTGCTCGATATCACCGGCTTTCTGAGTTCTTCTTCAAGCTCCGGTATGAGCGAGAGCGACGGGAAGTCAGTACAGGAAACAAGAATGGCCTCAGCATCTGGGTGATCTACCGATAAAATATGTGCTTTAATTTTATTGATCTGTGTTCGGGCGATCTCAATGTATTCATGTGGGCCGGCAACTCCGATGCCAAGACCAGAAATTTGTAATGTTTCAAAACCATTACCTGCCAGAAATTCAACTTCATGATTGTTAAGAGCCTCATGATAAGGCGTTGCAATAGAAATTTTTTTCACTTTTAAAGCATTAAGAGCGCCAACAATTGATCCAGCTGTCGTGACACAGGGTATACCTGAGGCATCGCTCATAAAATTACTCAATTGCTCGAAGGGCTGGACCATTGAGCCTGAGGTGCAGCCGTAAGCAATCACACTTAAGCCCGCCTGTGCTAAATCCCCCGTCGATTTTTCAATATCTGAATAGAGAGCCTTTTTCCCTTCAGTGCTCAAAGTGTCCGCGTGAAGCGGCATGCGCGCAACATGAAACGTAACACCCTCCGGAACCATCGCCTGCCATTCAGCCTCATTAACGGTATTAGTAGGCGGCACAATGAGCCCCAACTTGGCACGTGTTCCATAAGTCGTATCAGCTGAAAATAAAGTCGCCATTTACACGGCGGCTGTTTCAGGAAACAAGCCAGCCTTCATAATCTGGCCAGGGAGAGGCACCTCAAAGAAACCTTCAGCCCAGTTTGCTGTCTCCACATACGCATTAATATCAATACCTGTCTCAAACCCCATATTACGGAGCATAAAACAGAGGTCCTCTGTTGCAATATTACCGGTCGCCTTGGGCGCGAAAGGACAGCCTCCCAAGCCGCCAACTGACGCATCCAGAAACAACACTCCCTCATTTGCAGCAGCCGCGGCATTTGCAAAGCCTGTATTTCGCGTATTGTGAAGATGAAAACCCAGACCAATATCAGAGCCAACAGTATCACGTACCAAGCCAAGAATCTCGGTTACCTGGGTTGGAACGCCGGAGCCAATTGTATCGGCCATACCAATCTCCACGCAACCACCATCGACGAGCTGTTTGGCAATCCGCGCTACTTGTGGCGGTTCAACTTTCCCTTCAAAAGGGCACCCAAAAGCCGCCGCTACCGTTGCCGAAAGCTTGAGACCCGCATTAGTTACCTTGTCTGCAATTTGTGAGAAGCCCGCCAGGCTCTCATCGATAGTGGCTCCCTGATTACGCTGATTAAAGGTTTCACTGGAAACGACGACATAACGCACCTCATCTACCCCAGCTTCAATTGCTCGTTCAGCGCCGCGTGCATTCAATGCCAACCCTGCGAAAGAAACTCCACTTCGTCTTTTAATTTTAGCCATTACAGTTTCCGCACTTGCCATTTGCGGCACCCGCTTTGGGTTGACAAAACTTACCGCTTCGATCCTGGGAACACCCGTTGACGAGAGGCGATCAATTAATTCAACGCGCTCTTCGACGCTCCAGATCCGTGGCTCACTCTGCAATCCATCTCGCGGCCCAACTTCACAAATTTCAATTTTAGATGATACCATCTTTCGCAAGCTCCGTTAACTCATCAACACTAATGCCCAGAACACCATTATAAACTTCTTCATTATGACTTCCCGGAGCTGGCGAGCCAAGCCAACCGACGTCACCCCCCGTCTCGCTTAAAACTGGGACAATCCCCGGAACAGCAATTTCACCAAAGAAATCGTCTTTTTCGCGGCGGATCATATTCCGTGCTTGATAATGGGGATCCGCAGCGACATCTGCGATTGTATTTATGGGCCCGACGACAACGCCATTATCATCAAGATGTTTGGTAAGATCCACCGCCGTCATGGTTGCCGTCCATTCACCAATTAAGCCATCGAGTAATTCGGCGTTAGCGCCGCGCGACTTATGATCAACAAAGCGGGGATCTTCAATCCACTCGGGCTTATCCATTGCCGTACAAAGACGCCGGAACATAGCATCAATATTTGCCGCTATTATCACGTATTTTCCATCTCTCGTAGGATATAAATTTGAGGGGGCTACATTCGCCAGGCCAGTACCACTAGGCTCCCGGATGACCCCAAGCTTATCATATTCCGGCAATGCACTTTCCATCATCGAGAGACATGATTCTGCAATAGAGGTGTCAACCACCTGGCCTTTACCGCCGCCCATTGCATCCCGCCAGTAAAGCGCCATCAATATACCTTGTGCTGCAAACATACCGGTCAGGGTATCACCCAAAGATAAACCCGTACGGGGAGGCGCCTGATTTGGAAAGCCATTAATATAACGCATGCCGCTCATGGCCTCTCCTACACTAGCGAAGCCAGGTCTCTCAGCATAGGGGCCCGTCTGTCCATAACCCGACACCCGCGATATAATCAGGCCTGGATTGATTTTGTGCAACTCATCAGGACCGAGACCCCATTTCTCCAAAGTACCTGGTTTAAAGTTCTCGGTCAAAACATCCGCCTCAACAATGAGTTTTCTAACGAGGTTCTGTCCCCGTTCATCGCGTAGATTTGCTGTTACTGATTTTTTATTCCGAGCCAATGTCGCCCACCAAAGACATTTTCCTTCCCAGCGGTGATGTCCCCACTCACGCATTGGATCACCCTTGCCCGGTGTCTCAACCTTAATAATTTCAGCACCAAAGTCAGCTAAACGGGAAGCTGTAAAAGGTCCGGCAAGTAATTGTCCCATTTCAATTACGCGGACACCGGCCAGCGGCCCCTTTAACTTTGGGTCACGATCTTTTGCGGGAATAGTCATCTAGGTATCTCCAAATTTATTAACTATAATATTAGGCTAAATTATTTTTGATGTAAGTAGCAAAATCCGTTGCGGGACGATCAAGGATCCACTCAAGAACGTTACAGTTACCTTTTAACCCGTGCTTATCGTAATGTTCGTTCATAATACAAAGTTGTTCAATTCGATCAGCCGGCATACCAATTTTTTTTGCTCCAGCACGAAATTCGTCAGCGGGCTTGGGTTCGGCTGCAATCAATTTACCAGTTACCTCGGAAATTATCCGGGCCATGTCAATCTGATTTAGCGCTTGCGGACCCGCCAGTTGGTAAGTCGCCGACGCGTGTCCGTCCCCTGTTAACACATTTGCTACGGCCTCCGCGAGGTCAGCCAGATCAACAATATTAAATTTAGCGTCGACACTAAACGGCATACGATGTCTGCCAGTTTCCATAATCTCTTTCCAGATCGGCACATGATGCTGCATGTAACGCCCCGGCTGCAAAATAGTATACGTCTGGCCGGAATTGACCAGATATTCTTCAGCCTTGAGTTTGAGATTATGGTGGCGTACGTCGGATAATAATGGATGTAAAACAGAATAAAGTAGCTGACGACGCACACCATGCTTAAGGCACAAATCGGTAACTTTTGTGGCCAATTCAGTCTCACGAGGGTTCATTGGCGGACAAATATGGATCACATGTCCACAGCCGGAAACCGCTCCTTCTAAAACACTAAAATCGAAAAGATCCCCCAGCACGATCTCATCCACGCCGAGGGTTTTCAACTCTTGAGCAACTTCCCGTCTACGAATATAACCTCTAATTGTAACGTCGTGCATTTTTAATGCAGAAATAACAGCGCGTCCTGTGCGTCCTGAGGCACCCGTCACGAGTATGGAAGTTTTGTCTGGCATGTTCTTCTATTCATCCCCTACCAATAATTCGTAACATTCTGGCCGCAAAATTAGACGCTTATTTATCCAAATGATAGCATAATTGTGTACAATTTTAACTTTCTAATTGCAAATTCTTTGGAAAATTCATGTGGTACCAAGTTTAGCTCGGATCTATGTTAATGAGATCATTAATTATTGTGTACAATACATAGTGATTTGGTATAATTCTGCCATTGGATTAAAATATCGGACGAGTGTCATTTATTTGATGCATAGTTTGAAATTTCTTGTTTAAATCTGAATACGCGACGATACTACCTATAAAAGGCTCCCTAACACGTTGCAAATAAGAAAAAAAAACGATCTAACTAATAAACGAGAGAATAAAGCCGTAGTCTAAAATTATTTAAAGACCAAATTTATAACTTCCAGGAGGAAAAAAGGATGAATTTCACAAAAATATTAACACTTGCTGGTATAACTGCATTTGCAGTAAGTCCAGTCGTTGCCCAAACAGTTGGTATCGGGACAACCAAAACCGGTGCAACAAGCCAGGTAACAGCAGCTATTGCCAGCATCACCTCTAAATTTGCTGGCATGCAAATGCGCCCTGCCCCAATGGCAGGAACACAAAAATATATACCAGCTGTAAATTCAGGATCGTTGGAATTTGGTGCTGCTAATATAATGCAAACGACGTGGGCCATAAAAGGAGAGGTCTTATCCAAAGGCCATCCAAATCCAAATATCAAGATTGTGGCCACGTTAATGAAATTCCGCGTTGCGCCTTTGGTGGCTAAACCCTCTAAATATATGTCCGTCAAAGATCTAAAGGGTGCCAGAGGTCCATCTGGCTTTAAGGCAGCTCCCTTATTTAACGAATTAGTTAAAGCAGCCATGGCATCAAGCTCAATGACACCGGCAGACCTGAAGGGTGTTCCAATTTCAGCACTTGTTCCAAGCTGGAAAGCTTTGATGGCTGGTAAAATTGATTTTGCTATTGGCGCCTATGGTTCTGGTTTTATGAAACGTATCGCCCAGAAAACCGGGGGCATTCGTTTCCTGTCGCTGGATAATTCAGCTGCAGCACAGGCCCGAATCGCAAAAATTATCCCGGGTGCCTTTATCAAAACTGTAAAACCAAATCCAAAAATTCCAGGTGTTGAGGTTCCAACTAATCTCTTTCACTTTGACTACATCTTGTTTGCTGGAAAACACGTCTCCAATGACGTTGTTTATCGCGTAACAAAAGCAATGTTCGAAAACAAAAAGGCGTTGGTTGCTGCTTCTGGAATGTGGCGTGGATTTTCTGCAAAAGGAATGTCCAAAGATCAAAAATTGGCATACCACCCGGGTGCAATGAAACTCTATAAGGTAAAGGGTACTTGGAACCGGTAGAAAATACCGAAATAAAGTCTAATAAAACGCCTGCGCCACCTTCACCGGTAGCGCAGGCGTTAACACCTATACTTGGCATTAGCCTCGGTGCTATCGGATTATTCTGGGCAAGTGGCTTAGTTGTTGATCTGGGTATAGAAATTATAGCCGAACAGGTAATGTGTCTTGTCCTAGGTCTATCTTTTGCTATTATTTATTTAAATGTTCCCGCCAGCCCAAATATACGAGGCACCCTTCCCTGGTACGATAAAATATTCTCCCTAATAGGGTTTAGCATTGGAATTTATTTATTTTTCCGCTACCCACGACTTCTCCTAGACTTTGCTTATCTGCCAGTTGAAACTGCCATAGTCGGTATAATTCTGGTTAGTTTAACAACGGAAGCGCTTCGTAGAACCGCTGGCTGGGGTTTATGTGCGGTATTACTCGGCTTTTTTGTTTATGCTTTTTTTGCCGATTTAATCCCTGGAAAATTAAATGGCCGTGCTATGGCGCCTGCTCAGTTTTTCTCATTTCTCGGCATTGACACAACTGGTATTTTAGGGATTCCACTAACAATCATCACTACTGTCGTCATTATTTTTATATTCCTGGGTCAGGTATTGCTGCACTCAGGAGGCTCTGAATTTTTTACCGATATTGCTGCCGCAATTATGGGCCGCTCGAGAGGTGGCTCGGCAAAAATCGCTGTTGTTGCTTCAGGTTTATTTGGATCAATATCAGGTAGTGCAGTATCCAATGTTGCATCTACGGGTGTGATTACCATTCCTTTGATGCGCCAGGGAGGCTATGTGGCTCCCGTTGCTGCAGCAATCGAAGCTGTTGCATCAACCGGCGGACAAATCATGCCACCCATTATGGGAGCCGCTGCATTTCTCATGGCAGAACTGCTAGAAGTCCGATACCAGGAAGTCGTTATTGCAGCTATTTTGCCGGCTTTGTTGTATTACATAGCCGTCTTCCTGCAGGCTGATCTCGAAGCAGGAAAAACTGGTATTAAACCGGTTCCAAAAGATCAAATCCCGCCAATTTTTAAAGTCTTGAAAAAAGGATGGTATTTCATTGTACCCTTCGCGGTTTTGATAACTGCATTATTTTCATGGAATTCGCCGCCAGAAACGGCGGCACTGTTTGGGGCTATTTCGATTGTCGTTCTTGGTATGATATTTAGCTATAATGGGAAGAAGCTTACATTACCAATTTTAGTTTCGTGCCTCCAACGTACCGGTGAGATGTCAGTTGATATTCTTATTATAGGTGCTACAGCGGGTATGATTATTGGCATCCTTGATGCTACGGGCCTGAGTTTTGGGCTGACATTCCTCCTAGTTCAGGTTGGTGAAGGTAATCTCTTTCTTCTCTTAGGGCTAACGGCCATTATTTGTATTATTCTGGGTATGGGAATGCCAACGACGGCGATCTATTTTCTGCTGGCCGTTTTAGCAACCCCACCACTTATCGAATTGGGCGTCGAACCAATGGCGGCGCACTTATTTGTCCTCTATTTTGGATTAATGTCGATGATCACGCCGCCCGTTGCACTTGCCGCTTTCACAGCCGCAAAACTCGCTGAAACAAACGCGATGAAAACTGCTGTCGCCGCATGTAGATTTGGCTGGCCTGCATTTGTGGTTCCGTTCTTATTTGTCATAGCACCGAACCTCATCATGGTTGGTGCTCCAATCGATATAGCAATTGTTTTTATCACGGCCATTATCGGTATTTGGTTTGCTTCAGCAGGATTGACTGGATACTTAACAAGAGAGTTAACTTTATTTCAAAGAGCCTGTTACATAATTGGCGGCTTGGCCTTATTGTTACCATCACAAGCTTTCGCAAATGCGTATATTGTCGAAATCGCAGGAGGCGTTCTATGTGGAATAACTTTGTTATTGGAGCGCACAGCTAAAATTTAGGCTGTCTAAACATTTTATTGCAGTTTAAGAAATGGAGGCCGCACGCTCAACACCCTCAATCATGGCTACTCGCCGCAGGTATTTGCGCTGTTTTTCATCATCGGCCGCGATCCCGCGCAATTCATCAAAAAACTTTTCCCGATCAGCTTGGTTCTTACGTTCCAGATTCTTTTTGTTCTCGATGCTTTGGGCCTGCAGGTATTCAGAAGCAACAGTTTTACGTTGACGCTCATATTGATCAAATAAGTCTTCGCTGGCACCATTAAACCAGATTTTATTTAGTTTATCGGTCAGATTAAATGCATCATGAAATCCAAAGTTCATGCCCATACCACCAAGCGGATTATTTATGTGTGCTGCATCCCCGGCAATTAAAATCCGTCCCTCTCGATATTTCGTCGCAACGCGCTGGTGTACTTGGTAGAGATTTCTATGAACTACTGTGAATTTAGTCTCTCTCGGATGAAAGCCTTGTAGTCTTTTTTCAATAGCGTCATCATCAAAAATTTCATCTTCGGTAAAGTCAGAATCAATTGGAAATACAACACGCCAGAGACCCTTATCATCTGGACCTTTAACGCAGAATAAAGCACACCACTCTTCAGGATCAGCAATATAATTAGTGATCGCATAGCCATGTTGGCCAAAATCATATGGTGTACTAACTACCAGGAACCTTTCCTCAAACTGGAAGCCTTCAAAATCAACTTCGATTGATTTTCTAACATTACTCCTGCCACCATCACAGCCAATCATATAACGACCTCTGAATTCTTTAAGTCCATCTGGGGTATTTATAGTGGCAATAACGCCATCGTTATCCTGGCTAACGCTTTCTACAGTGTGATTATTCAGAATTTCATGTTGGTCATAATCTTCAAGTACATCAGCAATAATTCGGCTAATCTTATGTTGTTCCAGCATAACGCGATAGGGAAAGGCAGTATCATCTTTTAATACACCAAGATTAAAATCAGCAATCAATCCCTGCTTACGGTCGCGGAAATGATAGTTTTGTGTAACAAATCCCCGTTTCATAAATATTTTTGTTAGACCGATGGTATCAAACATCTCTAGGGTGGGAGGATGGATTGTGGCTGCTCTAGGATCCTCGGAAATTTCTTCTCCAGCTTCAAACAATGTAAACGGAATATCAAATTTAGCCAGATTAAGAGCTGTCGTGTAACCAATTGGTCCACCACCCGCTATTAAAACACGATTATCATCATTCATCGTCCACTGCTCTTTTTTATTTTCTAGCCAATATAGTATACAAAATAAAAGGGGAATAAATCCCTAATGTTTATTTTCCGTCCAATCTTATTGGCAAAGTTCAATAATTGTATACAACATAAATCTTATGGCGGCTAAAAATATACAAAGCCAGATAAATGCTAATATACTTGGAGTTTTCTGGATGATACTCGCCGGTGCTGCCTTTGGTGCCAGCAACGTAGCTGTCCGTATGGCTGCGGTGGACATGCATCCATTTATTATCGTTTTCTTTAGAAGCATCCTCGGTGTTCTATTATTGTTGCATGTCTTCCTAGCCAAAGACTTTAACTGGCACCCAGGGCATCGCCTTAAACTGCATATTTTCCGAGGCATTATGCAAACAACGGCCCTCTTATGTCTTTACACTGCAATTACCGTTACACCATTAGCGACAGTTATTGCGCTCGCTTTTATCACGCCTTTATTTACTGCCGGCGGCGCCATAGCATTTATGGGTGAACCTTCAAAATTAAATCGATGGGGGGCGGTCTTATTGGGTCTGGGCGGTGCTCTCATTATCATGAGACCAGGTTTTATTATAGTCAGCTTTGGCGTTATGTTGGTTATTTCTTACGCCATACAGCAGGCGGCATCAAATTTAACCGCCAAAAAACTCATTCAATATGAACCTGTTTCAACTGTCGTTGCCTGGATGACCCTTCTTTCGACCCCCTTAACATTGATACCCGCATTATTTGTTTGGTCCTGGCCAGATCTATGGGGATGGTATCTGGTGTCGATAAACGCAATTTGCTCAACCATTGCACACCTTGCAACAACCCAGGCATACAGAATTGCAGATATAACGATAGCAGACCCAATGATATTTTTTCGCCTGATAGCCGGTGCTATCTTTGGTTACATCTTCTTCAACGAAGTGCCGGATATATGGGTGTGGGCTGGTAGCGCCGTCATTATTCTCGCGGCGACATTGCTCAGTCGTGATAAACAGGTCAGTAGCGTCTAATCAATAATTGTGTATTAAATATTGGTTATAACTAAACCAATAAAACATCGGCCTTCATCGCCAAATTCTCGTCTTTTGTCGTAGCCCAAAGCTGAATTTTTTTTCCATCTTCTGAAGGCATCCCGTTAACACTAAAAGAATTATTAGCAAAGATCGGAGCCATTGCCGTTAGATTTATTTCTTTAACCTCAGACGAGGGCATCTCCTGACGTAATAAATCCAATAGTAATGTTGCGGTCAAAGGTGCATGAACCAATAGCTCCGGATAACCCTCAACATTTTTAGTATACTCCTGGTCATAGTGAATACGATGACTGTTAAAAGTTAGAGCCGAGTAGCGAAATAGTAATATGTGATCTGGATTAATTTTCCGAAGCCAAATTCCTGTTGTCGGTGCGGGATTATGTTTTTGCCGTTCTGATTTAACGGCTTCATCACGAAAGACAAGTGTCCTCCAATCTATTAAACTACCGTGGTTATCATCAGCAACCTCCGTGCGTTCACGTAAAAATATTAGACGGCCAGAGCTTCCCCTTTTTTCTATAATTTCTTCTATAGTTGTAATGCGCTTTGCCAAACTCCCAATCGTCAAGGATTTATCAGTCTTTATTTTATTTCCTGCCCACATTCGACGCGGTGATGATATAGGAGGCATATAATCGCTGTTAGCAAATGTACCGTCGACCCTTAAATTTTTCGGGCCAGCTCCACGGTTAAAAAATAGCCAATGCCAACAGGGTGGCAATGGATCGCCATATTGTAACTCACCGGGATCACGGCCAACAGTTGCACTCAGATTAGCTACCGCAGACAAAGATATTACATCCTCAACAATTTCACTACGACCAACCCAGTTTTGTAACTCTTTGATTGGAACTTCAATCATCTATAGCGTCCTAATACGATCTTGGAAGGCCGAGCACATGCTCAGCAATATATGAGAGGATTAAGTTGGTAGAGATCGGTGCAATTTGATAGAGGCGTGTCTCTCTGAATTTTCGCTCAACATCATACTCCTCAGCAAACCCGTATCCACCATGGGTTTGCAGACACATGTCAGCAGCTTCCCAGGAACTATCCGCCGCCAGCATTTTCGCCATATTAGCCTCTGCACCGCAATCCTTCCCAGTATCAAATAATGCAGACGCTTTCTCGACCATCAATTTGGCTGCTTCTGTCGCGGCATACGCTTTAGCGATCGGAAATTGAACTCCCTGGTTTTGTCCGATCGCCCGTCCAAACACTTTGCGTTCCTTGGCGTAATTCGTCGCCTTTTCAATAAACCAGTAAGCATCACCAATACATTCGGACCCAATTAAAATACGCTCTGCATTCATTCCATCGAGGATATATTTAAAGCCCTCGCCTTCATTACCTACCAAGCCATCGGGCGGAACACAAAGATCATCAAAAAAGACCTCAGTTGTCGCGTGGTTTATCATTGTTGAAATAGGATGGATTGTCAGACCATTCCCAACAGATTCCCTAATATCAATAAGAAAAACTGACATACCTTCGTGCCGCTTTTCTTTTTCCCCACGAGGGCTGGTTCGCGCCAGAAGCAGCATGAGGTCAGAATGCTCAACCCGCGACGTCCATACTTTCTGTCCGTTAACTATATATCCAGCACCATCTCTAACTGCTGTCGTCTTGATCCTGGTAGTATCAGTACCACTGCTCGGTTCAGTTACTCCAAAAGCCTGCAGACGTAATTCTCCAGAAGCTATTTTTGGTAAATATTCAGATTTTTGGCTATTGCTACCATGCCTTAAGATAGTCCCCATAATATACATCTGCGCATGACAGGCAGCCGCGTTACAACCACATTTATGAATTTCCTCTAGGATTGCGGCAGCCGCCGAAATACCCATACCACTGCCGCCATATTTCTCTGGTATTAAAACACCAAGGAAACCACTTTCAGTCATTGCCTTCACAAATTGGGTTGGATAAGATTTCTTCCTGTCGAGATCTCGCCAGTATTCACCCGGAAAATTGCCACAGAGCGACCGGATGGATAATCTGATATCCTCAAATTTATCAAATTCTTGCGCCATAAACCAATTTCCATTTACACTCATTTACCTTTAGCCTATAGACTCAGGATCAAACGGGCAAATGCTCTAAAACATATAAAATTATTTAAGTTAATAAATAAATTGTATATAAAATAAAAATAAATGCATACGAGGATATAAATTATGGATCAAGCTGTTGAGCTGACAAAACCGCAGGAGCCCTGGATTGGATCAAGAGGCCGCATTGGAGTTGTTATTCCGTCAACGAATACAGCCGTCGAATATGACTGCCAGCGCTTTATGCCTGAAGGTGTCACATGGCACTTTGCCCGTTTCTGGGTCAATCAACCTGACTTGACCAGCGACAATATGTTTTTAGCATTTATTGATGCCATTCGTCCAACAATCCCCCTCGCAATGCGTGATATTCTCACGGCAGAGATGGACTATATAATGATGGGAATGTCGGCTGAAACCTTTTGGGGTGGACTTGAGGGTAATGCAGAATTTGAGGATCGTCTCCGCGATATCATGGGACCAGATATGGGACTGACCTCAGGGGCTAAAGCGGTGCAGGATGCGCTTAATGCATTTAAAGTTAAAAATGTGGCGGTAATTACGCCTTACCAACCTGTTGGTGATGAGCAGGTCTATCGATTTTTCACAGAATCAGGATTTAATGTTATTAAAGTGATTGGTCTAAAATGCGATACTGCAACTTCAATTTCACATACACCGCGCCACGATGTGGTCGACGTCGTTCTAAATCAACTTGATAGCGATAAAGTTGATGCCATCGTTCAGGTTGGAACAAATTTGAGTACAGTAGATCAGTTTCCGACGTTGGAAAAACAATTACAAAAACCTGTCATCCCAATTAATGTAGCTTCCATCTGGCATTCGTTTCGAACCATGGGTATTGACGACAAATTTATTGGTAAAGGTATGCTATTTGAACAGTTTTAGGGTTTTGATTCAGGGTGGGGCCGAGTTGAAATAATGTGGCCATACATAACTGATCTTGCCCACTTTGGATCATGGCTTTTGAGCGCATCAATAATATTACGATGCTGTTGGTTTGAACGATGCTGATTAGCCCGACCACGCCATGAATGTTCTTTCAAGACAACCAAAGGCATATCTATCAATTGCGAAAGCAATGAAGTTAAAAGAACACTTCCGGAAGCTTCTATTATTTTTTTATGAAAACTACTGTTTATCCGGGCAAATTCATAGAGGCCCGCAGTATCCTGAACCCTTCCAAGAGCCTCCATCTCATTTGCGAGTTTTTCAAGTTGTGTAATATCTTCATCGCTAATATCATGTGCGGCCAGTTCCGCTCCATAACCTTCGAGATAAGCACGTAATTCAAATATTTCATCGATGTCACGGTCAGGATAGGTTTTTACCCGCGCACCCTGGTTACGTTGCATCTCAATCAATCCGTCAGCCTTCAAGCGTAATAAAGCATCATGGACAGGAGTACGACTGACACCGACAATTTCGGCTAATTCAGATTCTGTGAGATGCATCCCCGGCGCATAAGCGCCGCCGATAATCGAGTCTCTAATTGCTGTGTAAGCACGTTGAGCTGCTTTAGACATCCCCCCCATATTAAAACTAACGATATGATCACAAAAATTCAGAGTATGGTAATAAAATTACACATTTATCTAAAGTATAAATTTGGATACAATACTTCTTTATAAAAATGGTGGTTTCAAAGCATTACACACGAAATGCTACATCATAACGTGTCATATAATAAATTAACATACTGTTTCTAACCGCTTTATAAACCAAACTCATAAAATATCTAAATATTTGCGTTTGAATTACATAATCATGCTTTGTATACAATTACAGTGTAAATAATTAAATCTTGAGTAAAATATGTGACCAACAAGAAGCATGTCATTATCACAGGCGCGGGGCCGGTTGGTTGCGTTGCAGCTCTTATCCTGGCGAAAGCAGGTATTCATGTCACGCTTCTGGAAGCAGAGAGTGATCTCCCTTTAGACATGCGTGCGTCAACGTTTCACCCTCCCACCCTAGATATGTTGGATGAGCTCGGCGTTGTACAGGAAATTATTAAACAGGGATTGATAACACCCCAATTCCAATATCGTGACCGCCAGAAAGGGTTGATCGCTGAATTCGATATGACCGCAATATCTGAATTTACCAAACACCCCTATAGAGTTCAGGCCGAACAGTATAAACTCACCCGGATTATTTCAGATATTCTCGTAAATTACCCTAACGTTGAGCAAAAATTTAACGCACGGGCGACCAGTCTTCAACAAGATGATAGCTCAGTAACGGTTCATTTTGATACCCCAGATGGGTCACAATCTATTACAGGCGATTATCTGATGTCCTGTGATGGCTCGAGAAGTTTCGCACGTAAAACCTTGAATATTGGTTTTCCAGGCTTTACATATCCTGAGCTTTTTATGGTTGTAAGTACGACGGATGATATCACAGAAGTTGTACCTGATATGTGTCCCGTTGCTTATATTACTGATCCAAAAGAATGGTGCGCTGTCATACGTGCTCCAGAAATGTGGCGATTTTTAATTCCGACCGATCCAGATATGACCGAAGAAGAACTCCTTGATATTGACTTTCTCGAATCGCGCATTCAGGGGTTCGCTCCAAAAAAACAAAAATATACAATCTCACATTCTACGTTATATCCAGTTAATCAACGCGTCGCAGAGACTTACAGAAAAGGCCGCGTATTACTAGCCGGTGACGCTGCACACGTTAATAATCCACTGGGCGGTATGGGCATGAACGGTGGTGTTCATGACAGCGTCAATGTATCCGAGAAGCTTATTCAGATTCTAAATGAAGGAGAAAGCGATGACCTACTTGATCTCTATGATCGCCAACGGCGCCCCATTGCGGTTGAATACGTCCAAGCACATACGATCCGTAACAAAAAAATTATGGAAGAAAAAGATCCTAAAATTCGAAAGCAACGCCAAGATGAAATTAAAGCCGTCCTTGATGATCAAGAAAAATCTCTCGAACTAATGATGCAGGTTTCAATGATAAATTCGATTAACAAGTCGAATGCTATTGTTTAAACTTATTGCGTCCACAACTCACTAAACTGAGTTGCCACAGCATCTTCAAACGTTACAGGTGCATCGATCAATCCCATGGCTTGAGAGAACTTGCTCATACCTGCAACAAAGTCTGGCGTAATAGCCGCATTATAGAAAGGTAGATCGCGCTGAACAATATCTGCAATCAATTCAGCCTCCTCGGCAGGAAAGCGCTTACGACCAACTTTAGTTGCAAGGCTAACGTCTTCTTTCAAGGCCTTTTGGGTTTTCACCAATGCTCGGACAGCTGCTGCGCAAACTTCAGGTTCATCATTAATAAGACGCTCTGATGTAATTAAAGCAGGCATGGTATAATGAAACGCTGATGCTGGACCGTCCCCACGCCGTGCATCAATAACTAGAGTGCCAGCACCGGATTTAACCGCAACTTCAGCGCCCATTCCATTTGCCCAAAACCCGTCGATCTTTCCATCCTGTAACGCTTTTGCTGCCGTGACCCCAAAATTAACATTTTTACCAGTAAAAGCACCGGGCACAGGAGCTATATTAACTTTATCCTTTTCAAGATCGATACCATATTCTGTCAGGAGATGCATGAGCCCAAGGTCCACCAGAGGCGCCGCCCCAATATTCAAACCTTTAACAGCCTCAATATCTCCTTGTTTTGCACCTAAGTCGCTTCGTAATATTAAGAACCAATACATACCTTGCGCTAATGCACCAAGTAATTTTCCACCTTTCCAGCCGGGAAATGCATGAGGCGTAGAATGAGCTGAACCACCTACAAAATCAATTTCGCCGTCGCGCATTTTCTCTAATGTATGATTTACCGGGAAAATAAGCTCCAACTCCATATCCAGACCCTCTTCTTTAAAAAAGCCTAAATCAACAGCTGCGATGGCTGGAAAATATGAGTTTGAGACGAGGTCGGGTATAGCAATTTTCATTTATTCTTTCCTTGTTAATTTAGCATAAGCATAAAGATCAGAAGATTAGTATGAAAGCAAATATTACCTAATCCTCACCCATCTTCCTGGATAAATTCAGCCGCCCTCTCAGCAATCATTAAAACTGGCGCATGAATATTACCACTAATAATATCGGGCATAACTGACGCATCAACCACTCGTAGGTTTTCAACACCTCTAACTTTTAAAAAATCATCTACAACGGATTTCTCATCACTTCCCATTCTGCAAGTTCCACAGGGATGATGAACAGATATACCAGTTGCCCTAATATGCGCGTCAATTTCATCGTCAGTTTTTACTTTTACGCCAGGCAAGAACTCTTCAGATCTAAATTCATCTAAAGCAGATTGCTCTGAAAGCTCGCGACAGATTTTAAATCCCTCTCTCAGGATACGCCTATCATTCTCAGTGGCTAAAAAATTTTGTCTCAAATGCATCAGCGTACGTGGATTATCCGAAACAAATTCCAGAGATCCCCTACTTTCTGGATGAAGTAATACGGCTCGACAGCCAAAACCATCTTGCCAAGCCGGCTTAATGAAGGGAAACCACGGATACGAATCAGCTGGAGCACCGTTAAATAATAACTGGGTATCGGGCACATCTAACGTTGCATCTACTTTAGTAAAACCATTGAGGCCGCCTGGAAAGTCAGCAGCAACGCCGGTACCGAAGAAGTAGGCGCGAAGCAGGTCAACAGCAAGCTTGTCAAAACGTGTTTTAGGTAAAAAAGGCCCAGGCTGCTTTCTACGATAACCTACACTAGCTGAAATATGGTCTTGAAGATTTTGACCAACTTCCGAGGCATCTTGAACAACTTCTATACCCTGTTTCTTAAGCTGATCAGCAGGACCCACGCCAGATAGCATTAAAAGGTGCGGCGAATTTATTGCACCGGTAGAAATAATCACCTCGCGTTCTGCATTAACCCCGGTCAACTGACCATTTGAGCCAGCAAGCTCAATACCCACAGCCTTCTGCCCATCAAAAACAAGTCGCGTCACAAATTGTTTTAGTCTGAGTGTAAGATTTGGACGACTAAGAACAGGTTTAAGAAAAGCATCGGCTGAGCTGAAACGTCGGCCCTTAAATATATTTTGCTGAGAACGAGCCAAACCCAACTGATCTTTACCATTATAATCTTCTGCCAAACCCATTCCCATTTGATTAGCGGCAGCTAAATAAGCATCGTATAAAGGATCTTGATATGTACTTGGGCGAACTTTAAATGGACCAGAGAGACCACGAAGATCATCGTCACCGGTCTCTCCACCCCAACTTTCTAGTTTCTTAAAATAAGGAAGAACATCATCATACCCCCACTGATCAAGACCCATTTTCTTCCAACGTTCATAGTCATAACGATTGCCCCGGACCACTGTCATTGCATTGATTGAGGAACATCCTCCTAACACCTTACCCCGTACGCACTCAATTTCTCGATTGTCCATATGCGGTTCAGGTTGAGTTTCGTAACCCCAGTCATGGTACTTATTCTTCACAAACTGCATCCATAATAAGGGAATTTTTATCATCGGATCACGGTCGGTCGGCCCAGCCTCAATTAACAACACACGATTATCTCGGTTTTCCGTTAAACGATTGGCTAGCACACAACCGGCTGAGCCCGCACCAACTATAATATAGTCAAAATTTTTTGTGCTAGAATTCATCTTATATCCAGCAAAATTACTTATCACCAACTTCGATGACCACTGACATGCCAGTATCACCAGCAGCACAACCGGTAAATAATCCAATGCCACCGCCACGAATTACCAGTTCTTCAATTAATTCGATAATACCCCGAACACCCATCGGGCCCTGTGGATGACCCCAAATCAAGGTACAGCCATAATTATTCATTTTTTTACTGTCATAACCGGTTTGTTTAATAAAATAGACATCATTTACCGCAAATGGATTGTGGGTCTTAACCGCATCAAGATCATCGAATGATAGGCCTGCCGAGACCAAAGCACGTTGCGCAGCGGGTACTGGAGCCTCAGGCATATATCCATTCTCTGCCCGAGCCATACCAAAACCCCTGATCTTGATAGTTATTTTTTTATCTCTGCTCAACTCGTCTGCCTTATCAGGAGTGGTGACTACCATACAGGCACTGCCATCAGTTGGATATGTCTGGCCACCATAAGTGACCGTTCCTCCTTCAAGCACAGGTTTCAAGGTTGCGAGTTTTTCTGGATTAGAAATAAATACGCCTTCGTCGCCTTCCATCGTTGCAGCAGTTTTCTTAAAGTTAGCCGACGGCACGTCAAACGGCAGAGACATAAATCGCTTTAAAAAAGCAGAATCGTTAGCCAAAGCCATTTGATATTGTTCTTGACGCTGGGTAACAATATCATGTTGTTGCTCAGTCGTAATCTGGTGCCTTGCAGCAACATTTTCCGCGGTCTGAAGCATTGAATGTCCACCAAGCGGATCAAATTGCATATTATCAAGGGTGAGGTTTTCATGACTGCCTGTTCCACCTATTCCAGAAGGTGCTGGATAATAGAGCTGCGGGCCATTTGATACACGATCCATTGTCGCAACGAGAGCAACACTTGCCATATCGCACTCAATATTTTGTACCGCATCCTGAATGCATCTAACGCTCGTTGCACAAACCTGCGAAATTGTTGGCCCCGCAACATCAGGCGCGCCAATCATTCCTGTAAACCATGGCAAACCGTGAAAAGACTTATGCTGGGGAACAGTTATCCCTAACACACCATAATCAAAAACTTCTGGACTGATATTACGTTTTAAAAGCTCAGCTTTAGCAACGTGCGCTCCGAATTCTATACTATGTAAATGGGATAACGTACCTTGCCATTTAGAAAAAGGAGTTGACCAATAAGCGCCATAAGGTATTTGTGCGGTGAATGACATGAGATTTTCCTTCGTAAAAATTGAAGCCTAGGTTACAGCCTGTCACCCATGCAAACAATTATTTATTGCTAGCTAGAAGAACATAACTATTTCGAGATATCTTTTAAATAACGACCGAAAAAAAATTAGGCCAATAAAAATTCATCATAAACAGATTTAGCCCAACCTCGCACGCCACGATCACTACCAGATTTTAATTCATTATCTAACAACCAATCTCGTACAGGTATCGCAAACCCTGTTTTTGGTCGTTTGATCACGCTGGTTGGTAATGGCGTCTTGGGACTGAGTGCCATATCAGATTTAGAAAATCCGCGGCCGGCGAGTTTCGCAAATAAAGTCGTATCAACTAAAGGTGTGCGAATTTCCAGTGAATGAGCCATGCCGGCCCAATCAGCATCCCTTAAAAGCTGGTTACGCATGTACCATGTACTTTCTAACAGGGAGACTTTATTATGCGATTTTCTCACCCCATCAACAGTCATATTCAAATTCTGGCACAAATTAAGATCTTGCCAACCTTTTTGTACAAATTCTGCCTCCAGAAAGTCAGTTAATTCCCAAGGTAGAAACAAACCCCTACGTAATAAATAGGCAGAACCATAATCACCTGAGTACTCAAAAAATGATGCATATTTAGGCGAAGTTAGCCGCTTTAGTAGAGGACCGCTAAGAACACGGAACGCAGCCCCCAGCACACCAATACAAGGAACCCAACCAAGTTTACCCACCAGTGATGGAATTTGACGAAAAGAGTCATATCCACCAAAAAGTTCATCTCCGCCAACACCAGACAGAGCGACTTTTAGTCCCATGTCTGCCGCCTCTTTTGCAACAAAATAAGTATTAACGCCGTCTACTGTAGGCTGATCCATAGCCCTTAATAAATCATCTTTTTCTTGGCTAAAATCAGCGCCTTTTACAGTTCGGGTTTGATGACGCGTGCCATACAGTTTAGCAATATCAGCAGCCATTGGTGCCTCATCAAGGCTACTACCCGCAAACTCATCAAATCGTAACGTCATAGTTTCCATTTGCTTGCCTGCAACCTCAGAAGCCAACGCCATAATACTTGCAGAGTCCAAACCTGCTGATAAAAAGACACCTACAGGTACATCAGAGATCAAGTGAAATTTAGCCGTTTCAATTAGGGCTGCACGTAATTCTTCCTTGGAAGCCTTCAAGGTAATATTTTCAAGTTCAGTTATTTCGGACTGAAAATTGAAATAAGTACCCTGGTTTCTCTTGCCATCTCTGTCCAACCACAAACTAGTTCCTGCTGGCAAACTCTGAATTTTCTCATACATCGTATGAGGTTCAGGTACATAGCCTAATGTAAAAAATCCTATATGACCTGCTGGGTTAGGAGCAGTCGAAACCGCCTCCCCTGCAAGCAAAGCCTTAACCTGAGAGGCGACACGCAACGTGCCACCTTCATCATTATAATACAGCGGTTTAATACCATAGGGATCTCGTGCCAGCAGCATACCCTTCTTGGCTTCATCCCAGATTACGAATGCAAACATGCCGCGAAGGCGCCTGACCATATCAATCCCATAACGGGCATAAAGACGAAGAAGAACTTCCGTGTCGGAATTTGTCGTGAAGATACTTCCCTGAGAAATTAACTCCGCACGTAATTGCTTAAAATTGTATATTTCTCCATTATATGCAATTTGCAGGAGTAGGCCACCGGCGTCATCTCGCAATGCCATTGGCTGAGCACCGGAAATACCAATATCGATAATTGCTAACCTACGGTGTGCCATCCCCACACGTCGGTCGGATGAGATCCATGAACCAGCTCCGTCTGGTCCGCGCGCAATCATAGCTTCACGCATCCGAAGCAACTCCGCCTCGTCAACTAACGCTGCATTATTTTCATAACTAAAAATTGCTGTTAATCCGCACATAATGGAACCCTACATAACCGGGAAGAGCCAAACCTGAAAGATATTTATTAACTATACATCTAATTTATGTGATTAGCATGGAACTGATATAAAATTTTAGCTATGGTTAAACTCATTAACTCAGGTAGAATTTTATAGGATTTAGTGTGAATACAACTTACCAAATTAGATTAGGCGGCTACGGTCCAGCCAACACATCATTCAGCCAGTCTCTAAAAATGATTGGTGACAGACTAGAAAACCAATTTGGTAAAGATGTTGATATCAAGTATATTTATAACATTATGGATCTTGGCTTTAAAGGCGAAGATATACTTTGGTTAACCGAACACGGTTTTCTTACAGTTTCATACCAATCATCTAGTTATTTAACGGATCGGGTACCAGAACTTGGTTTTGTTGATTTACCCTTCTTATTTAAAGATAACGCGCAGGCAAGGCGTGCAATGGATGGGGATCTTGGCAAGTATCTATCAAGAAAAACTGAAGAGCGTATCAATTATAAAATTTTAGGGTATTTTGAAAATGGATTTCGCCAGATTTCAAACAAAATCCGTCCGATCCACACACCGGAAGACTTTGATGGTATGAGTATTCGTGTTTTGCCAAGCGATGTACAGGCGCGTACATTTCAATTGTTAGGCGCGAGCCCAAAGCGTCTGGACTTAACCGAGGCTATCGCTGGTGTTATTGATGGGAGCCTAGACGCGCAAGAAAATCCCTTCGCCAATACTGTGACCTACGGTGTACACAAACATCACAAATATCATACCGTCTCTAATCATTTCTATATTTCACGCAGTATAATGTGTAATCGAACAGCCTATTACACGTGGCCCGAAGAACTAAAATACGCTATCAATGAAGCAGTGCAGGAAGCTGTTTTATGGCAGCGTAATCAGGCTGAACAGGAAGTTATAGAAGCTCGTAAAGCTATCGAAGATGAAGGCCACGAGATTATCGAATTGACACCAGAGCAACAGAATTTATTTTCTCTAGAAGTTCAACCACAACATGATGATGCCAGGGAGACTTTTGGTAGCATGATGTTTGACTTAATAGAAAATCCTAACTAGCAATCATAATTGCCCTAAAATCATTAACATTCGTATGGGTTGGGCCACTTATTACCAAATCGTCTAATATATCGAAAAAACTATAGGCATCATTTCTTATAAGTGTATCCGTTGGATCAAGCCCCAATTTTCTAGCTCGGCTCAGCGTATCTGGAGCAATCATCGCGCCCGCATTATCACCTGAACCGTCAGTCCCATCGGTGTCACATGCAATAGCAAAAACGCCTTCCGCCCCATTAAGCTCCATTGCCAAAGCGATCAAAAACTCTGTATTCGGACCACCTTTGCCAGATCCTTTTACGTTAACCGTAAGTTCACCTCCTGATAACAACACGCATGGTGCCTGGTATTTATGAGCAATTGCAACGCCTGCTATTTTTTGCCCAATATCTCTGGCCTCACCATCAAAATAATCATTGAGTATGATAGGCTCGATGCCAGCCGCCTCGGCCACCTTGGCTGCGGCATCCAAGGAATTTTTCCCATTGGCCACGATTTCAATCCTATTTTTATCAAAAATCTCGTTACCCGGTTTTAGTGTTTCGTGTAAACCCTCGTTCAATATTTTCATTGCAGATGTCGGTAGCTCAAGATCATATTTATTAACAACCGCTATAGCATCGGCAAAAGTTGACGGATCAGGGACCGTTGGGCCAGACGCAATTGCTGAGAGATCATCCCCAACAACATCAGAAATAACCAGCGTAACAAGATTTGCTGGCATACAAACCTGAGCCAATCTTCCTCCCTTAACCTGAGATAAATGTTTACGTATAATATTAATTTCACTAACTGCTGCGCCGGAACGGATTAGTATTTCATTTATGTGCTGTTTATCTTCAAGAGACAGTCCCTCAGTTGGTAAAGTCAATAAAGAAGATCCACCCCCGGATAAAAGGCAAAGAACCAAATCATCCTCACTCAAGGTAGCTAAATTTTCCAGTATTCTTAATGTAGCATTATGCCCATCGATATTCGGTATTGGGTGACCGGCCTCAACAATCTCTATATTCTGGCAATCAACCGCATAACCATACCGGGTGATGACTAGCCCACTAATTTCTGAAGCATAGTGATCCTCTGCAACAGCTGCCATGGCTGCCGAAGCCTTACCAGCACCTATAACGACAATCTTACCCTTTGGGCTGTCCGGAAGAAACTGTGGCAAACACAGCTTTGGTTGTGCCTCTTTGACCGCCGCACGAAACACGTTTAAAAGAAATTCTCGAGGATCATTGGTCATATATCAAGGACGCGGGAATAACAGCCCATTACATTTTAAGAAGTCGTTCCGAATTGCCATGGAGTATCTTAGCTTTATCCTCACTATTAAGCATAATTCTCTCCATCCATTTAGGTCCCGGCTCATTTGGAACAAATGGGTAATCAATCGCAAACAGAATGTGATCAGCTCCCATTTCCTGAATACACAACATCAATGCTGGATCGGAAAAAAAACCAGACGTCGTAATATAAAAATTATTTGAAAATATTTTTCTAAACTCAACACCATCATTGCCAGGGCGGTTTAAAGCGAGATCAATCCGCCACATCAAGAATGGCAACCCCTCTCCCAAATGACCTAGAATAATTTTAAGATTTGGATATTTTTGAAATATACCAGAAAGGGCCATCCGAATTCCTGCCGTTGCTGTTTCCATCGTAAACCCCCAGCCGGCATTCAAAAATCCAGGATATTTTTCTATATAGTCTGAGAGATAAACGTCGATTACATTCTCGTGTGGAATGCCGGGATGAAGATAAATGGGAACATCCAGAGCTTCAGCCCGCTCAAAAATAGGCCAAAATTGTGGATCATCTATAAACAGCTCACCGCCCGTAAGACCATGGATCATCGCACCTTTAAACCCTAACTTTGTCACGGAACGCTCCAGTTCATCCGCTGCAGATGTTGGGTCCGCTGTCGCCAATGCACCAAAACCTGCTAGACGATCTGGATTTGCCTGACAAATCTCATATAATCTATCATTTGCAGCAGCCGCAATTCCTGGACCAGTATCAGCATCGAGTTTCTGAGCTGAAGGCGCTCCATGGGACAAAATTTGCACATCGATGCCTGCCTCATCCATCGATTTGATACGCCCGACACCAACGTCTGAAATTTTGTCCTTAACGAACCCGCCAAGCATACCATCTCGACCTTGAAAATGTTTTGTAAGATCCTCATCGTAATAATGCTCTTCAATGGCAATAACGCGCTGGTTATCTAAAATTGACATAATTATTTTTCCTCTTAAATGGCCCTACTTAATTTCTGGTAAAATAATTCTCTTAAACCGTATAAATGTCAAATTGCTATTACAAACTCAGGCTGATAAGCCTCGCCTATACAGCTTTCCAGTAGGGCCCACTGGTAATTTATCGTGGAAATAAAATTCTTTGGGTAAGTGTGCCTTTGGTAACAACTCATTAATCAGACAGAAATTGACTATCTCTTCAGCATTCATCTCTGAATAATTTGAAACAATGTGAGCAATAATTTTCTGGCCCCATTTATCGTCTGGAATTCCAACAACTGCAGCTGCCTGAATATAAGGATGTTGGAGTAAACACGCCTCAACTTCCTCTGCATGGATCTTAATACCACCAGTATTTATTTGGTTGTCTAGCCGGCCTTTAACATAAAGCAGACCGTTCTCCTCAATCACACCTAAGTCACCACTTCTCCACCAACCATTTAAAAATTTCTTCTGGCTCAAAGCTGGATTAGCAAAATAACCTAACGCGACAGAAGCACTTTTTAATACAATCTCTCCTACCTCACCAACCCGAATTTTTTCCTCAAAATCACCTTCCGGATTGATAATTTTGACCTCTGCATCCTTTACTACATAACCGGTCGACGATGCCTGCCCTTCTACAGATAGAATATTTGAGTCCGCAACAACGCCAGACGCACATCCACCCTCTGATGCCAAATAAGACGTCATAACATTTGGTCCAATTTTATCTTGGAGGTCTTTTACCAAACTTTCGGAACCTGGCTCGCCTGAGAAAAATATGGTCTTTAAATGAGACAGGTCATAATTCTTCGGTTTTCCAGCCAACACCATTCGCCAAGCAGTCGGCACAAGAGGGGCTAACGTAATCTTTTCAACTTCGAGGGTTTTAAGGAAGGTGGCCGGATCGAACTGAGAAGAAAATACTATACGCCCTTGAATAAAAATGAATGGAAGAACTGTGTGAACCCAAGCTGCAAAAGAAGGTGCCATAACGACGATAGTGCTATCGGTATTAGACCAACAATTATAACTATGCGGGCCGTATTCTGCTGTAGCAGCTAACGTCCTCTGGTTGTGAGAAATACATTTAGGCTCACCTGTGGTTCCGGAAGAAATTAAAATAAGGGCTAAATCATTCCAATCTATATGATCCGTTTTGAATTTATTTTCTTTACCCTCAAAAAATTCAGGGGACAAAACAATAACAACATCGTCTTCAATCAGATTGCGAGCTTGTTCAAACAAAACCTGGTCAGTGAAAAGATATTTTGCATTAACAAAATTAATACTTTTCTTATTTCGCTCGTTAGTTTCGCGGACATGGAGACAGCAGGGGACGACACCACAAACGAGACAAGCAAAAAATGTTACAGCATGAGGAATTGAGCTAGTGCAATAAAAGGCAACAACATCTCCTTTTTTAAGACCCTTCTTATTTAGCCATGTAACAACCGAACAAATAAGTTTCCATAAAAGCTCACCGGTGAGACATTGGTTATCATCTACTAAAAAGACCTCATCAGCCTTTGATTGGCAAGATTTTTCAATAAGGGAAGCAATAGTTGGATTAATCACATGATACACATGAGTTATGAGCTATAATTTTTTAGCAATGATATACTTCATTACTTCGTTAGTTCCCGCATAAATCCTATGTACACGGGCATCAGCCCATGCACGGGCTATCGGAAATTCCCACATATAACCATAACCGCCATGCAATTGCAGGCACTCATCTAACACGCGGTCAGCCAATTCCGTGGCCCAGAGTTTTGCTTTTGCCGCTAATTCTGGTGTAACACCGCCTTCAACATGAAGTTCAATACATCGATCAATAAACGGACGTCCTGCCTCAACATCTGCTGACATCTCAGCCAGTTTAAACTGAGTATTCTGAAAATCAAAAACAGTCTGCCCAAATGTTTTGCGCTGTTTTGTATATTCAATAGTCTGATCGACCGCGACCTCAGCCATAGCAATGGAACGAAGAGCGACAACGAGCCTCTCTTGTGCCAAACCATCTATTAATAAAGACCAACCGTTATTCAATTCCCCAACCATATTGGATGCCGGAACACGTACGTCATCAAAAAATAATTCAGCGGTATCCTGACCTTTATTGCCAATTTTCTTCAAATTTTTACCGCGATTAACTCCAGGTAGAGACATATCAACCCAAAACATAGAGACACCCATTGCACCTATTGATGGGTTAGTTTTAGTCGCCAGAAGCACATAATCAGCAATATGGCCATTAGTGATAAATGTTTTTGAGCCGTTGATAATATAAGAATCACCATCAACTTTAGCATTAGTTTTGATTTCTTTCATATCACTACCGCCGCCGGGTTCCGTTAGACCAATTGCTGAGATCCACTCCCCACTAACCATTTTTGGTAGCCACTTTTTTTTCTGCTTTTCTGTGCAAAAATTATTCAAAATTGGGGCAATAATATAGGCGTGCATATCAAAGGATGGGGCAGAAACTCCATAGCGTCCAAGTTCTTCAAGTACGATTGCATCAAAAAGAAAATCACCTCCCATGCCGCCATATTCTTCTGCCGTACTAGTACCTAAAAGACCGACTTCACCCGCCCTCAACCAAATTTCTCGTGGCGTTCTACCTGCTTCTTCCCATTCTTCATACACTGGTAGTACTTCATTTTCTAAAAAATGTGCGACACTATTCCGAAAAATCTCATGTTCTTCTTTATAAATAGTTCGAGGGATACCAAATAACATTTTTGTTTCTTCCTTTCGTTAGAAACTAATTAATATTCAATCATAGTTTTATAATATGATTTTATATTCCAATGTTGTAAACGATATTTAGATTTTATGATCTGATATTAATGTCCCTTCTGCACCCCAAAACCAGACATTATTTGTATTGGACAAAAGAATTTCTTCAATTGGCACCCGATAATTACCTAATATATGTTTTAAACCGGTAACGTCCATTATCCCGCTATTGCATTTTGAAACACCATACCTTAGGGTATGGTTTAAATAAAGTATAGACAATATTTCGACTTAATAAATTGCAGGAATATTATGGATAAGCCGATATCCAACCTAAGTCGCAAAGACTGGATCGATTTTGCCCTTCAAAAACTTTCCAAAGAAGGCATCGACAAAGTTACCGTTGCAGCCCTGGCGCGTGATCTAAAGGTTACCAAGGGGAGTTTCTATTGGCATTTCAAAGACCGTGAGGACTTGCTGAAAGCAATGCTGGTGCGCTGGGAAGAGACCGGAAGCGAGGTCGTCTTTAACGAAGTTAAGCGGGTTGGCGGAGATGCCAAACGCCGTCTGAAACACATGTCTGACATTATTTTTAAGCGATATGGTGATCAGTTAAATTTCGAATTAGCGCTCCGGGAATGGGGACGTAAAGATCCAAAAATACGGCATATCATTGCCCAGGAAGATGAGCGGCGGATGGATTATATGCGGGGCCTGTTTGCAGAAATTTATGCCGATCCAAAAATTGCAGAAGCCAAGGCTTGGCTGTTGTTTTCCCTATATGTCGGGGAAATGACAATTGCTGCTCCGGTAAAAAAACAAAACCGGGAGGAACTGTTATGGGTTTGTATGGAATCATTGTTAGAAAGTAAGGGGCCCACAACTTAACTATTTCCAAACACATTAGTATGGGTTTTTTTCGTATGAGTGAAATGATGAAGTTAACGTCTTTCGATGTTATTCAAATTGCAAAAGACTGTGGGGCCGACCTGGCTGGTATCGCAGGTGCGGAGACGCTGAACGCCTTTCCACCCGACCCCCGTTGGCCGCAAACGCCCGAGCGTATGTCACCTGATGCCAAAAGCGTCATTGTTTTGGCACTTCGTGTCCCGGTAGCAAGCTTTCGAACCCGAGAGCCCGAACCCTATCAGATGATGAATATGATGATTAACCGACGGCTCGATAAGATCGCTAGACGTGTCTCAGAAAAGCTGGAAAAACGCGGCCATTTTGGTCTTGTCATGAACAACAATTCAACCGATTGGGAATTGAAGTCTGGTACTTATGGTCATCTTAGCTTACGTCATCTCGCTGTTGAAGCGGGAATGGGAACGCTGGGATTAGGTGTTAATTTCATGTGTGTTGAATACGGGCCGCGCGTAAATCTGGCGGTCGTTGTGACCGATGCAGAACTGGAACCGGGAACGCCAATGACCGAACAACTCTGTATTGGCGAGGGATGTTCGCGCTGTCTCTATGCATGTCCGACCGATGCTGTATTACATTTTCATATTGATAAGCGCCAATGCTCAATCGAAGCGCAAACAACGGGCTTTTATGGTGCCGCCGATCTATTCCATAAATTTATCGAAGCGGATGATAAAAACCGAGAGAAAATTCTAAACTCGAAAGACCTTCTGCATTACTGGCAAGGACTTACCCGCGTCTGGGGCTGTTTTGGCACCTGTCCACGATGCACGGCTGTTTGCCCCGTTGGCGATGACTATCACGAATTTCTAGCCAAACCACAAAAGGAAATACCAGAGAATACGCCCGAACGCATTGCCAAGGGGAAGTCCTATAAAGCCGCCAGAAAACAAGTTGATGAAATACCGGGCTTAAACGATTGGAATGTTCGCTGGGTCGGCCCCGATGGTTATACAGGTAAGGCAGCCAAGGCACAGCGCAGGAAATTTAAAGCGGAACAAACGACATGAACGACCTGATCCCAACATCGCTAACTTCAGAGGCCATTAAAACGAAAGCCAAAGAGCTTGGTGTTGATCTTGTAGGCATAGCTGATGGTGGCCTGATGGATCAATTTCCGCCGAATTCTGAAAATCCACGCACGCCTTCTCATATCACGGAGATCGACGGTGCTCGGGTAATCGTGCTGGCCAAACGCATTAGCTTTGCAACCTCTCGCCTGCCTGCCTGGAATGATCAACATAAATTCTATGGTGATGAGCTGTTAATCTCAGCTTTAGAAGAGCTGGCGCTCGATCTGGTGTTTTGGATGGAAGACAACGGAGCACCGGCCTTGATGGTTCCTTATCACCATGTTGATCCGCTTAAATATACCAAGGGCCAAGATACGCAGGCGACCCATCCCTTATCTGCGGAGCACGCTGCTGTCGAAGCGGGGCTTGGCACACTTGGCCTAAACCACCAATTGATTACGCCGGAATATGGCCCACGGGTTATTCTCGGTTTGGTGATGACATCAGCTGATATCGAACCCGATAAAAAAATGGATGACGCATTATGTCTTGGACCAGAATGCGGACGCTGCCTCTCAGCATGTCCGGCAGATGCCGTCCAACATTGGGATCGGGATTGGCAGAGCTGCGACACATATCGCTCGCCCTTTGGGTTTGAGTTTATGTCGAATTACCTCACCAGTATTTTGACAGAAGAGGATCAGTTGCAGCAGATTGCCAAACTGCGCGGCATGGAATCCTCCGAGATTTTTCAGGCGATGTTGCGTGGCAGTGGCATTATTACCGGCTGCCGCCGCTGCGCCGATGTTTGTCCTGTGGGTAACGATTATGAAGACTTGTTAAAAAAGTGGGTCGATGAAATTTCTGAAGAAACACCAGAAAAACTAAAACGTCTTGAGGCGATGGTTGCAGAGGAAACGCTGCCAAAGAACTACGAGAAGCAACGCCGCTGGATCGGAGAATTTAATCCAAAAAATTAGAGAGGAGTAATTTTTATGACTAATGAGAATTCACAGCGGGCGCCAGAGCTACAACGTCCTGAATTTGAATCTATGGTTCACATGCTCGCCCATGCGGCAAAAGAACATCCAGACCATACTGCTGTCATTAGTGGTGAAAATGAAATTACCTTTGCCGATTATTATGCCTGTGTCGCGGGTTTAGCTAATAATTTAATTGAGATGGGTGCCAAGAATGAACGGGTCATTATTCTAAAGGCCAATTCAATTGAGACCGCTGTAGCCGCAAATGCAGTCTGGGCGGCCGGGGCTCAAGTTGTCATGTTCAATCCACTTTACACCGAGAACGAGCTTCGGCCCTTGATAGAAGACGCTTCACCAACAGTCATCCTTTGCGATGTCAGTCATGTCGAAATTCTGGCGCCCTTAGCTGAGGCGAATGGTGTCACTCATTTTTACACGTTCGACGACGAACGCGTTGACATTAATCAATGGCGCGGCAAGCGAGACTTAAAACTGCCAGATCCAATGCCTGAAAATAACGATCTAGCGCTTTTGGCCTATACAGGTGGCACGACAGGGTTACCTAAAGGAGCCATCCATTCGCATGCAATGATGCTGGCAATGGCAAAATCGATGGATGGATTATACAGCACATCAATTGCCGGTGACATTTGGCTCAATGTAGCGCCGGTATCCCATATTTGGGGGTGGTGCGTTTCTTTGGTTGCACCGATGTATGGCTGCAATACGATTGTTTTGGTACCTAAGTTTATACCGGATGTCGTGATCTCTGAGATTGCACGGACCAAAGCGACGATTTTTGCCGGTGGCCCATCTGTTATCTACAATGCTTTATTAGCTGTACCAACATTGAAAGAAACCGATCTTAGTCAACTGCGTCTTTGCCTTGGGGGCGGATCAGCCTTTGCCGATGCAACGATTGCTGCATGGGAAGAGGTCTCGGGGAACACGGTGCATGAATTATGGGGAATGTCAGAGGCGGCTCCACTGAGCGGCAATCCGAGTGATCGACCCAACAAGATAGGGTCTGTTGGCCTGCCGTGTGTGATGACTGATGTTGAGGCAGTCGATCCCGAAACGGGTGTCGATGTCATGCCGGTAGATGAAGCTGGAGAACTACGAATCCGCGGCCCTCAAATGATCACCAGCTATTGGAACAGACCCGAAGAAACGGCGAACGCCATTCGGGATGGTTGGCTCTATACCGGTGATATAGGTTCTATTGATGAAATGGGCCGAATAACTATTGTTGACCGCAAGAAAGATATGGTCAATGTCGGCGGCTACAATGTGTTTCCCCGCGAGATCGATGAAATCCTTTTCGCCCACCCAGAAATTCAAGAAGCCGCCGCTATCGGCGTGCCGAATTCTCATCGCGGCGAAGCCATCCAAGCTTTCGTTGTAACAACGGAAGGAGCAACGGTTACGGCAAATGATATTATCGACTATTGCAAAGAAAATCTCGCAAAGTTCAAAGTGCCATCCGAAGTACTTATAGTTGACTCGCTCCCCAAAACACCGGCGGCAAAAATCGACAAAATGGCACTGCGGGCTTCCTTTGAACAAAAATGAAATGAAATAACGAATCTCACTTCTCCAATGTCCGCTTGTGGCTAAAAGCTACCGGAATTAAACCCATCAAAAGGCGTCCGCTCTACCTTCGAAAGTGACACGCCAGCAGAGCTTTAGCAGAACGCGACGATTTCTCGCTTTGGCGCAGTAATGGAATGTAGGAAATGCTGGCTCGATTGTCCCGTAGGTACTGATTTCGAACGACATTCACTATCACCTTACCGGCAAGAGGATCAATGGGGTTTACATAATTCTCGTACATTTTTCAGAGTACATATCAATCAAAGGTAATAACCTTCTTCTGAGGCGTTAGGTTGATTTCATCAACGACCGTACCAGAACGCATTGACAAAATATTTATTATTATATCTGCAATGTCTGTTGGCTCGATAGCGTTCTCATCATCATCTCCAGGCTGAAAATTTAAATCATCGAAGAACGACGTTCTAACCATCCCAGGATTAATCAATGTCACACGAATATTTTTATTAGCACTTTCTTGTCTTATTGACTGAGAAAATCCCCGTAATCCGAATTTTGTGGCACAATAAAGGCTACCCCTTTTCCCCCCTTCCAGAGCTGCCTCAGATCCAATGAAAATAACATCTCCTCTATTCTTAGTTTTAAAGTGCGGCAGCAAACAACGCGTGACAACTAAGTGCGATGTTAAGTTGTCATTTATATAAGAAAAAATTTTTTCCGGGGAAAAATTCTCAAATCCTTCAAAACTACCATAACCCGCATTGCTGATCAGACCGTCTATCTCTGGTTGTGTAGCCAACAGGTCTGAAAGTTGTCCTGGAAGGGCTTTGAGATCAGTAACGTCAATAGTCAGAGGTTTATAACGTTTAGTATCTGGCTGAAACTTCTCGTGATTACGGGCAATACCATAAACTACCGCACCCGCCTCAAGAAGTTTCTGAGCAGTAGCGCGACCAATTCCACTTGAACTACCCGTTATTAGAATATGTCTGTCTTTCATTATTTTCTAGCTCAGGAGACTGTCCTTCTGGTGTACACTGAAAAATAATACTGTCAGGAATAAATTTGGCAAACATCTGGCGACAAAAATCTGCCATTTCATTCTCAATTTCTTGCCTATAGGCAACTATGGGCCCTCTCTGTTGGAGAGGCCCTGAAAAAAGAGGGTCTTCAGGATAGAGCTTAAAAATGTCTCGGTGCATCGCCTTTGGAAATCGAAGAGGACCAAAGCTAACAGAATGAATTGATTTCTGCGGTATGATCTTGAACACATCTTCAATTAATTCTTCATAAAGTGTCCGCCAGTTTTCACCGTGAATAAGGGGATCAAATCTTAATCCAATCTTCCAACCTTGCTTGGATAATTTGGACATTGTTTCAATGCGTCTCTTGATCGATGGCGCCTTATTATCCAAAGCAACAGACATAACTTCTGGCATGAGGCTATAGGCAATAACACAGTTTGAAATTGCCTTCATGGACGTTAGTGGATTAACTTGAATACTTTTCGTCCGGAACTCCAAAAGCGAACCGGGATAATTTTTAAAAATTGGGAGAATATGGGCAGCGAAGCCTGTAATAGTCTCAAGGGCGAGTGAATCACAATCATACCCAGAAAAGAATGTCACAGTTTCTTCTGGGTGTTGATTGATAATCCGTTCAATTTGTTTGTCAAAGTCTTCGAAATTCACAAAAACAACATAATTTGCCGAAGAAAACATTCCCTGCAGGAAGCAATAACGACAGTCATATACACAATTATACATATGGGAGAAGTAAAAGTTCTTCGTTCCACCTATGCCAAAACCTCCAGGCGCCTGCAGAACGTGTCCGTTATGTTTTTGCGCCAAAATCAATGAAGGTTTACTTTTCTGGATCCGAAAATTTTGCTTCCGCTGATTAAAAAGTTCTCCAAATCTTTTAATTGGAATCGTTCGAGCTGCTTTAAACTTAGCTAATATCGATAAAGTACGTGGATGTTCGCTGATATCTTCCTCAAAATAAATGGTATCGATCAACTCTGCCCCCAATCCACTTCATATTCATCTAAAACCTTAGATAAGTAACTGATTACAGATTTCGAACTTTTTTGATTTTTGATCTCAGAAAATAGAGCGTTTTCCTTAAATAGGGACGTCCAACGTCGCACTAAAATACTAAGCTGATGTTCCTGGGAGACAGTAAAGTGCCATTTCTCTTTAATTTGGCGGCAAATATCTGGTGGTACTAGTCGCTTAAATTCTAATTTTGAGAAATCCTCCAATTGCACTACCAAGCTCAGTATATTTTCAATATTACCCGAAATTAGTTTTGAAATCTTTCCTGAAGTAAGTTCTTTCACGTTTGATTTAGGTCCATCCGAAACGACTTTTAAAAGTAGTAATAATTCACGGCAGGAAAATTTATTTACAGCTTCATAAAAAGCGTATCCTTCCATATCAATAAGGTTTGGCTCACTATAATCCATTTTTGGCTTGTTAACGGTCAACAGCCCCGCTCGAGGAAGATTTGTTGAAAAAGCTACACCCGGATAAGCAACAAGGTTTGATTTTTCAAGAGTAATCTTATCAACCAAATAAAGAGCGCCGTAACTGTCATAGCCGTATCCTGCAATACCAATATTTATCCAGGCTGACCATGGAGGGGCGTCGCTTTCCTGCTGGAGATAATTGGTGGCAGCAGCTGATCGTGCTCGACCTATACCTGATATTATAAGCCAATGATACCCCTTTTTATCTCTATAAACTGGGAAATCTATTCCTTTTTTTGAAGGCACCATGTCTAATTTTTCAATAATTGGTTTAGCTTCTGACTTCAACGCAATGACCCAACGGATTGCAGGTGCGCCTATCATAACAAAACCTCTTGTGGGCTGGAGTTAAGCGAATATCTCCCATCGGCCCAGCTTTTCAGTTTTTTTGAATATGTATCTACAATATCTGTATTGCCTCGCTTTATTCCACCCTGAATTAATACATTGATCTTACGTTTCATTTCTGTGCGCACAGCAACTTCCTGAGAAGAAGTCAGTAATTTATTAGTTAATATTTTTTCAAGAGATTGAATACGAAAACGATCCATTCCCCAATACTTAGACGACAATTGATCTTCGTGACCACCATACTTAACAGTAAGGGGTTCATCTACATATAAAACCGGCTCCTTTGCGGTAATCCGCAGCCACATGTCATAATCTTCACATGCAGGTAAATTCTCGTCAAATAACCCAACATCTTCAACTAGGTCTTTATGCAAAAGAACACTACTTGGAGAAATACAACAAAGAGGAAGGCAATACTCAAAAATATTCCCACCTCTTTTTTTGTGTTTCTTCATCTGATTGACACGTTTTCCTTTTCGGTACCAAATTTCATCAGTATGAATTAGACGGATATTTTTATTATCATCGTATGCCTTTAACTGTTGCTCTAGCTTTGCTGGCAGCCAGGCGTCATCAGAATCAAGAAGTGCTATCCATTGGCCATTGGCAATCGAAATCCCTTTATTGCGGGCTGCGCTAACGCCGCGTTTTAGTTCCGTAACGTAAGTAACCATTGCAAAATCCGACTGGATCATATCACGAGTACCGTCGGTTGACCCATTATCAACAATAATGATTTCATTTACTGATGAGGTTTGTTTCAAAATAGAATCGATCGCACGATGAAGTGTATAGCAACGGTTCAGGGTAGGTATCACTACAGAAATCGTTGGAGATGGATTGATCAAGTATTTAACTTCCATTATTCTACTGCAAGCTACCCAAATAAATCAGCATGGTAATCGCTAATTGGCCTCCGTTGGCTGTGCTGACCGATTAACAAGCTAACTCTACATTTACGTCTTAGGAATAGTATGACGTATCCTATAAGCCAACCCAACCTTCTGGTGGCTTTCCTTTCCCGGGATGTAGTGCGCCGCATTCAGAACAAGTCCTTGCACTTATATCATTATGATATGATTCAAATATTTTTGGTAACTTGTGGACAATCCCTTCGGGGCCATCAAGCGGTACTTCAATACGATGGACGCGACTTTCACACTCAAAGCAAAACCACTCAAAACCTTCAAGCATTCCGGCATGGCGGGCGCCTTCTACAACTATACCGATCGAGCCAACTTGCGGGCGTTGCGGGGCGTGAAGAGTATGGGATGGTAGCATAAAGACCTCACCTTCACAAATAGGTACGTCATAAATGCCGCCGTCATCGGCGATTTTTAAAATCATATCGCCTTTGACCTGATAAAACCACTCATTGGCCGGATCATCGTGAAAATCTACCCGGGTGTTAGGTCCTCCAACAACCATTACAATCATATCTGAGTCTGTATGCATTAACTTATTACCAACTGGCGGCTTAAGCTGATCTGCATTTTCTTCGACCCATTTCTTAAAATTGAAAGCCTCAAGCCTAGGATGTGCTCGCATGCAAAACTCCATTTTAGATACGGGACTATAGGCTATCACTTTAATATCAAGGATCAAGTATTGAAAAAAAATCAAACCCAGGGTTACTTCAACGTGTAAAATAGATTTAAAGTTGAATTAACTTATTTTAACACCCCCATAGTCAAACCGACACCCTTCCCACTAGATGATGATAGATCCATGACATTGTTTAAAATAGCACGTACAACTAAACTTATTAATTAAACATATTACCAACGACATAAATACTTATCCCAACAATTATGGTAGGTAACATCCCATACCGCGAGACTATTATTGCACCTAATGAAGCCCACACCTCAGTTAGCATTAATGGGTTCTCCCAATATCCGGAAGGATATAATATCCATGGACTACATAGTGCAGATAATACTGCTATTGGAATCAATGATAAAAAACGCAAGGTTACAGGGGTCAACTCCCGGCCAGAAAAAGCAAATAAGCTGATAGCGCGGACAGGAAAAGTTGCAAGGATCATTATTAAAATTATGATAATTATATTCACGATTATGAATTATCCTTTTGGTTAGCGCCTGCAGGGAAAAAATGGTCAAATAAAAGCGTCACTATAATGGCTGAAATAGCTGCGATTATGAAACCAGATTGATGCGGTAAATTAGATAGAACCAGTGACAGCCCTGCAGCCACTGCAACGCAAAGAATTGAACTTTTTGTTTTGATCTGGGGAATTATAATTGCGATAAATGCCGGCACTAGAAAAAAACCTAAATTTAGGGACAAATATTCTTTCAAATAACCACCTGATAATAAGCCGATAAAAGTCCAAATCTGCCAATTGACATACATTCCAAGAGCAGCACCCCAAAAATATCTGGATCGAATTATATTAAACCTACTGACAATGGCGAACGCTTCATCCGTTATAAAAAACGACATTAGGAGTCGTTCACGAGGTTGTATTTGACTAAGTTTTGGAGCTAGCGCAGCCCCATAAAGAGCGTGCCTGAGATTTATGAGAAATGTGGTAATGAAAACTATAAGTAATGAAGCTCCTTGTCCGTATAGGTTAGCCCCAACGAATTGAGATGATCCGGCAAAAACAAATGCTGATAGACCTTGGCCACCCGAAACACCCAACTCCATTTCAAGCGCAAAAGCTCCAAAAACAATTCCAAACGGAGCGGTGCCCAATAACATCGGGAATATATCAACAATACCTTTCTTAATAGTGTCAGGCGAAATTTTGTTAGAATAAATAGCTTGATGCATTATCAGAACCAATCAACTCATAACTTTAAGAGGTTTGACCCATCATTGATTCAACCGTATTCGGAATTTTATATTCACAGCTATTAACAGGAAACCAAACGCAACTATTGTATGTAGGTTATCGTTGCAAAACCCCATCGTCAAATACGCTTTAAATATCCGTCTGGAGCCGCAGTAAGTAAAAGTTTATTCTCAATGGATTTATCAGTTTTAAAATCAAACAACCTACATAATAGGTTTAAGCCAATGCTCAAATATTTCTAACTCAAGCGTATCATTCTTAGATCCTTGATAACTCGACCAGACATCAACCTGCTTAAATGTCACTCTATACAATATTCTCTTGGGTAGACCATCAAAACCATATGCACGTTCTTCTGGATTCGAAAATGAACCACAGATACGTTCGATCAGTCCACATTTGCCCCGAATATAAGCCGGCGTTCGTCTATGCCCGGGAGGGATGCCTTGACGGATTTCAACCTGGTCGCCAACCTTAAAAAGATTATTCGGCGCTGGGGTATAAGAAGAAAAATTAGGAGTAGCCATCAGATTCTCAAATAACCTCTTCAATGTTAGGAATACTGACACCTACCAGAGCATCCCTGGAAATTATTGATTCTAATTTCTCACCACTCCAACCTTCCGTGCCTTCTGGGCGTTGAGGTAAGACCATATATCGCATATCAGCATTTGAGTCATGTGTCCTAACGGTAATTGAACTGGGTAAGTCTATTCCAAATTCCTTAAGAACATTTCTCGGATCGTTAACCACTCGGGATCGATAACTTCTCGATTTATACCAAGTTGGTGGTTGTCCCATTAATACTCTTGGGTAACAAGAACATAGGGTGCAAACAATGATGTTATGGACCAAATCTGTATTTTCAACTACAATAAGTCTCGCTGCATGTTCCAAATCGATGCCCATACTTTCAATTGCAGGATTTGCATCTTCCAATAACTGAGATTTAAAATCTTCATCAGTCCAAGCTCGAACTACAACTTTTTGCCCCCTATTCGGATAATCTTCGTCAAATTTTTCAATTGTTTTACGGATATCATTTGCCGTTATTAGATTACTCTGTTGCAACAAATCTTGTATGGCTAAATTCATAACTTGATGATCATTAGGTCCTTCACCAACCTCATCTTCCTGTATGGGTTTACCATCATGATCATGTGAATCTGGGAGGGATATTATTGGTACGTTAAAACGTTCCCTGACATCAACCATTTTATTATTGAATATTTCCTCAGTAAAAAAATTCTTTTCTTTAAGGACAATAACCAAAGCCTCCGTTAAACGTTCAAAATAGCTAAGTTCATAATAGCGTTCGCCCAAATCTTCACAAGCTCTGCGCATCTCATCTAATGTTGCCAATTTCTTGCCACTAACCGTCATTCTAACAGCGTTTGCGTGCTTCTCCCAATGGGTCATTCCATGGTCAACAATATCTATTGGACCTGCATTTTCACCGCCCATATCATGGGGACCCATTTTAGCTAAAAACTCAGTCATTCAGTTTCTCCCCTAAATAAATCCAAATCGATATCGATAATCTCTAAATTTAATTACTAACTAAAATCAATTAGTCAGCTATTTAATTTACGGTTAAGTTTTAAACAATATTATTCGAATGCTACTCCTAAAACACTAAATATAAAATTTTTCTATACAATAGCATACTGTCAGTTATGCATATTTTAAAGTGCTTTTTATGCAGATTTAAGCTTTGAAATTGAGCCCGAAGGTCAAATCTTTATTAATTTTTTGCCAAAATTTTCGCTATTCAAAAGCTGGATAAACGATGACGCCATACTTTCAATTCCATCCGAGACATCTTCCTTGAATTTAAACTCACCATCGCTTATGAGTTTCCCCAAGTGCTCTCTTGCTTCAGGGTAACGGTCTATATAATCAAAAACCAAAAAACCCTGAATACGGGCTCTTGCGATGAGGATTTGTCTGAGATATCGGGGGCCAATATCTGGCTTTCCAACTTTATCAGCGAGAGAAATTACCCCGCAAACAGCAATTCGAGCATTAAGATTTAAATTTTCCATTATGGCATCGTTTATTGGTCCGCCGGTATTGTCAAAGTAGACATCCACACCATCAGGACAAACAGCTTTTATTTCATCCGAGAGGTTCTCCACCTTCCTATAATTGATACCCGCGTCGTAACCAATTTCCTTGCACCAATCAATTTTCTTACCACTTGAGGCAATCGCTACCACCCTACAACCGTGTGCTTTAGCTAATTGACCTACCACTTGTCCAACTGCACCTGATGCCGCAGAAACTGCCACACAATCACCAGGCTTTGCGCTTGCTACATCAAAAAGACCAAAATATGCTGTAAGGCCTGGCATTCCCATATAACTCAAATAACTTTGAATTGGAGCGAGATCAGTATCCACCTTATGAGCCATATCAGCTTCCACCACAGCATATTCTTGCCAGCCGAAATTCTCCAAAGCAACTTTATCGCCAGATTCAAATTGATCCGCACGGGATTCGATAATTTCTCCTACCCCACCTGCGGGCATTAAACCTTCTAGTTCAACGCCTGGAGTATATCCTTTAGTGGGACTAATGCGCCCTCGCATATAGGGATCAACGGAAAGATAACTGGCCTGTACAAGTATTTCACCTTCCTTCAACTCAGGAACTTTAAGACTAGAATCAAGACGGAAATCCCTCTCTTCTGGCATAGATTCGGGATAATTGACCAATACCCAACGACGATTATTTAGATTAGAAGACATTATTTAAAACCTCGATTATATTTATTTTCATCAACTGAAAGGTGTTCGTAGCTCCAATATAGCTTCCACCAATAACACCCGCTGGGGTATTCCTCATCTCTAACATTCCTCTAAGATTGCTTTTCCGTCGTTTAGATTTCCAAATTGATTTCATTACTGATCTTAGCTAGCCATCACGTCCTGCAAAACCTCAACTGCTTTAACATGCTCCCGCAAAATTTCCTCAATGTAATCTGCAGGCGCATCGCCACCCTTATCGCTCAATAATTCACCGGGGCGTTCTGGTGCACGGCCAAAACCGCAGGGTGCAGCGAGCCCAAATTTCGGCAAAAACTTTCTAATGCATTTTATTTGCGCCTTAAGACCGTTCGGGCCATGCAGGCGATGGATAGCGCCAACATAAGCGCGGGCACCCCGTAATTCGATATCTTCGAACGGACGGAAGAACGTTTCATCTGCCGCTGCAAGTGTGGGAAAGTGGACAAATTCCACCTGCCTTCCGCTAGCTTCGACCACAGCGTTTAAGAGAAGCACCGTACCCGTCGCATCCGGTGGATGGCGACTAGGCCAACCGTCCAGGGTGCCGTAGCAGGAGTGGTAGCCAATCGCCACATCTGCTGGGATAGCTGAACAGATATCGTTCGCTGGTTGGGCAACGCGTTTAGCTTCGGCCTTCGCGCCAGCCAAATTTCCTTCCTTCAGGGGAACTTCGATCAGTCGGTTCTCAATCGCCATGTCCCATTGAATTGCAAGCTCCGTGGGTGGGATGTGCCGAAACATCTCTGTAATCTCAGCAATCAGTGCTTCGGTGAAGCCCGGCACAACCTTCTCCAGATCGTCTGAATCTGGAATAAAGGCTGCCAGACAAGAATAAGTCAGTGGTATACAGACCTGAAACCGGACGTGTTTTGGAACAAGGCCCTCTTTTTTTAAATTTCGAAAAACATAGTAAGAATTTATAGCATCCCGTGTGTAGCCGAGGCGCCAGCCTGGATCACCAAAACGTACCTTCTTGATACCGGGCTTAACTTTGAATTGGTATTGATCGTGGTTACCTTGAGGTCGCCAGGTTTCCACACCGTTCTCATCCGGATCGGGATAACGTATTGTCTCCATCTCGCGATGTCCGTTAAGCACCCGATGGCCTATACCATCGATCCAGTAGCGGCGGTCGCCAATCTCACCGTCTGGCAAATATGCTAACCATTTTCCTAAACCCGGCCCAAAAGCTTGAAAGACTTCCTCCGGCGTATTAAGCGGTATACTTCCTACAAGCAGTATATCGTTATTCATATTATCCTCCTAGAGGGTCGATTTTCTAAGTTAGTGTCACTTTCAATTTAGTGCCTTTGGGATGAACGCCATTACGCCACTGCAAAATATAGGGGTTTGCTTGGCGAATCTCAGGCTGGACAAGCCAAAGACGCCAGAGTTGCCGGCGACGTTCTAACTCAGGCCAATCTTCAAAACCTTCTCGGGTATGAAGAATAACCGCATTATTAGCGAATTGAATATCGCCGCGTTCCAGAGACATTTCAAAATGTTGATCTTCACATATCTGTTCCATCAGGCGGATGCCTTCGGTTTGCTCGGCCGTTATTTTAGGGGCCGCCGGCAACAGATGACCCTTCTCTATATGTTTGGGTCCAAAAGCAATACAGAGCTTACCATCAAGAAAATTAAAGATAGGGCTTTCGTAATATGGCTTCTCTTCGCTGCTCATTTCGGAGTGTTTGGTCCAACAAAAAGGTTTTGCCATCACCCCAACCAAATCAGGGCGCCGCCTAAGGAACTCATTGTAGACTGCGATCGAACTGACAACTTTAGAAAGCCCCCCGGATTTAGCAGCACGAATACTCAAGAGACCAACAATATCGGTTTGGTCACAATGATAGTCCATCGTAACATTTGTCTGATAACCACGATGATTGGGATCGTTAATGTTGCGCCCTTCGTCCCTTATATGGCCTAGCATATCCCCATCGGGATTATTAGACATCGCAGTACCCATATGCCTACCAATACCCCAATAAATTGCCGCGGCATCAATGAGTTCAAGATCATCCATAGGCAAACCCCGCAGCAACGTAATACCGAGACCATTTTTTAATTGACTGTATATTTTGGTCAACCTTTCACCAAATGTCCCAAGATCAAAATCTTTTCGAACAGTCTTCAGCAAGGCATTTGGATCATCGCCAAAATTCTTTCGATAGCGGCCCGCCATTTTAATAAGGCCGTCGATCTCCTCATCACTCAACCGATATAACCATTCATCGCTCGAAGCGAGATCATCCTTCCTCCATATCGATGGATCAACCACATGCTCGCCGAGAACGTGGTTATTTCTGATAGTCAAAGGATGGCCAGTTATGTTCATATTAAACTTAATCCAACGTCTTATTTTTAATTATATTACTACATCGCCTTTCGCGAGTAAAATTGGATAAACTGTTAAATTTTGTCACAGTGCTCCAAAATTTGGGGGAGAAATACGCCGCTTTGAGGCAGATTCATAAGATGAAGCAATACGTAGTAACTTGTCCTCAGTGCCGGGCTCTGATCGAAACACAAGGGAAAAAGGTAGGCCCGGCTCCTCTATCTCCGTAGGCACATTTGATGGTGAGGAAACGTATTTGGTTCCCGCCTCGTTTAACTTGAAAACTGGATCATAAGCGACCGTAACATATCCCGCTGGAACCAGTATTTCAGTAAGCCCTGCGTTTGGCCCATAAAGGCTTTCAGGTCGCAAGTTATGAAGGATATCATATTGATGAGGCTGTCCTATGACACCTGGCGGCCAAGGGGTATGAAGACGCACGAAAGCATCAAGCTTATTCTCAATTAATACCATCATATCTACCCGCCTGAGCAACTCTCTTAGCATTATCCGCTCGTTAATACCCTGACGCCCATCGCTAGCATTGCGGGGGTCAGTAGTTTCTTCCCAGTTTTTGAATGCCGCACGCTGATCATCTCCCCAAAATTTAGACCGTGCATTGAGCATAGACCAGTTGTTTAGCGCCTCATGGAAACCAGCTGTTTTCCAATCTTCTGCACGCCTCATCAAGTACTGGCTGATATGAAAACGGAAAGTGTTTGCAAGCTGTTGCTGCTGAATTGTCGCTATATCAAGATTACGGGGTGCTTGGATCGTTCCTTCGGCTAATGCAACGCAATAGTCAATTGGATCCATCGACCCCGAACCAAAAAATTTTCGTGGGAAGAACTCCGTCGGCTTTATTACAGCTGCAAACTCTTTAAAAATTGGTTTCCCATCTTGACCTAATCGAAATAGGATATCCGGCATAAAAACAGGTATAAGCTTGGTCAGAGCCTTTCTGAAATCGGTTTTCATTTGCTCAATTTCAGGGTCAGGTGTCCAAAGAGGGTCGCTAGACTCAACGAGAGTTGCTCCTAATCTATCCGCTAAAATCTCTTTTATCTCTTTGGTTGCACCATCTACGATGGGTTTTTCTGTTACAGAGCCCTTCGGATAGACCATTGATTCTCTCACCACACCAAGTCTGATATTGTCTAAAGCACCACGTTTGCTTTTAACATTGAGATTACTTGCAAAGGTCGACGAGATAACTGACGAACGTGGTACGGTGGTAAATGGATCGCGGGGGTCATAATAACCCTGATCTGGATCCTTAAGGGCATCAAGAATTTTTGCACAGTCGGGAAGTGATTTTCCGTGAATTCCTGATCGATCGCAGTATATATCAGCACCTATCGCACCGCCATCAAAACCAATCATCGCTTTGTGCGGAAGTATCAATGAAACAGCATTATGGTTTGACGGGCCACGACAAGAGGCGCGGGTCTCCTCGCCCAAGCTTGCCATTACCAGATTGACACTCACTGACAAAGCCGAACCGGAACTTGATCCCAGTGATGCAGCTCGTGTTGTATCGTAGGGATTAGATGGATTACCCCCCCACGTAGCCCGTTGGTAACCCAATGTAGAGGGCAAAATCTTGTCTGGACTATTCTTGCCACCGGGATTTCCCGCGCGACCGTTATACTCAGTATTTACAGCCTTCGCGAAAATAATCGCACCTTTCTTCCTAAGTTGCTCCACAAGTCCATGGTCTCGAGCAGGAAAGTCAATATCGTAAGCGGCATCAGCTCCGCCGGTTGATCGCATATCCTTTGTATCAAAGGGATCCTTGAATGAAAAAGTTACACCGTACATCGGCATGGCTTCAAGGTCTGGACTTGAGCCATACTTTGAATCTAGTTCAGTTGCACGCTCAAGAGCATCGGGGAGATGTCTAAACAGCTCACAAGCAGGCGGTGCGCCCTCAGGCAGGGGTCCTTTTGAGGGGTGCTTATCATATTCCCCCCAACATGTAACTGATCGCTCTCCGCGAATATTGATTGTGGAAAGAGCATTGACCTGTCCCGCTTTGGGAATACCCGCTATCATTCCAAATTGCTGATACACATCAGGCTTGGAGGCTGTTGTTTCCATACGACCAAATTCCAATGGAGGTCCCTTGTACTTGTCAAGATCAGGGAGAACCTCCGTTACTTTTTTGGTTTCTTTAGGAAATTTTAATTGCACACCTCCGCGAATGACGCCAGCGACCTCAGGGACTTCATGACCATCTTCAGTCACAAGGACACTCGAGATACCATTATAAGCTCGTATGCGATCAATATATTTTTGCACCACTTCAACAACTTTGAGTCGTCCATTCAGAATGGAGTCATGCAGATCATCAATAGAGGCTTCTACAACTTCAAATTTATCTTTAACTAATGCCATCTTACCCCCGATTTTATTTACTTATGATATGGCGTCAATTTATCGTTGCAACCATTTTTGCTAAGTAACCATTAAGCTGACAATCAGATATCTATCAAATCTGAATAAAATTAAATTTGGCTTAGAACTAGAAATAATAATTTATTGACTAGGATTTAACTTCTAGGCCTTCAAAATTTCACGTCGACGCTATTCTCAAAATGCATAGCTGCTCCAACTTCATAACGTTAATTCCAGGTGCTAAAAGGATTATATTCGTAAAAATTTTTTAGATCTAAACTTTAGCTTTTTTATATCTAAACTTTAGCTAAAGAAAAGACGATGAATGCTATACGTAAGAACAATCCCATTGCAGCTATCTTTGGGAACGTTGCTAAAATAAAGCACATGGTTGAACCAATCACATAAAATAAGGGACAACCGCCCCGGGAAATAACATTTTTAGAATGGTTTGAAGCCTGGTCATTGTCATCTTACGAAGCTTGGTCTAAAACCGTACCGATAACCTATAAACTTAACGTTAAAACAATTTGAAGTTGGAAATATAAAACCGCATCTAGAGTAAGGCATCGCGTGGCCCCACAAATTTTCAATTAGAAATTCATTAACCTTTATATAATCAGAAAGTGCTTGTACAAAACAAAAACTAATTTTAACTATAATTATCAATATCTGTAACAATTATAGTGTAATAGGGGAATGGACCAAGAACTAATAGAGCAAGCGCGTCGTTTGGCACCGGTTTTTAAGGAACGGGCCATCGAAGCTGAGAAGGAACGACACGTGTCTTCAAAAACCGTCCAGGATTTACTTGGATCAGGTATTTTAAAGATTATTGTTCCCAAACAATATGGCGGTTATCAGTTGGATTGGGAGACCCTGATGGGATCGCTTATGGAATTAGCTGAAGGCGATGGTTCCCAAGCGTGGGTGGCAGCAGTCTACAGTATACACGCATTTGATGTTTCCATGTTCCCTAAAAAGACCCAGCAAGAAGTTTGGTTATCTGATTTAGATCCTATCGTGATAACAGGGGTGGCTCCGAGCGGTAAGGGCGATAGAGTTTCTGGCGGAGCTACTATTTCTGGTGAGTGGAGTTTTGCCAGTGGAGTTCGTTTTGCAGAATGGGGAATTGTAGGAGTTATGCTAGGTGGCAACCAAAAAAAAAAATCGCCTACTCATCATCTATGTTTGGTAAAAAAAGAACACTGGCAGATCCACGATAATTGGGAGGTGATGGGGCTCAAAGGTACAGGCAGCGCCGATATTGAGGTTGAAAATGCTTTTGTGCCAGAACATCGAATAATTTCTCGTGTCGAACAAAGGGATGGTACCGCCAAAGGTACAAAAACCCATAAAGATAAATTATATTCCACCCCCTATCTAACCATTGGCCCAGCGGCACTTGCGGCGGTGGTGGTAGGATGTGCCGCGGGTGGATTAAGAGAGTTCATTCAATTTGCGAAAATGAGTTCCAAACGAGGTGTCAAATTGTGTGAACGTGAGAGTATTCAACTTCGAATTGCAGAGTCTGCAGCTGAGGTTGATTGCGCCAAATTTTTGATAGAAAGATTGGCGCGGACGACAACTTATAAGATGCGCTCTTTTGGTTCTTTATCTATTGAGGAACGAGCGCAGGCACGCCGTGACACTGCCTATGCTTGTACATTAGCCAAACGAAGTGTCGAGAGACTGTTCGATGTTTCAGGCGCAAATGGACTATATACAGACAGGCATTTCCAAAGATACTATCGAGACGTAAAAGCGGGAAGCAATCATATTGTGATCGGTTGGGACAGATGTGGCTCTACCTACGGCAGGGTAGTTCTTGGTCTTGAGCCCGGACTTGATGAGATATAATATACACGTTACTCTGAGTTACATAATCTGCCTATCTTCTTTTTAAAAAATGAACATTCTGTATGGTATAAAAAATTTATTGAGGTATACATGACTGATTTCTACCAGCCCGATCTCTCTACGAATCCCGAAGACCCGTTTGCACGAGATGGAGACGGCAACCTAGTGCGACGAGGGTACTGGCTCGACATGGGAGATCGTTCAATAATCATGGTAATGGTGCAAGGAGTTGGAGCAAGCCTAACGAATGATCAAAAGAAGGTACATCTCGCAGATATTGGTCGTTCAGACTTGATTGATCAAGTTTGTGTTGTGGAAGTATTAGCTCCTGACGAATAGGATACGAGAGATCATAAAAAGCGTATGGCGGGGTCGAGGCGTACCGAGTTAGCCATAGGCTTAGGTACAACTGTTGCAACCCCTTTCACCAAGTCATTCTATCTTGGTTACACCTCACCAGCCACCGGGAATAGCACCCAGATACATCAAACGGTACGCAGAGAGGATTTTTTCATCAAATGTCTGCTTTGCCGCGCCAAACGGACGGTTGTCAATGAAGCAAATTATCGCCACCCTACTGGGGAAATTTGAATTGAAAAATCTGGATCAAGAAATGGGGAAAAACAATGGGTGAAAAAATGGGCATGATCGGCCTCGGTAAAATGGGTCTAGCACTCGCACGTCAAATGATGAATGACGGGCATGAACTCTTTGGCTATGACAATGATCCAGAACGAATGAAATTATTTGAAGCCAAAGGCGGCACCCCTCTGGCGTCTTCCAAAGTCCTCGCCGAAAAATGCGACATCACGTTTAGTATTTTGCTTAAACCAGAACACATTGAAGAGAACACCACTGGTCCTAATGGTATTGTTCAAGCAGGAAAAGAAGGGCTCATTCATGTCGAAATGAGCACCATGCCCCCGGATTTTCAAATCGGCCTCGCTGACAAACTCTTCGGCCACGGCATTGAAATGTTGGATGCACCTATATCGGGTTCTAACAATAAAGTCGACGACCGGACCATTACCTTCATGGTTGGTGGCAAAGACGATGTCTTCGAGCGGGTTCGACCGATTTTAGAGCCTTTGGCCAATGCGACAACGCACACCGGCGAAGTCGGCTCCGGTGCAACCATGAAAGTCGTGACCAACCTTTATGTAAATTCTGTTACCGCCCTTATGGCCGAAATGGTCATCCTTGGCGAACGCACCGGTCTCAGCCATGCGACCATGGAAGAATGTTTAGGTGCGGGCTCGGTCAAGGGGGCGATGTGGGAGACGATGCGCCCGCGTTTCTTTAACCGCGATTTTGCCCCCCGGGGCGCGGTTGAAATCTTCGCCAAAGACATGGGTATCGCTATCAACCTCGCTAAGGAACACGGCATTGACCTCCAAGTCGTCCCCGCCGCCCGCAAAATGTTCCAGCGTGCAGAAGCAGCAGGCTGGGCAAAGGATGATGCAAGCCGGGTGTTAGAAGTTTATGAGGGGAAGGATCGGGGGTAGAACGGACTCCATTCAGGTGGTGCCTATTTATGTCGAGCATAAGTAACGTGATCATGCCCATGACAATGACCTATTTTGTACCCTGAAATTGACACCTTTTATCGCCAATATCATCACCAAGTGTATCCATATTCTCGGTCTGGTGTAAAAAACCGCGAATGGGGGCACGGTCGATGATGGCATTATGGCTGTGTAGAAGAATAGGTTGACGCAATTGGTTATCCCACAAACGGTAGCTTGCAGGGGCTCCTTTATAGACGTCGAGGTTGAGCTTATCGCTTAGCAAATAAGTTTGTATTTTTTTGAAATCAGTTGACCTTGTCCTAATTACAGATTCGATAATTGATTTGGCCGCCGTCCAGGCAGCCCAATCTGGACCCTGCATGCGCCGTTTTGCGTGCTTTTCAAACCGTTGATTGAGTTGAGGTGCTCCATGCCTTTCCCAAGCCCAATGCCAACTTGTCGCTTGCAGCCCTTCCGTGCCGAAAACAAGTAACGGGGGGTTCGTTTGATAGGGAACGTAGCGACCAAATTCTCCTTCAATATCAGCAATAAAAACAACATCGGCGTTACTTCCAGAGGTCAATAAAGCCACATTGTTTTTATCACGTTGACGCGGATCGTTACCGTGTTTGAATTCGTGGGTTTCGGTGATCTTGATGCCGTAGCGTTTTGCTGAACGAATGAATGCCGATGCATATACCATATCGTCGGGCTCTGCCCCTCTCAACAAAAGGACTTTGCGCCATTTCTTAAATACGAGGAATTGTGTTAGCGCATCGGTCAACATGGCGTGGCTTGGAATTGTGTGCAACAGATGAGGCTGACATTCTGCCCCTCGTAAGCGATCATAATAATCGGAGATATTAAAGAGCACGGTGCCATTGTCCGCCGTAGCCTTAGCGATAACACTCAATACAATTGCGTTCGTATCGACCAGAAAGAACCGAATACCTGATTCCAATTTCATGCGATGAATTTGGGCGACTAGTCCTTTTGCATTTTCTGCCGTCGCTCGCTCTAATGTAAATTCCATTTTGATGGCACGACCAGGTATACGGCTTTGCTGCATGGCCAATTCGGCGCCAGCCAAAGGCCGGTCATGGGGTTTTACCCTGATTCGCGCGTAGGCCCGTTTTTCTTCGTAGCGGGGGTCACCAGTGATTTCAAGATAACCGATTGTGAATTTCTCTACTTCAGCTGCGAATGCGTTGCCGCTTGGTCCGAATACTAGAACTGTTGCGAGAAAAAGGAGTTGTGCTTTAAAAGTCACTTGAGCACCATATTATTCAACGATCAGAATGCCATAAGGCACCTGACCTACAGGAATCGACCTGATAACCTTGTTCTTCGTGACATCAATGACCGAAATATCATCGGATAGACCATTGGCGACAAAAAGTTTTTTCTCATCCGATGAAAGCGCAAGTCCCCAAGGTCGCTTCCCAACTAAAAAATAATTCTTAACTTTGCGATTTACGACATCAACAACAGCGACATGATTGGCACGACCAAGGGCGACAAATGCGGTATTGCCGTCCCGTGTCATAAGCAAATCAACCGGCGTCACTTCATTACGTCGGAACCCGGTTGGCAGGAAGGAGATATCACTAATAACTTTGTGGGTCTTGGTATCGATAATATCAACTAGCCCTGCCAGTTCTGCGGAGACCCAAAGTTCACTCTCATCAGGTGTCAGGGCAAATCTGCGGGGACGAGTACCAACCAGTATGTCCGCTATAACTTCCATGGATTTCACATCAATTACATGAACAAGATTTGCCGCTTCCGACGCAACATAAACTATTGACCCATCTTTTGTAACTTGCACACCCTCAGGTTCTTCGCCAGTCTCGACATCACCTATGATTTTCCCGGACGCGATATCAACAAATGATGCTGTTGAATCTTCTTCATTTGATACAATCAAAACTTTTCCATCCGGGGTTAAATCAAATGTTTCGGGTTCTGCAATATTCCGAAGCCTGCCGACGCGATTCCCACTCGCAGTTTCATAGATCGCAATCACGTTATCATCGGCGCATCCTACAAAAAATTTTGTCTTGTCTTTATTGAAATGTACACCTCTTGGGCGTTTGCACGTTTTAATCGTTTTAAGAACTTTATAGGATTGACCGTCCAAAACGGTGAGGGTGCTACTTTTTTCGTTTGAGACGTATATCTTCTTTATTTCCGCCAATGCAGAATTACCAGACAAAAGGAGTAATATAAAAAATACAAAGCCAAAATAATCCCTAGTTTTTTTGGTTTTTGAGGTCATGTTCATTCACCTATCGCTCCCATATCAATTGCGTTTATCTCAACCAGTCCAGACAATAATTTCGGGTGATTTTTTAATAAATTTAATTTTAACCTTCGGGAACTCTGGGACGTTGAATTTCGACAAAATGATCTAATACGATTTTTCCGGGGCGGCTCGATAAAAACAACACCCGATCAGCCAGGTAAAGTGCCTCACGGAGATCATGAGTAACAAATACCACCGTCGTTGAACGGCGCTCGCAAATGTCGATTAATTGTCGCCGCAGATGATTGGCGATAGAGGCATCAAGCGATAGAAAAGGTTCGTCCAATAGAAGCAAGGGAGGTTCAGTGATAATTGCTCGTGCCAAAGCGACCCGACGGCGCATCCCACCGGAAAGGTGTTTTGGATAAACATCTGCAAAATCATTTAATCCTACTTCATGTAACAAGTCGTCGACTCTTTCTTCGGATGCCCCTTTTTGCAGTACAAGGGTAACATTTTCGCGAACGGTTAACCAAGGCATCAGCCGGGACGATTGGAACATATATCCAGGCACGGCTCCTTCTGTAGGGGCTTCCCCGTTAATAAGGATCGATCCTTTAAGATTTTTATCCAATCCACTAATTAAATTCAGGAGGGTTGTTTTCCCACTGCCTGACGGCCCTACAATGCAACAAAATTCTCCCGATTTGATGTTGAAATGAACATCCTGAAGAACACACAAATTCGTTTGAACGTGATCTTGCGGATAGGTCTTTGATGATATATCGATTTGTATCATGGTCATGTCCGCCATACCGTTAAACGTCGTTCAAGTGGGACTATCAATCTGTACTCGATGGCCATAACAACGATAATGAAGGCAAAGCTGTACGCGAGAATGCTTGCGATATCGAAAAACTGAAAAAAGATCCCCAACTTGAACCCGACCCCATCGCTACGACCCAGGAGTTCTACAACCAGAACAATTTTCCATACAAGCGCTAGCCCAGATCGTGCCGAAGATAGCAGGTAAGGATATAGTTGCGGTAAATACACTTGAAATAAACGCCGCCGAGAACTAAGTCGGAAAACTTCAGAAACTTGCAAAAGGTCCTGATCTACGGCTCTTGCCCCTTCACGCATATTGACGACGACGATCGGAAATTTGTTTATGGTTACGGCGAGAATGGCGGCAAATTCACCTAACCCAAACCACAGATAGCAGAGGATGATGATTACAAGTGCAGGAAGATTGAGGGCCAAAACAAGTATGCCATCAAGCGCAGCATCCCATTGTTTGAAGCGCCCCATAATGATGCCCAGCGTAACACCAAACGCCATTGCAAGGGTAAAGCTTATCAGGACACGAATGAGTGTGACCCCAACATGAAATAGCAGTTCACCATCTCCAGTGTGATAGATTAAGCTCCTTAGGACGAGATAAGGAGCTGGCAGAACATCCGCCTCAACAAATTCAACTGATATTTGCCATATGGCTAAAACCCCGACAACTGAAGCCATTCGTATCCAAAGAGGAGAAAAATTTATAGTGGTTAATTTCACACCGCTAGTACCGAAATTCTGACCAAAAGGTGCCTGGTGCAAGAGAAGGGCTTTCCCCAATTAGCTCCCGCCCTCCATATTCTGCAAGTATCGAAAACAACTGCCCGGCGGCTTTGACATCCTGATCACCAAAACTATCAGGAATACCGGCGCGGTAAGCGTCGCGGAGAGCGATGAACGTCTCATCATTTTTTGCTTTGGTCAGGGGACGCAATCGTCTCCATTCAGCATCTGACGACGCCAGAATTTTTTTTGCGGCTCGAAGTGATCTCAAAAACCCCTTTACAACAACTAGATTGGACGCAGCCCATTTATCACTAAAAACCCAGCCAATTAGTGGGGGTTGGCGATCGACGCCAAGTGCTGGAAGCAGTTCATTCACACCGACAAGTTCGACCATTCCTGCGGCCTTTAATCTAGCCGAATAATGCCAAAAATTCAGGGCTGCCGGAATATCACCTTTTATCATGATTTTATTCAGTAAAGGGGGAGCAGCGAAAGTCGGTTTAACGATTTCCTTGAGGTCTGTACCTATTTTCTTTTTTGCAAAGGCCCGTAGCATTAACCAGCTTTTATCTACGGGACCACCGGCGATTCCAATTTTATGACCGCGTAAATCTCCCAGGGACTTTATTCCGGCATCCGGTCGAACCATAAGCCCACCGACAGTGCGCGAGTGGGGCACGAAAGTGTAGTCTTTACCAGAACTTCGTTGGCGAGACACCCAGATCCAATCAGATACAATGGCGTCTACAGATCCACCCTGCAAGGCTATGGCGCTGGCACCCTTTCCTGATAATTTTGTAACGACGAGTTCGACCCCTTCTTTTTGGGCAAGGCCGTGGTGTTTAAGTGTATTAAGTTCCCAATTAACAGTTCCATAAGCGAGAACTCCAACCCGAATTTGGGTCGTCTTCCCTTCAGCTTGCCCCGTGCTAACTGTGGCTAAAACCCCCAATGCTATACCCATGG
>DUBF01000208.1:0-6251 GCA_012960465.1 Rhodospirillales bacterium | reverse complement strand
GAGCTCTATCGCATATGTAAACGGATTAAATGTACATAACTGATAAACAATAATGCTATTTTCTTTCATCTTCCACAGAGGATAGAGGGCCGATGATAAGAAAAACATGGGGAATATGACGAAGTTCATAATTCCGGCAAAATTCTCTAATTGTTTGATTAATGAAGAGAGCACCATCGCGAAGGCTCCAAGCATCATGCCGCTAACAAACAGGGCGGGTAGTAAATAGATATATCCCATTGGGGTCATGTTGATTCCGAAGGCGGATGCTATCGCCAGAAACCCGTAGACTTGAAGTATAGAAACAAAAGTTCCAGCCAACAGTTTACATACCAATAAATACCATCTGGGTAAGGGGCTGATAAGTAATGTCCGCATGCTGCCCATTTCTCGGTCATAGACCATTGATAATGAACTCTGCATACCGTTGAACAATTGGACCATGCCAATAAGCCCGGGAATTATATAAACTTCATACAGGATATAGGTTTCGTACGGCGGAATGATTGAAACCCCAAGCGCCGAACGAAACCCTGCTGCAAAGACAAGTAACCAGACAAGCGGGCGCACCAATGCAGCAATGAAGCGTTCACGCTGATGTATGAACCGGAGGGATTCCCTAAGCAAGACACCGAGCATACATCGCCAAGCATGAACCGGTGTCATGCCATAGCCTTTCTTGTATGCTGGTCAAAGGCAGCAGCAATATTTTCAGCCCCTGAACTGGCATTAACTTCCGACAAGGATCCGTCGGCACAGACTTGCCCTTGGTGAAGAATGATAACGCTGTCATCTGCAAAAATTTCATCAATTAAGTGGGTTGCCCATAGGACGGCAATATTATCTTCGCGGGCCAATCGGTGGACGTGGTCGACGATGTCACGCCGGGTCGACACATCGAGGCCGACTGTTGGTTCATCAAGCAACAGTACTTTCGGTTGATGTAACAAAGCGCGAGCAATTTCAACCCGTCTGCGATGCCCTCCGTTGAGTTGGCGGACTTTCTCTTTTTGTCGATCCAGCATCCCTAGTCGTGTCAACTCAGTCTCGATGCGATCAATGGCATGGCGTTTTTCCATGCCATGCAGAGCGGCATGATAGAGCAAATTCTGACTCACAGAGAGATCAAGATCGAGGGTTGGTTGCTGAAATACGACGCCCATTTGGGCCAGCGCCTGACGCGGGGATTCCCGCATGTTAGCCCCGCGCACAACTATCTGACCTTGGGGCGTGTCATATAAACGAGTTATTAATGAAAACAGAGTTGTCTTACCAGCGCCGTTTGGGCCCAATAGCACTTTGAATTGGCCCGTGGTTACGGAAAAGCTAACGTTGGTTAACGCGGCATTAGAACCAAACTTAAAGCTCAACTTTGTAATTTCTAAAGCTAAATTATCCTGCTTCATTAAAGCACTGACCCCGTGCATTCGCAAATATGATTTTGTCTATTTTATTTATAATAATAACTATAAGACCTAGAACATGTAACTAATTCAAGTATAATTCGTATAATATATAATATTATATCTTGTCCACTTGTGTCCTTGAGGAAAATTTAGTGCGTTTGATTTTTACTGTTGGTATTTTGCTGATAATAACGTTTTCGGCCATTGCGGCGGACAAAATATTCAGGGACCTGAATACCAACCTTTTTGATGAAATAAAACGCGGTCACACTAGGGAAGCATTGGCACTTTTACAGCAAGGAGCGAAGATTGAATCGCGTGATAGGTTTGGTAATACACCGTTATTATTAGCGGCACGAACAGCCAGATCAAAGTTGGTAAAAAAGTTGATCGATATGGGCGCCAATATTAATCATCAAAACCTTATTGGGAGTACAGCCATTTTACGTGCGGCTGTGGCAAATCGCGGAAAAAATGTAAAATTGCTACTTAAAGTGGGCGCTGAATTTAACGTTAAGAACAATAAAGGTCTAACGCCATTGGCAGCGGCGGCTTTCACGGGCAACGAAGAAATATTTCAATTATTGCTCGACAAGGGAGCAAACCCAGACCTTGAAGATAACAGCCAAAAATCTGCAATCCTGTATGCCTCCGCAAAAGGATTTATGGGTATCGTCAAATCCCTTCTGAATACAGGTATTGATGTAAACCGAACGTACGGCAATAAATTGACAGCGCTAATGTGGGCTGCAGGGTATAGCAATGACGTACCACCCAGTGATGCAGTCGCAATGATACAGTTATTACTCAGGAAGGGGGCGCTGATAGACCTGAAGGACAACAGGGGATGGACGGCAATGATGACAGCCGCAAATATGGGGCATTGGGAAGTAATTGAGATTTTAATAAAAGCCGGAGCCGACATTCACACTAAGTCTAATGACGGGAAAACAGCGGCCAAACTTGCCAGTGCTTCTGGTCATCAAAAAGCAGTGGCAATCTTGAGGGCCTCTGGCGCGGATTAAAAAATTTTTGGTTATTTCCATTACATTCCACCGAGATATTCGGACATGGCCTTAATATCGTGATCGGTATACGATACGAAAAGAGATGATTTTGCAGCTGAATTAAGACGTAGTTTATGTTTGAAATCTGACATGGTTTTATACATGTATTCTGGATGCTGGCCTGACAGTCGTGGAATACGGCTATTGCCTTCATACCCACCCAAATGACATTGCACACACTGTCCTGCCCCGGTTGCTTTCTCACCTACAGTCTCAGCCTCTGAGGATGCCCGAAAGCCAATAGCAGGCCATTTTTGTTCTGAAAAATATTTGGCAAGTAGCTTCATTTGAGATTTAGCAAGATCAGCGACCAAAGGTCCCATTACCTCATTCTTACGCGATCCTGATTTGAAGTCTTTAAGCTGTACATACAAGTAATAGAAATGCTGGCCTGCCAATATTGGAAATTCAGGCTGTGTGGATGCTCCCTTTTCACCATGGCAACTGGCACATTGCTCAAGAAGCTCGGTTACAGGGGCATATTCGGAGACGTTAGTGGTAGATGGGGTTTTATTCCCGGCAGCACTCACGGATATACTCGCGGCCAACAATAATGATGCGGCCAACGTCCATATTTTATAATTACTCATTGTTAGGCCTTGGAAAGTATCCGCAGAAAACTTAACCTTATAATCTAAGCAACAAAAGACGGTCACCACAAGGCGACCGTCTAGAGTTAGCTTAACGTCCTATATCAATCGCCAAGTGCGAAGGCAATGATATTGTTACCACGTTTATAGTTTAGCTGAACGTTTCCACCAGCTGCGACAGCAATATATTGCTTGCCATCAACCGTATAGGACACAGGAGGTGCGTTAACACCAGCACCGGCTTGGAACTTCCAAAGCAAGTTGCCTGTCGCCGAGTCGTAGCCTTTAAACAGACCATTACCTTCGCCCGTGTAAACAACACCGCCCGCTGTGGCCATAATGCCACCAATCATCGGCTGTTGGGTTTTAACCTTCCAGCGAATTTTACCGGTATTATAATCAACAGCAGTTACGTTACCCCACTGTTCTTCTTTGGCGATAACTTTAAATGCACCACCAAGCCACAACTTACCATCAGGATAAGGTGTGCTTTCAACATGGTAAGTCATCGGTTGATGAAGGTTGATTGCGTATACGAGACCCAAGCTAGTATCGGTGGTCATAGGTGACCATTCAACGCCACCATTGGCACCCGGCAACATACGTTGTCCATCTTTCGTTGGCAGTACCCACATATCTTCTTGTGGAACCATTGCTTCTGAAAAACGGATCAAGCTACAATCCTTCCGGTCATGGACATAGACATGGCCGGTTTTTCCGCCGTGTAGAACGCCAGGAACCATCTTGCCTCTCATGTTTTTAACATCGACAAGGATTGGTGGGCTAACCGCATCCAGATCCCAAACATCATGAGCGATGTATTGGAAATGACACACGTATTTACCCGTATCCAAATCGACGGAAATAAGAGAGTTCGTGTACAGGTTATCACCAGGACGAATAGAGCCATCCAAATCAGGAGATGGGTTGCCCGCAACGAAAAAGATCCTGTTCAGTTCCGCATCATACGCTGGGTTTTGCCAAACACCACCACCGAGTGTTTTGTAGGGATCACCCAGTTTTCTCAAGGCAGCTCTTTCTGCTTGAATGTTACGATGCATATCACGACCGGTTGCATCATGTGTTGCCCAAACACCAGCCGAGTCCTCAGGCGTTGTATGGAATGTCCATAAAAGTTTACCTGTTTCGGAATCAAAGGCTTTTACAAAACCGCGAACACCATATTCGCCGCCGTTCGTGCCGATCAGAATTTTACCATTAACAGCCGTTGGGGCCATGGTTTCACTGTAGCCTTTTTCAGGGTCAGCGATTTGTGTTTCCCAAACAACTTTTCCGCTCTTTGCGTCCAAAGCAACAAGTTTAGCATCCAATGTTCCAAGATAAACTTTATCACCAAATGCCGCGACACCGCGGTTGTTTGGTCCACAGCAATAGGTCGTGATTGGGCCCATTTTGTGCTTGTAATGCCAAATCTCAGCACCTGTCGCTGCATTCAAAGCATAGACATGGCTGAAAGAAGTTGTTGCATACATGATCCCGTTGACGATCAACGGCGATGTTTCCATGGACTCAACGACTTCAGTCTGGAAAATCCAGGCTGGGCGTAGATTTTTGACATTGTCTTTGTTGATCTGGCTGGCTGGATAATACCGTGTTTGTTCATAGTTGCCGTTTGTGTGCAGGAAATTATTTGCATCACCATCAGCTCTATCAAGCATATCCTGTGTTACGACATTCATGTTTCCATAGAGTGTGCCGCCTTGGACTTCTTGCGCTTGAACGGAACTGACTGTCATAGAAAGAAGTATAGCTCCACATAGCGAAGCAATCAGTGTTGTGCTTCGTTTAAATAAAGTCATCATTATTTGCCTCCCACTGTTTAATCAGGGCTGAAAATTATGTTAAATCAATATGGAACGCCCCTTTATCCCGCCTTTACGGTAATGGATTATGCTTTTAATTACAATTATAAAAAAGGGCTGTACCAGACTATACATTTTTACCCCAAGGATAAAAATGACCTAACAGACATAGAAATAAGAGAGGTCAATCCGAAAAAAAGCGTGTGGCTAATTCGCAATCGCACCGAATTTTCAACAGCCTCAGGCAAAATGAGGTATCGATGGACCATCGATAACAAACATTTTGTCTATTTAAACTGTCTAAATCGCGGCGGCAAGTATTCAGTTAAAGCGGCAAATGACAAGAGCTTTTTACAATGCTCTACGGTTATTCGGCACCTTATGTGGCACCAGAACCTGACGATTATGCCTCTTCGGGTGTGTCTTTTTTCGGATGATTTCGCCTACGGATGAGGCCTATGAGATAATGGAATAAAACAGTTCAATCCATGTGAAATTTATTATATGATAGTATCAAACTGAGTTTAATTGGAGGTATCAACATGCATAATATGAAGTTACCACAATACGCGATTGATGGTGCCCTACGCCGACGCGGCAGGATCCACCAATTTGAAGAAATAGAGCCAACAAAAACAGCTCTTATTGTTATCGACATGCAAAATGCTTTTTTACAGAAAGGGTCCCCAGCGGAAGTTCCAATGGCCCGAAAGATAGTGCCCAATATCAATCAACTCGCAAAGACCCTAAGAGCTAGTGGCGGCCATGTTGTTTGGGTAAAAATGACGCAAACAGCTGATAATATTATCGATTGGTCTACGTTTTTTAACGGTGTAAACAATCCTGAACGTGCCGACCGTATGATGGATGTGCTCAGTGAGGGTAGCCAAGGTCATGACCTTTGGCCTGAACTGGAATTTCTTGACGATGATATTGTTTTACACAAAAACCGTTATAGTGCGTTTTTACCCAGCTCTTCGGATTTAACCCAAATTCTGGTTTCCAATAATATTGATACCATTGCCATTACCGGCACAGTGACCAACGTGTGCTGTGAATCCTCAGCGCGTGACGCGATGATGCTTAACTTTAAAACGATAATGGTTTCTGATGCTAATGCAGCTCACACAGACGAAGAGCACATTGCTTCACTTGCAAGTGTTTTTCAGTATTTTGGTGATGTTTTTTCTACGCGCGAACTAATTGAATTAATTGGAAAAACATCGCAAAATAAGGCGGTGCAAGCGGCCTAATCACCAAGACGGATCGCGAGATTTAGACACCCGGTTCTTTGAAAGTTTGCTTAACCTTGAGGACGTATCTGGGATTAGACTGGACCTTTCAGAAAAAGGGTGGAAGCGAACT
>DUBF01000207.1 GCA_012960465.1 Rhodospirillales bacterium | reverse complement strand
TCACCGCCCCCTTTTATCCTTAATGGATTTGTTCCCGTTGGGATTTCCATTGTCCCAATATCAAACATTGGGAACTGATCAGCCCGAGGCATCATATAATCCATAAAGGAGCCGGTAAGTAGCTGACCAGAATTCAAGTCAAAGAAAGCACACTCTCCTATCGCCTGACCCGCCCCTTGCGCTATACCACCGTGGGTTTGACCGTGAACAATCATTGGGTTTACTGCTTGGCCACAATCGTCAACCACTCCGTAATTATAAATTTTTAGCTCACCGGTCTCTGGGTCAATCTCCACCTCGGCGGCAGAAGCACCATACGGGTAGGCTTTAATGCGCCCTTCCTGAAAATACTCAGACATCAAGGGTTTATCGGTTTGATTAAATGTGGAGTAAGACGCCGCAACTTCTTGCATAGATACTTCTTGACCTGTTCCTTCCATTTTAAATTTTCCATCTATAAATCTAATAGTTTTCTCATCGGCTTGTAATAGGTGAGCTGCTACCGGGTAGGCCTTTTTTATCAAGTCTTTTGAAATTTTATATAATACCTGTCCCATCATACGCATGGAGCGATCGGAATGAGTGCCTCCTCCCCTCTCTAATAATTTTGAATCTCCCCAAGCTAAAGAAATGTCCTCATAAGGGATTCCAAGTAATTCACTTATAACTTGTGGGTACGTCGTTTCGTGGCCTTGCCCATGATTTTGTGTTCCAGCAAAAATCATCACTTTACCAGTGTCTAAAATCTCAACCCGCCCCATCTCTTTTGGCGCACCAACGGGGCTTTCGACAAAGGGGACAAGGCTAATGCCACGTAATTTTCCATTGGATTTAGATTTTTCGTGACGTGCACTAAAATTACTGTAATCTATAATTTTTGCCATACGCTCCAGGGCTTCCGTAAAATCACCAACATCGTATGTTAATCCCATGGTAGTTGTGAAAGGCATGGCTTCTTTAGGGATTAAATTTTTAAGCCTGATTTCCTTCCTATCCATCCCAATTTCTTCAGCACCAATATCAATTAAGCGCTCTATTACAAGATGAGTTTCAGGACGCCCTGCCGCGCGAAACGGTAAAACAGGGACCGTATTTGTGAGAAAAACCTGCATGTCTAATGAAGAGTTTGGTATATCATAAGTTGTAGTTACGAGACGCGAGAGATTTGCAGGGGGAGCGTAACAAATTGTATAAGCTCCAATATTAACTAGAACCTCTAACTTGTAAGCTTTAATTTTACCATCGTTATCCAAACCTAGTGAACCTGTTAACTCCATATCGCGGCCCTGCCAATCACTAACAAAGGCCTCCACCCGCGTACTAGTCCACTTAATTGGACGCCCTAATCGCTTAGCCGCCCATGCAAGAATAATATATTCTGGACCAACATGGCCTCGCGAGCCAAATCCCCCCCCAACATCAGGGCAGATAACCCGGACCCTATCCGGTTCCACTTTAAGTGCACTCGCAATCATATCTCGATAACGAAAAACACCTTGATTACCTGCGGTCACGACAAACTGTTCTGAGTTCGGATCAAATTCGCCGATGCCGGATCGAGGTTCCATCTGACAACTGATAAGACGAGGCACCTTGAACGTACCAATCACAACGTGGTCAGATTCAATTAGAGCCTGTTCTGTCTCATTAGGCTTCCCCCGACAATGATGAACGGTAATATTGCCTGGCGCATGATCACTAACAACTGGCGCATCAGAATTTGCTGCCTGCTTGGCATTTGTAACAGGCGATATTTCCTCCAATTCAACTTCAACCAACTCACTTCCATCCTCTGCAGCAACAATTGACTCGGCAACTATGAAAGCTATTGGCTCACCAACATGTCTTACCTTATCAAAAGGCATAGGCCATTGCGGAAATTGAATAGCGACAGGATC
>DUBF01000206.1 GCA_012960465.1 Rhodospirillales bacterium | reverse complement strand
AAAATTAGTACCGTTGATAGCGCCAATCCGCCGCTTATCGGAGGCTGCTGATGTGTTAACTGAGATGGCAAATCGGAGCACAACCGGTAAACTTCTTCTAAAACCATAATAAAGAAAATTCTGGTAAAGCGATAAATGAATATACCGGTTATAGTCTTTATGATTATAGTTGGACTTAGTTACCATATGTATATTTAATTTAACTTATGTATATTTAATTTAACTTAATTTAATTGCAAAAATAAAATAAAACATCACGGAGTAATCGAAGATGCTCACAGCTACGGCAAATATCATGCTGCCTACAACTATAATAGGATCTCTGCCTCGCCCTAGTTGGTTCACTGAAAATATGGGAAGCCAGACCTTCCTAGAAGCAATGGTAAATTCACGCTACCGAGAACAGTATACAGATGCAGTCGCAGTTTACCTAAACGAGCAAACTACAGCAGGTCTTGATATTTGCACGGATGGCGACGCCCATTATGATGAACAAGTTGGGGGCCAGAGCTGGACAAGTTATCCGCTGTTTCATATGGATGGATTCGATCGAAAAAATCCAAAACCGGCGGTCATGAAAACCGGTGGCGTTGGTTTTCCAATGGGCCATATTCTCCATGATTATCTTGAAGCACGCGTAATGCCGCAAATCATTGGTCCAATTAGTAGAGGTGATCTGCAATATTCCCAAATGTGGAAAACAGCACAACGTATGACAACCAAACCAGTAAAATTTGGCACGGTCACACCCGAGCTACTTGCTGCGGCTGTTGATGATCAATACTACAAAGATCCGGTAGAGAGAATTATGGCACTCAGCGACGCGATAAATTCAGAATTAAATGAATTAGCTGATGCGGGTTGCCCTGTAATACAATTGGAAGAACCACAAATCCACATGATACCTGCCCGTGGCCCTGTGTTTGGGAAACTCGGTATGAACGAAATGGCTAATATATTTAATAATACTGTTAAGGGATTACAGGATAAGACAGAAGTTTGGTGCCATACCTGCTGGGGCAACCCATCTCAACAACGTATGTTCAAAGATGTCCAAGAATACGGCCCGGCTCTGGAAACGCTCAATAATGTAGAAGCTGACGTTCTAACTTTTGAATCGTGTAGCTCAAATCGTATGGAATTAGATAAAATTGGCGAATTTATCAAAGATAAAAAAATTGCCATTGGCGTAATTGATCACCATTCACTGCAAGTTGAACGACCCGATGAAATAGCTGATCACATCCGTGAAGCTCTAAAATACATTCCTGCTGAGCGTTTGGTGATTAGTTCTGATTGCGGGATGGGCCGCGAAGGTATGGGCCGCAGGCACGCTCGCTATAAAATGATATCACTCGTGTTGGGTACTAATATTATCCGAAAAGAATTAGGCCTGCCAGAAGCCGACTGTTTAGCAGCTGATGCCAATTATTCTCTCGTGACGACGGAACCATAGTCTGGTTTTTAGTGTATTAGACTGGTTCAAAAATTTATTATTAATCTTCATTAGAATTAATTTATAAATTTAAATAATGTTTATTTCAAAATTTTCAATGTTGGGTACTAAGTTGAAGTATATTGTGTATTAATTTAAAGTTAAGAAAACTTGCTGCAATACTTTGCACAACCATAAGAAATCTGGTTAAATTAAGTTGTAAAAATTTTTTGATCGGCCAAGTTAATAAGGCGAATAACTAAAAATATAGGGGAGAGTGAAACTCATGAGTTATCAAATACCAAAAATATTGAAAAGTATATCCTTAACTGTTGCAGCGTTTATTATCGCGGCGCCTTTTAGTGGGGGTAATGTTTTTGCTAAAGAATTCAAAATTACTGCTAGTTCTAGTCACCCGCCTGTTGTCCCGTGGGTAGCGGTAATAAAAAATTATGTCGTGCCAGAAGCAAGTAAGCGAGCCAAAGCTCTTGGCCATAGCATTAAATGGACAGAAGCCTACGCCGGCGCACTTTATAATTTTAAGAATACACTCGAAGGCATCGAAGATGGACTTGGAGATATTGGCTGGGTTGGCACCTTATGGGAGCCAAACAAACTCCCGCTTCATAACGTGACATTTTACTTACCATTTGTATCAGGAAACGTTATCGCTGCAGCAGAAATTGCTAACGAAATGCACCAAAAAATACCGGCGATGAAGAAAGCGCTCCTAAAGTACAACCAAATTTTTCTTGGTGCACAAGCCATCGACGATTATATATTGATATCCAAAACGCCTATAAAGTCAGTAGCTGATTTAAAAGGTAAAAAATTCTATGCGCCGGGCGCATCAGCGCAATGGCTAAAAGGAACAGGTGCAGTTGCAGTTAATGGTGGCCTGCCGATTTATTATAATGGCATCAAAACCGGTGTAGCGGATGGAGCAATCGTACCAGGTACTGGTATCTTTCCATTCAAACTCCATGAAGCGGCGCCTTACATCAATAACGTCGGCCTTGGGGGTGGTATCACGGGTGCATTAACAATGAATAAGACTAAATATGATAGCCTTCCTCCCAAAATGCAGAAGATGTTTCTGGAGGTTGGTAAAGGTTATGAAATGCTTGTAGCTAAGAAAGTAGCAGGATTTGCAGCATTGAGTATGAAAAAGTTGATACCCAGCAAGGGTGGAAAAGTTTCCAAATTATCAATGGCCGAACAAAAAAAATGGGCTAATGGACTACCTGACTTGGCCGGAATATGGGCCGCACAACAAGCCAAAAAAGGTCTGCCAGGAAAGAGTGTGATTAAATTTTATATGGAAGCCATCCGTAAACGTGGAGCAAAACCACTCCGTAATTGGGATAAATAACGTCATCTTTATTTTGTGATGGCAATAGATCCTAAAGCTAGCGAAGGGCTGAATATATTTCAGTCCTTCGCTTCTTTTTATACTCGCCTTATTTCCATAACCAACAGCATTGGTAGTATTTGGATATTTGGCCTGATGTTATTGATTTGCGCCGATGTTATTTCCAGAAGTGCTTTCAATATGCCCCTTCGGGGCGTGCCCGAAATTGCTGGCTACTCATTAGTTGGAACAGTTTTTCTTCAACTCGCACACTCTCTGCACGCGGGTAAATTTGCTCGGGCAGAAATGTTTATTGAACCGTTCACCGAAAATCGTCCGATTGGAGCGAGTTGTTATCATGCGGTATTTAATCTCATTGGTATATTGGTTTTTGCGCTGATCGTATATGGAACATGGTTTAAATTTCAAGAGGCTTGGCCTGATCTAAAATTTGGAGTTGAGGATGAATTCACCATATTAGTCTGGCCTCTCAGACTAATTATTCTCTGTGGCTCGTTCATGGTTGCCCTCAAATATTTTATCCAACTAATCGAGAATATTACTCAATTCATAAGCTTATTTGTGGAAAGACGCGCGACCCAAAGCAAAGCTCCAACTGGCTTACCATATTTTTTTATTATCATTTTTATTGGGATAGCAATTTATGGCCTGACATTAGGTGATTTTAGTAAAATACAAATCGGAGCTATTTCTTTTATTGGTGTTCTCATCGTTATCTTTACCGGCATTCATATCGGTGTAGGTCTTATCTTCCTTGGCTTCACTGGCACATGGATCATGATGGATAACCCCAGTATATCATTCAAACTTGTTAAACTCGCTTCAAATGAATTTTTGCGAAATTACTTTTTTGCTGTGGTCCCCCTCTTCGTCATGATGGGCCTGTTAGTAAACGAATCCAACATTGGTAAGGATACCTTTGATGCTGCGCGCTGGGCCCTTAAAAAAGTCAAAGGCGGGCTAGGTGTAGCAACAGTAATAGCAAACGCTATATTTGCAGCTATCACCGGATCATCGATCGCATCTGCAGCTGTTTTTACTAAAGTAGCCGTTCCGCAAATGTTGAACCACGGCTATACACCAAGATTTGCAGTAGGTACGGTAGCAGGCAGTTCCGTACTAGGAATGCTAATTCCCCCGAGTCTTTTGTTAATTATTTATGGCTTTGTAGCAGAACAATCAGTCGGCCTATTATTTCTAGCGGCTGTCATCCCAGGTATCGTGTTATCAGGCGCCATGGGATTATCCATTGTCGCTATGGCTCATTTCTGGCCAAGTTACGTGGGCCAAGCAGATCAAGACAAATATACAGATGAAAATTTTAAATCCTCTTTAATCAAAGTCACCCCAATCCTTATTCTTGTTTTTGCAGTAATGGGAGGAATTTATGGAGGCTTATTTACGCCAGTTGAAGCCGGTGCTGTTGGTGCTGCAGGAGCACTTTTTCTTGCCTTGTTAAAAAAACGCCTAACCTGGGAGAAATTATGGAAAGTTCTATTAGATACCGGCCACACGACCGTTTCAGTTTTATTCTTGATCCTAGCAGCCAATATCTATGGGCGTATGCTGGCTCTATCTGGATTCCCCCAATACGTTGGCGAATTCATTACGTCTGCCAACATGGGCTTTATGGGCTTTATGGCGGTTTATATTATAATCCTAATCATCCTGGGGATGTTTCTGGACTCTGTATCAATAATGTTAATTATACTTCCTATTGTTCTTCCTGTTGTTGAAAGTTTCGGGGGTGACTTTATTTGGTTTGGGATTATCACAGTAATCGCTGTAGAAATGGGCTTACTAACGCCACCACTCGGTATCGCGGTATACGTCGTACGGTCAACAATTGATGACGCTCGTGTCACTTTGAACGAAATATTTATCGGAGCTTTTCCTTATGTTGTTATAATGCTCGCGGTGACTATTTTACTTGTTATTTTTCCAGAACTCAGTTTGGTTTTATTAAGATAATATTTTTTGAGGAGCCTAGTTTAACGATATGACAAAACTATTGATAAAAGGCGGCCAAATTATCTCCATGGATAAGGACATAGGCCAGCTCGATAGAGGCGATATTCTCATAGAAGAGGACAAAATCCTAGAAGTTGGAGATGGGATTCAGGTGCACGATGCACAAATTGTAGACGCCAGCAAAAAGATTGTAATGCCCGGCCTCATAGACTCTCATATTCACACCTGGCAAACAGGCATCCGCGGGATTGCTGGAAATTGGACTATGGGCGAATACCTGCGTGGCATGCACGCTAACCTCGCCACAAGCTATAAACCCAAAGATATTTATCTCGGAAATTTAGCTGGGGCTTTGACCCAAATTAATGGCGGTATTACAACAATTCTTGATTGGAGCCATAACAATCCTACTCCTGACCATACTGACAGTGCAATTGACGGGCTGGTTGAGGCCGGCATTCGGGCAATATTTGGTCATGGATCGCCAAAGCCTGATCCCAAAACAGGCCAAAAGCATTTTAGCGAAATTCCTCACCCGGAGCATGAAATTAAACGTCTTCGAAAGGGTCGTCTTTCTTCTGATGAGGCATTGGTAACGCTCGGTATGTGCATTTTAGGTCCTCACTATTCAACATATGAGGTTACCCACCACGATATTTTATTGGCTCGCAAATATGGCTTGCTTGCTAGCGCTCATATGAGTGGTGGTTTCAATAGGGTTGTCCCGGATGGCATATATAAAATGAGGGATGATAAACTATTGGATTCAAAACTTAATGTTGTACATGGGAACGACCTGTCTGACGAAGAGTTGAAAATATTAATTGATCATGGAGTTAAAATGACCGTTACTCCTGAAGTTGAAATCCAAATGGGATTTGGAAATCCCATTACGGGACGCGTCATGGCATTAGGAGGTCACCCATCGATCGGTGTCGACGTTGAGTCCAATATCTCAGGCGACATGTTTAACGTTATACGAATGGCTCTGCAAATACAGCGTATGATTGATAATAAACCCTTCGCCGATGCGCATAAGCCAATAGAAAATCTATCAATTTCGCCCCTTCAGGCTCTCGAATGGGCTACTATTAACGGTGCCCAAATGATGGGTATGGAACATAAAATAGGGTCTTTAACTGCCGGTAAGCAAGCCGATATAATTTTGGTCCGGGCTGACGATTTAAATATACGTCCAGTGAATGATCCAGTTAATGCGATCGTATTCTACGCGAACGCATCGAATATTGACTCTGTCTATATTGCCGGTGAACTTAAAAAGAAAAATGGCAAACTTATCTATAAGAATTTATCAAACGTCATGAGAAAACTAGAAAAGTCCGGAGAGCGAATCCTGGCAAATACCCATGCAGCATAATTAAACAGAGAAAATATAGAGGACCATATGACCCAAACACTGATTAAAAATGGTTCAATCATCTCCATGGACCGAAAGGTCGGTGACTTTGATCGTGGTGACATCCTCATCGAAGAGGACAAAATCATCAAAGTAGCGCGGACAATCCGAGCGCCTAATGCTTCAGTAATTAATGCGGACGGAATGATAGTTATGCCAGGTTTTGTGAATGCTCATATTCACACATGGCAGACAGGCCTCAGGGGTATTGCTGGAAATTGGTCCATACCAGAATACTTACATGGTATGCACGCTAATATAGCACCGCGGTACACAGCGAATGATACTTATCTTGGTAATCTCATCGGCTCCCTTAACCAAATTAGCAATGGAGCAACAACAATATTCGATTGGTGTCATAATAACGCTACACCGTGCCACACAGACGCCGCAATTAAAGGCCTTCAAGAAACAGGCATAAGAGCAGTATTTGGCCATGGTTCCCCAAAGCCAGATGCTAAAAAAGGTCAGTTGCCATATACGCATATGCCGCACCCACGCTCTGAATTAGAACGTTTACGCAAAGGTATTTTTGCCTCAGATAACAAACTAATAACACTAGCTATGGCAGCTTTAGGCCCTGACTTTTCAACTTGGGAAGTTACTGAACATGATTTCAAGTTGGCAAAAGATTTAGATCTGATTATCTCCGCACATGTGTGGGGAGCGCCCAACCGTATGAATAAAGATGGCTATCAAAAACTAGCCAAAATGAAATTATTAGGAACAAATCACAACCTCGTACATGGTGTGTATTTAAGTACTAGAGAACTAAAACTGATAGTCGATTCAGGCGCTTCAATAACAGTAACACCAGAAGTTGAACTACAAATGGGGCACGGGACACCCCTAACCGGACGGCTCCGTGAATTGGGTGTGCAGCCGTCTATTGGTGTAGATGTGGAGTCCAATATCTCCGGCGATATGTTCACGATAATGCGAATGACAATGCAAACTCAGCGGAACTTAGATAATCAACGTGTCGCACGCAAAACAAAAATGCCTGCACAAAAACTCTCAATCAAGCCCAGAGAAGCACTAGCGTGGGCCACAATCGACTCTGCCAAAGCCCTGAAATTAGATAAAAAAGTTGGCTCTCTTAAACCAGGCAAGCAAGCAGATATTATTTTAATAAACAAAAACGATCTAAATTTATTTCCCGTAAACAACGCAGTTGAGGCCGTTGTATTCCATGCTAATGGATCAAATGTTGACACTGTTATAATTTCTGGAAAAATCAAAAAACGAAACGGAAAACTAGCTTATCGAGGGATAGAGAAGAAGAAAATTCTGCTAGCCCGCTCTAGTCAGCGAATTCTCAAAGACATCAAAAATTAAAATCCAAGGGATTTTCTGACATAATTTTTTGATTAAATCTTACTAGTGACTAAAATATAAAACAATGTCAACTGAGGGAAAAATAGCATGGAATCTATTCGGATTGCATATCAGAGCTATACCAGTAAAGAGCAGGCTGGAAGCTATTGGAAACATTTACAAGAACATGTCAATAAAATTGTCGACGAGGGTACGACCGTCGATATCAAGGGAATTTCGCCGCCAGATGCTTACGCTCATTCATTATCAGAGTTTAGGTGTGCGAGAGAAATGATATCAAATGCTATTATAGCTGATCGAGAGAAATACGATGGTTTTGCAATTGGTCACTTCCAGGATGCAGGCTTGTATGAAGCACGGGCTTCTGTCGAGATCCCAGTGCACTCTCTGGGTGAGGCTTCAATGCTATATGCATGTCAATTAGGGCAAAAAATCGGAATCATAACTATTAATCCAAAATATATATCCTGGTTTCATCATCAAATCGGCAAATATGGCCTCAGAGAAAGGGTCACAGGTGTACATGCAATGAGCTTTGAGCCCGGATCTATTCTTGCTGCATTTGATAAAGAAGATGGGCTAAATGAGGTTATGGAATTATTTGAAGAACAGGCACAGCCTTTAGTCTCGCAGGGAGTAGACGTATTAATTCCCGGAGGAGGAATTCCAATGCTATTATTCAGCGGCGCATTCAATCATAAAATTAGCGGTGCGCCAGTTATCAACGGGATACCTATTTTGATCAAAATGACAGAAATGGCCATAAAGCTTAAACGCCTAACTGGATTATCGGTGAGCCGAACAAGTGACTTTGCAAAACCGGAAGCGGCGCTCATAGAAGAATTTATGACTAATCCAAAAGGACTATAAATTGGTCAAAAAAAGACAAAATTATGACGGAATTGCTGTCTGTGCACCTGTAACCATACCGTATAGTCGTTACTCCCTCAGAAGCGCGCAATGGTTTTGTGGCAGAAGCATAGCTGAGTTAATAAAATCCGCCAAAATCGAAAAAAATGATATCGACGGTTTTTGCATATCAAGCTTCACCTTGGCACCAGACAGTGCGGTCGGTCTCATGCAACATGCTGGCGTTTCCCCACGTTGGTTGGATCATATACCCATGGGTGGTGCGAGTGGCGTTGTAGCTCTGCGTCGCGCAGCTCGGGCAATTCAAGCGGGTGATGCAGAATTAATAGCATGTATAGGCGCCGATACAAACCACGTTGATACTTTCAGGGATACCATCGCGACTTTCAGTCAATTTGCGAACGATGCTGTTTATCCGTACGGATCAGGCGGGCCTAACTCGAGCTTTGCATTCTTGACTGATTACTATATGCGAGAATTTGGTGTAAGCCGCGAAGATTTTGGTAAATTATGTATTGCACAAAGGGATAACGCACTTCCAGTAGCTCATGCCATGATGAAAAAGCCGCTCACAATGGAGCAATACCTAAATGCGAGATTGATCGCTGATCCTATCCGACTGTTCGACTGTGTAATGCCGTGCGCCGGAGCCGAGGCCTTTTTGGTTATGAGTGACGAAAGGGCTCAGTCGCTCCATATTCCTTATACAACCATACTTTCAACAATCGAACGCCATAATGCGTTTCCAGATGACCCGGTCCAATTTCGAGGTGGATGGGCACTGGATGTTGATGAATTTTATAGTCAGGCCGGAATTGGTCCCGAAGATATCAATTTTCTGCAGGCATATGATGACTATCCCGTTATTTGTTTCATGCAAATCGAAGATTTAGGGTTTTGTAAAAAAGGAGAAGTTGCGAATTTTTTAAGTGATAAGGATCTTACGGTAAACGGCAACTTTCCCGTGAATACTTCTGGTGGACAATTATCGGTGGGTCAAGCAGGTGCTGGTGGGGGTTATTTAGGCGTTGTCGAAACAATTAGGCAGTTGACCCAACAAACTCAAGGTCATCAAGTAGAAAAAGCCAAACATGGACTGGTATCCTGTTTTGGTATGATTAACTATGACCGTGGTTTGTGTACATCGGCGGCAATACTGGAAAGGGGATAATATGACTACTCTTTTACCAACACCGAAAAGAAAAGACCCGGTAAAACGCACCCGAAAACCGAGCAACCCCCCAAGACAGCGTTCTCGGGAAGCCCAGGGATTAGCCGCAATGGCTGCTTCGGGTAGGTTTGCACTGCAAGTCTGTCAGGAGTGTTCAAAAGTTCAATACCCACCTCAACAGTTCTGTGGTAGTTGTTTAAGCGATAGGTTAAAATGGCAAGACGTGGGAAATGGAGGAAAACTTCTTGCAGAAACAACGTTGCAACATTCAAATGATATTTTCTTTAGGGATCGTCTTCCATGGCGCCTCGGAATTATAGTTGCTGATGCTGGACCATCAATTGTTGTTCACTTGGCAGAAGACTGTGTCCAAGGTGACCGAGTTCGTATGTCGCTCGCAATCGATCGATCCGGAAACGCTGCTATAACGGCGAGACCTGAAAAACCAATAGCTCGGGAGGAAGATGATTTGCAGTTACGTGAAATGGCTTTTGACCCAAAAGATAGAAGAGTTTTAATAGTTGATGGGAAGACAGAAATCGGTCTTGAACTCGCGAAAGCTTTTACAAAAGCCGGCGCAAGGGATATTTTTGTCGGACACTCCCAACCGTGGCGAGCTAGTATCCATCTCGACGCAATAAAGGCCATGGACAAAACAACTACTTATCCTCTCGACGTTACCGACACCGACTCTGTTGAGGAATTAGCCGCCATGATCGGTGATAAAGTAGAAATAATGGTTAATAACAGTTACCATCTGCGTATGGGCGGCGTATTAGATCGGTTTGACATCAACACCTCCCATGACGAAATGGAAATACACTACCATGGGTTGATGCGCTTAGCTGCTTATTTTGGGCCAGTTATGCGATCAAGAGGTGCAGATGGCCATCATGGTGCATCAGCTTGGCTAAATATTTTATCGGCATATGCGTGGATAAATAATCCGCTATTAGGTACATATTCCGCCTCTCAAGCCGCGGCGTTGTCCCTTTCACAATGCTTAAGAACTGAACTTGCAGATGGGGGCGTTCGTGTAGTCAATACATTTATTGGACCAATCGAAGACGAATGGTATCAATTAGCGCCACCTCCCAAGCTTGTGCCCGCAACCGTAGCAAAACGGATAGTTGAATCGCTCCAGCGTGGCTTAGAAGATATTCCGATTGGCGCAGTGGCAGAGGAAATAATTCAGCGTCTGGCAGAAAACCCTAAAGAAATAGAACGAACGATTAAATTGTAACAACACTCAATCAAAATGGGGAAAATACATGGCTAATGGCAAGCAAAGCGCGCCAACGTTATTAACAAGTTTGTTAGGCTGTATAACAGGTGGCAGCATCAACGTTGTCGACCTGACCATGACACTCGACCGAAAGGTCCCAACGATCGTATTACCGCCAGAGTTAGGGCAATCTTGGCCATTCCGAATGGAGGAAATTTCTAAATACGATGCCAGAGGCCCTGCGACTTATTGGAATAATTTTTCCTGTGGAGAGCACACCGGCACACACTTTGATGCACCAATTCACTGGATCTCGGGAAAAAACTTACCCAATAACGCTACAGATACAATTTCACCGGACATGTTTATAGCACATGCCTGCG
>DUBF01000205.1 GCA_012960465.1 Rhodospirillales bacterium | reverse complement strand
AGCATTGTGTTCTAAAGAACACGACGAAACAGACTACATTAAAGATTATTCTTATTTTATTAAAGAGAGACATCCGACAAATATTACGCTTAAATAAATAGAAAAAGCTATATTTACTTTGGGAAAAGAGCACTTGAGAGCTACAATAAGTAATCAGAGATGTGTCTTTGCTTAACAAATCACTTACATATTTCTTTACACTTAAACTAAGGAAGAAAAAAATGAACGATTTTTATGAACTGGCGAACAGATACTTGGCGATGTTTGAAGGGGCGAGCGTGAAATGTCAGAATGATATAGATGCATCAAAAGTAAATAAGAAAAAGTCTGCTTCTAGACGCGACCCTTGCGATTTATATGTGGCGAATGGGGAGAACAAGGGTATAGATATGCAACGGGCCGGTACGGCAACGACCGTCATTTGTCGAGTACCCGGCTTAGACAACTGGCCTTTTCACAGCAAGTCGGGGGATAGCTTTATTTATTCTAAGGACATCGCAATTATTGAAGCGATGGGTGGTACATCAACCCTGCCGCCAGAACATCTAAGAGATGTTACGGAGGGGGAAGAAAATGATGATGACGCTTGGCCCGAGGAACCAGAAGAGGATGCACCATTTGATGATAGTAGTCCAACAGTGTGGTAAACATGAAGATATTACTAACTGGTGCAACTGGTTTTCTGGGGCAAAATTTAGAGCCGGTGTTGTCGGAAGACTATGAGGTAGTTGGCGTTGGATCTACTTGGGATTTAAGAGATCAGTCGATGTGTAATGATCTGATTATCCATATAGGGCCAGATGTCATTGTTCATGCCGCTGGTTCAGTCGGTGGTATCGGGGCCAATAAAAAGAATCCCGGCAAGTTTATGTATGAAAATCTGATAATGGGAACTAATCTCATACATGGAGCAATGGTACAAAAAGTACCCAAATTTATACTTCTGGGTACAGTTTGCGCATATCCAAAACACACCCAAGTGCCATTTCAAGAAAAGGATCTGTGGAATGGGTATCCAGAAGAAACTAATGCTCCTTATGGAATTGCAAAAAAAACCCTCATGAGACTCGTGGAGGCTTATCATGAGCAATATGGATTTAATGGTGTTAATTTAGTTCCAGTTAATATGTATGGGCCATATGATCATTTTAATTTAACCAGCAGCCATGTTATTCCCGCCCTTATTTTAAAAGTTAAAACAGCAATGGATAATAGTGAAAGCTCTATTACTTTATGGGGAACGGGGCAGGCATCTAGAGAGTTTCTTTACTCACCGGACTGTGCAGAAGCAATTCGACTAGCAATAGAAAAAGACGTGTCCCCCGAACCCATCAATATTGGTACTGGTAAAGAGATTAAAATTTGTGAATTAATAGAAACCATTGCTAGCGTCATGGGGTTTGATGGAGAGATATTATATGACACCACTAAGCCCGATGGACAACCCCGTAGATGCTTAGATACATCACGAGCTAAAAATAGACTGGGCTTTGAAGCTAAGACCAGCTTAATGGAAGGTTTAACAAAAACAATAGAATGGTTTAAGGCTCAATAGCATGTGTGGAATATTTGGATCAATAAATAAAAATGCCCTTCAAGATACATATGTCGGGCTTAAACGGCTAGAATATAGGGGATATGATAGCTTTGGATATGTAGCATTACAGGGTGATGAAGAATACGTGTGCCGTCAACTTGGCGTCGTAGATAAAACTGCCTTTCACCTTCCCGACGATCCAAATATAGACACTGTAATTGGACATGTCAGATGGGCTACCAACGGAGAGGTTACCGTGGAAAACGCCCATCCACAAGCTAGCTACGGGTTTTATGTAGTTCACAATGGGGTTATTGAAAACGCCCCTCAAAACACCTTTGACACTAAATGGCTAGCTAATCTGTTAGAACTGTACGAGGGCGATGTCGCAAGAGTATTTAATAAAATAGAAGGGGATAATGCGTTTGTGTTTCTTAATAAAAAGACCAGAGAAATCTGGTGTGTGGCCAAAGGCAGTAAAAGGTTATTCATAACACCAAAAGGATACGTAAGTAGTGACCTTGAAGCATTAGCAGGTTTCGATAAGAAAGCGTGGGTATTAGAAAATAATTATTCCACTATTTCTGGAGAACTGTTAATGGGACCACCCAATATAGATATACCAGCAGTACGCGAGCCCACGGTTAAATCGGCACACAAGATGCTGTCGGAAATAAAAGAACAGGCAACGCTAGAAAGCTACCGATGGCCAGAAATAGAGCACGATATTGATATTATTGCAACGGGGAGCAGTCTTCATGCCGCGATGTTCGGATCTTACGCCCTAGAAAAGAATAAATCTATTCAAGTGAGATGTCTACATGCTAGCCAAGCATGGTATAGATCGTTGGGAGTAGACTTGCTGGCTATCAGTCAGAGCGGAGAAACTAAGGATGTTATTAACGCTCTTAAGGGACGGGGCAAGTTTACATGTATTATAAATAACACGTACTCAACATTATATGATATGTCTAGTAGTACAATCAGGATGGACGTGGGGCCAGAAGAAGCGGTGGCAGCTACAAAGACTTTTACCATGTCATGTATAAAGCTGTGTCAGTCGGCGGGTATTTCCATGTATCATCATGGGAATCTCCAGTATCCATTAGACAGTTCGGTGAGCATATTGCAGCCACACATAGAAGACGTGCTAGACAGAACTGATGAAATAATAGAGATAGCCGACAGGATTATGGGCTATGAACATTTTCTGTTTTTAGGAGATAGGCAAAATTATCCAATCGCTCTTGAGGGAGCTTTGAAATTTAAAGAAGTGGCCTATGTACATGCAGAAGGAATGCCGTCGTCCGAAATGAAACACGGCCCCATCGCCCTTGTAGACCACCGTGTTCCAAGCTTGTTTATAATCACTGAGGGGTTTTCCCCTGAAACCCTATCAAACATACAGGAAATTAAATCCCGAAGAGGATTCGTGGTAGCAATTATACACGATGCTATAAAAAAGGACTTAGAAAATCTTGCAAATATAACGTTTTCTTGCAAGGATACTGGAGAACAATTTTCTCAGTCTCTTGTTCTTAACGTTGTTCTTCAATTACTATCATATTATATAGCAGTCAAAAGGGGTATCAATCCAGATCGCCCCCGTAATCTAGCTAAATGTGTAACAGTGTAAACAAGGAGTTTTATAATGAATATAGGTTTTTATATACATACAACGGCTGACACCCCCCTCAACAAGGACATATATGAGCTGTTAAATAACGCAATTGATAACAACGAGGTGGAAGATGCCAGCCTTTTCTACAACGAGGTAGACTTCAATCCCAATAAAAAGAAGTTTGGAAGTTTCAATTCAACAGACCTATGGTCATTCTCAGGAACGTTGATTACAACCTCGTTAAATAATTTAATTTTAGCTACAAAAGTAATCAATGACATCAAACTGTCTTATCTTTATAGTGACGAAAAAAATCTGATGTTACTGATAGGTGCAACAAAAGACGTTCCCGTAATAACTAGAAGCGAAAAGGATCAGAAGGAAGTATACAGATTAACGGGTAACAAGCCGCATTTAGTTAAAACATTCAACGCTCCCGAACTATTAAAGGTAAATCATGAATGAATTTGAAAAAACAGTTATTAAGCTATATAACGACGAAAATCAAAGTACTTATGAAATAGCTAAACAGTTAGATACATATCCAAATAAAATACGGCGAACATTAATTAAGCACGGTTACGAACTAAAAGACAAAAGTTCTGCTCAAAAAACCGCGCTTGCTAGTGGTAGAAGTTCTCATCCAACCAAGGGTAAAACAAGGTCTCAACAAGAAAAAATCAAAATCAGTAGTGGACTTGTTGATTTCTGGGAGACCATGAGCCAAAAAGAAAAAGACAGGCGTTCAAAAACAGCAAAGAAAAACTGGAATAAAATGAGCGCAGAACAAAAGGAAAAAATGAGAAGCAAAGGAATAGCCGCAATTCAGTTGGCTGCTATAAAAGGTTCTAAATTAGAACAATTTATACAACAAAGACTTCAAGATGCTGGCTTCTCCGTAAGAACACACGAATTGATAATTCCGGCAGAAAAGTTAGAAATAGACTTGTATATTCCAAAACTAAAGACTATAATAGAGGTAGATGGGCCATCACACTTTTTACCAATCTGGGGAGAAGACAAACTTCAAAAGCAAATTAATGCAGACCTTAGAAAAAGCGGCTCATTATTAAGTAGGGGTTACGCCATTATTAGAATTAAGTCAATGGGGCAAGAATCACTAAGTAAAAAGGAGGAACTAATTAATTCTGTTCTGAGTCATATACAAAATATTGAAAAGAAATTTCCGGTAAGATCAAAACGTTTCATAGAGGTTGAATAATGACAAATTTGTTTGATGACATTGAATTACAAACTCCATCTGATACGGACACGTCCGCAACAGACGTTGTTGAAGATGATGTTCCAAGGATCACGTCTCCAGAATGGAATGGCTATGTGATGGAGCTATTTGAAGAGGATGAAGTATACGACGGGAGGCCACTGTGTGCAGGATTGAGGAGGGTGGCTGAGTTACTATTGGGCGAAATTGTGTCAAGTAGACCAGTCCAAGTGTTCCCCCCCACCGGTGGGGATGAAATCGGTAGAGCTACCGTAATCTGGGAGGTAGTGTTTAGTAACGGCTCTCTATTCTCTGATGTAGCCGATTGTTGGGAGGGCAACACAGACGACACGTTTTGCGTGTTTAACACTGCTACGGCAGCTACACGGGCCGAGGGGCGTGCTTTGAGAAAGGCTCTTAGATTGCGAACTGTGGCCGCTGAAGAGGTAACTAAGAAAAACACGGCCAGTATCGTAAGAAGTATCAGTCAAACTAAAAACATGGACACCACATCTGGTGAATATGAGGATTCGGATAGAATGACAGACGCACAATCTAATTTTGTTAACGGAAAATGCAAGCAGTTGAATATCAACGTAGCTAAAATGTTCCAAGAAGTTTTTGATGTGTCAGTTAAGCGGAAAATTACTAAAAGGCAAGCCAGTCTAGCTATCGAGAAATTGAATGACTACCAGCGTGGAGTAGTAACGAAGCCAGATGATATTGCCGGTTATTCAGAAGATTGGAGAGCTTAAAATGAAGGTAACTTACCAAACAAGAAATGGTAGACTCAATGTGCAGCTTGAGGGAGATTCTCAAAGAGATATCTTTGGGGAAATTGCCAAATTTCAAGAGGTATTTGAAGAGGATGCATGTGCCAAATGTGGATCAGAAAACATTAAGTTTGTTGTTAGAAACGTAGATGACAATTTTTACTACGAGCTGCGATGTGCGGACTGTGGTGCTAGACTGTCGTTTGGTTCACATAAAAAGGGCGGCGGCCTTTTCCCAAGACGAAAAGACAGCGAGGGCAATTGGCTGCCTGATCGTGGATGGGTTAAATGGAATCCAAAAACAGAAAAGAATGAATAATCTCGGCCAATAAAGCTAAGTTTACCAATTCTTAGGCGAGGCTAGAGAGAGGACAAAATTGGAACAAAAAGGGGGCGGCATTATACCACCCCCCTCGTTGGTCATTAAAGATAAGTTTTCTAGTCTTAGTCGAGATCAGCGGTGCCGCAAACTAGATCTATAGCCCCCTTCTCGGGGGCTATTTTTATTTATATCTTAGAGATATTCTAATGTGAAATAGAGGCCATATTGAGTTTTACTTCCAATACTATCTGGAGAAGCGCTCATGGCGACATACCAATCATGCCGTGTGGTTTGGTGTGCCACGCCCTCATTAGTAAGCCAATTTACATTCCCGTCCTCAATTCCAGAGGGTAATGTGTCAGCAGCAGACGTATTGAGACCGCTCATTCCCGGAGATGGAGTAAAATCAAGGTCAGACATTGATTCTGTTGGATCAAATTCTGTCCAAGCATAGCCCGTAATACCCCTCAAGGCCAATGTTCCACTCTGTCCATTATGAGCCTCAACTGGGTGAGGATGGCGAGATTCAAACACTTTAGTAGTTACGCCACTAGCCTGTTTTGAAATATCATTTCTATCAAAGATTCTCAGTTTACAGTTTTGAACCCTCACCGCTTCAGTATGAGTAAACCTAACATTTAATGGTGCATAATAATTGGGCACACCAGATAGGCCAACTTCACTACCCCCATTTGGAGAAGCGCCACTGGCAGATGACCACTTGGTGTTTTTCACCCTAATTCCACTAGAGGTTCCATCGCCGTTGGTTACAAAGGTAGAATCTTGATATTGGCCCACCGGCACGGAAATGCCAAAGCCACCACCAAAGAATCCTAACCCAGAACCGCTAGTATGTTTAATCTCAGTGGCGTCTGCACCACCGGCTATGCTTGTTTCGTTGGCATAAAATTTAATATCTGCCATTTTCTCCTCCTTTATAGAAGTTTCAGTGTATTATACACGAAAAATAGTAATAATTGAAATTAAGTAGTTGTGATCGTCAAATCTATGTATTGTTCATAATTAGGGTATTGGCTCGTACCGCCTTTGTTTTTGCCTGATAAAAGGGTGTGCGAAATATCGTTGTGGAAGCGGAAAAATAAGTCGTATTTCCCGTCAGGCGAAAGTTGTGCTACGGGTATTGTCATGGCTACACTTCCAGACTTCAGTCCAAATGGGCTACAACCACCATTGCGACTGTCGCAATGATTGTGTTTATCAGAGGAGGTTGAGAGATGATAGGACTCACTCTCATCGGCACCCCCTATTCTAGGTTTAATATCTGTTTTCAATATAGTGACCGCCCATCCCCCAACAAAAAATGCTTGAAAACCTGACCCCTCATGCGTTTCCTTATTTTGCCACATCATCCCAGAGCTATTTTTGGTAACCATACTTTCCCCCCGTACAAATATGGCGGGCGATACCTCTGAATCGCGGCTAGTTCCTTTTCCGTGGGGGACATGCACTGGCTGTCCGAGCACCCATGGGGGTGCATCTGTAATCGTGAATCCAGTGACTCGTCCTGCACTGTCCACGGTGGTGACCGTAGCGACAAATCCATTTGCAACTGTCGTCGGTAAATGAAACGTGTCACCCACCTCATATCCTTTTCCGGGTTTTCTAACTACGCATAGCAGATCCGTCTTGTCATTTCCGTTCACATCTGGACTGCGTGCCAAATATTCTATAGAGTCACCATTTTCATCAAAGAAGACAGTTACTCTAGTTATTCTCTCAGCTTGGGAGCGGTCTAAATATATTAGATATCCACCAGTATTGTATATGTGCTCATCATAAATAAGATCTAAACTCTCAAAATTTCCTTCGCTATCGGTGGAGTTAAAAAACGGAATTGGCTGAATAGTTTTCTTTAGATACCGATATGGTAACAACTTACCCCGCCTACTAGTGTCAATATTCCATTGTTCGGATGGCATCAGCTCGTGATAATGTGGCATTGATGGATCTAGTGCTTGGTCCGACCATACCAATGAAGATATATCGAATGCGTTGGGGTTAACCATGGAGTGCAGCGAGATGGGTCTATTATTTAAAAGACCTCCAACTCCTCCTAAAACACGATTTGTACAAGCAATGTCGTTTGGATCAATAAGCTTAACACTGGGAACCCTATAATCCACACCATATATCGGCTCGTCTATTTCATATTCATAGTCCTTTCTCTTTTCCGAGTCAAGGGGATCTATTTGATTAACTATTGCGCATTTAGTCCTCGTAATGACATCGGGATTTAAGGGGTCTGTATCAGATTTCTTCAGGCTCAACATTCCAGCATTAAAGTGGTGAACTGCAAAGTATCTAGGATCATAAATCGTATCCTCTCTGGGCCAAGACTCATATATTTTAACGTGGAGACCAGTAGTTTGAAAATCTTTATAGTTATCGCCCGTACCCCACGCGGGATTGCGTTCGGTTCTAGCTGGAATGCCGAAAAAGCTGACTATATAGGAGAAATCCCACACGCCCAACCTATGATTGGTATCAAATTTTATAGTTTTGCCTGCCGTGCAGCTAGCAACTGCTCCAATAATACCCACAGCCCCTGCCGGTTCGTAATCGGATGAATACCACGAAGGCAATTCGCCAGTCGGCTGGCCGAAATTCCCGTGGCACCAGTCATTAGAGTCACGCCCCCAAACATCCCAACGAAAACGATCATTAGTGGGAAGCTTGGCTTTAGGTGAAATTTGAAAATTACTTGTCGGTGAAGATGGTATATCTGTATTAAATTGTAAACCTAATGTTGCATTATAAATTGTGTGGAGGGGGGCGGGTTGGAGATCGAAATATGTAAATAAACTTGCATCGAACAGAAGCTCCCTCTGGTGGGCTATGTGTGAGGATGGCTTAAATTTAGAGATCATTTGCTTACACATTTCCCCTCCAAAGTTTAAGCGATCTCGTGATTGTTGGCTGTTTCTGGCACCTCCTGCTCCAAGTCCTTCGAATGCCTCGTTTGGTTGTGAGAATTGTGCATAAACCTCTGCCTTCAGAGGTCTAAACACAATATGGTTGGTTCTTTTGGGTTTGAAATCGAATGCGCTACTTTCCATGTGTATTGGAATTCCCTTTTCGTCTGTCCCCTCGTCTCGACGTAACCAATTTTGTCCCATCTTTTTTAAAACCCGAGTTTGTTCAGCGAGTTGGATTGGATCATCTTGGAAATACATGTTCCCCAGCAAATGTAAATTTGTAATCGGTTGACCGTATTGACCTGATGGAGCTGCATTTGTCGCTATGTCGGCAGGGAGATTGGTTAATGATGAATCGGTGTCGTTATCGAACATCGTAATAACCTCGCCGTCATCATCTTTAGCATGTTCTCCGCCACAATCATTTCTCTCTCTTGTGGCACTCGGTTGAAGCAATGGAGACCCAAACGGCGCGACATTATCTCGAATTCCATCATCATGAAAATAGTGGAAGTGAAGATCGCCCCACACAAGATAATTACCCCCGTTCCAAGAACCGCCATCGACTTGTCCGCTGTGAGCGATAGACGCTTCGGCATTGAAACGTCGGTGATCCCGATATTCTTTAATTTGTTTTGAATTATACCCATCTGGGAAAATACACCCGAAAAACGCTCCGGTGTGGTAACCATCAGCATCGCTTTCAATCGTGTCACCGTTGGCAGCGATTTGGGAGTTTGTGGTGGCATAGGCGTTGCCTCTGGCTCTGGTTCCAGCGATAAACTTATCCATCATATCAAAAGAAGTGAATTGATGATAACCTCCGATCTGTAGATTTGCAAAATCGTACGCATTTTTATTGGTATCCTTGTTCCAGAAGTCGTTCTTATAATATTGTCGATGGAATCCATTAACAATATCGTCGGAATCGATCTGTTCCCAGTTTTTGTCTCTAAAATGATGAACTGAATTCGTAGCGCAATATGAAAACTCCCACCTACCTTGAAAACCGGCCTCCACTGCGGGGTCGAATTCTTCTATGCCACTAGGAAAATCTATAGCAAGCCATTGACCATCTATCTGGTTTAATAAAACCATTTGATCCGTATTGAGAGCCTTAGAGCTGGCGTTAAATACTTTCATTTCTGCCTTTTTGTTAGGTTCTTCTTCGTCGCAGAGAGGTACAAGTTTGCCAAACTCATCTTTTTCTGATGGTTCTTGATAATTTGGCGTCCACTGCATAGGGTTTCCATTTTGTTGGCTGATTGACATTGCAGATCCAGAACCCAATACAAAATTCTGAGAGGGGTCAGAAGAGTTTCGGAGCCCATCTTCGATGTTTAATGCAAACAGAGCTGAAACTGAAAGTCCACGCGCTTTGGGTACTTTTTGTGTGATAATGCCAATCATTTGTTTACTACCGGCTTCCCACTTGCTAGTATACTCATTATAAGTCATATCTAATTCGGCCACAACCTTTCCAGTCTCAGAACCTTCTGGGAAAACGTCAAACCTAGCATCTTCCCTGTTCTGATATGTTCTGCCCAAAGAATCTACAGGAGGTCCAACAAAGGTGGGCGTAGATACAGCAATGCTTCGTTTTGTAGATTTGGGGGCACTATTTGGAAAGAGTTGCAACTTGTATGTTACCCACGAAGATTTAGAACATTCAAAAGCACCCCCCGCCCCCCTAAAATAGAATGGAACAAGCCCACTCCATTCAACATACTCCTCTTTGCTAGTGTAAATATCCCTTATAAATTCACTCCTAGCAAATTTTTGTCCATCCCACGGATTGTCGGGATCGTTTTTCAACACTGTGTTTAATTCTAAATCTCTTACATAATCATTTAAGGTAATAGCATGGGTAATTGGGTACACACTTTTAAAGGTAACATCTTTCAGCTTGCCATCTTTATTCTTTACTTCAAATGTATGTTCCTTATCCATACTTTCTGTGAGGAACTTATCATCATATTCTGTGAAATCCAAATCAAAATAAGTATAATCTCGGCCTTGACCTATCTCATTGAGTCCCTCTTGAGAATACGTCCACGATCCATCATCTATATAGAAGGTTTCATATTTACCAGACCGTCTACCCTCGAAATCTATAGGGTCGAAACGGAAACCCTGAAAAGCAAATTGTTGTTTGCCCAAACCATCTTTATCTGAAAACACAATGTCCTCGCCCAAAAGCAAGAGCGAAGGAAAAGTTTTATCTTCTATAGTTGTTGGATCTTTGGCAAAATATTTATGATTTTCATATTCATCATTGCTATTCTTTGTGTTCCACCAACGATATAGAGTTCCGGTAGTGAATTCGGATAAACCCAAAGTGGCCATATATGGATGATCAGTAGTAATCAAATGAAATGGCGGCTCGTCAAAATCACCATCAGAGTTGAACAAATCACCTGGTATTACAGATGTAGCGCGTGTATGTTCTACCATTTTTTTTCTCCTATTTAACCAATCCTTTTATCTATTTCTGCACGTCGATCTAGTCGCCTACTAGCAAAATATTTATTGTTTGGGGAATCTGAAAAACCCACAAATAAGTCTGAAACCATCGCGCCCGCAGTTCTATTCGTTGCCTCATCTAATTGTTGCTGGGTGGTAAACAAACTAGACCTCTCCTGTAATGCCAACTGCGACTGGAATAGTCCCTCATGATTTTCTTGAGTTAGCACAAACCTTGGGCTACCATCACCTTCGACTTCTTCTTGTTTAGAGCTTATAGTAATAGTGTCTATATTCGGCACTTTACC
>DUBF01000204.1 GCA_012960465.1 Rhodospirillales bacterium | reverse complement strand
GACCGGTTAAAACATTTTCAATAGGCTTTGATGAAGCGGGCTACAATGAAGCGGAATATGCAAAAGCTGTGGCTCAGCATTTAGGTACAGACCATACGGAACTTTATGTCTCTTCCGCCGAGGCAATGGAAGTGATTCCGTTATTGGGTAAAATGTACGATGAGCCTTTTGCAGATTCATCGCAAATTCCCACTTTTTTAGTTTCACAGATGGCAAAGCAACATGTAACCGTTTCTCTTTCAGGTGATGCAGGGGATGAATTGTTTTGCGGCTATAATCGCTATTTATTGTCAGATATTTGGAAAAAAATTGAACATGTGCCCTTTGGGGCTAGAAAGTCGGCGGGGCATTTGATTAAAAAGCTGTCCCCGGCCACTTGGGACGGTATTTTTCAGCAAGCTGGAAAAATTAAAAAATTTCCAAGCAACATGGGTGAAAAGTTAGGAAAATTGGCTAATCGTTTAGAAAAAGTGGATGGCGTCAATGAGCTTTACTATAGCTTGGTTTCAGAAATTGATTACCCTGAGCAAATTGTGATAGGTGCAACTGAGCCTAAAACATGGTTAACCCAGAAAGGGATGAATTCATCTTTTAAAGACGCCAAGCAACACATGATGTTTATGGATTCAATGACTTATTTGCCCGATGATATTTTGGTTAAGGTAGATCGGGCAGCGATGGCAAATAGCCTAGAGACTCGCGTGCCATTTTTAGATCATCGCGTGGTGGAATTGGCCTGGAACTTACCCATGACAATGAAAATTCGCGAGGGGAAAACTAAGTGGATATTACGCCAAGTACTTTATCAATATGTTCCCCAGCAATTGATTGAGCGACCTAAGGCGGGTTTTGGTATTCCTTTGGGTGACTGGTTATGCGGTCCGCTTAGAGAATGGGTGGAAAGTTTATTAGATGAGCAACGCTTGCATAGGGAAGGCTTCTTTAATGCCGATTTTGTTCATGAGTTATGGCATGCTCATTTAACAGGTAGGCGTAATCACCAATTATTGCTTTGGAATATTTTGATGTTTCAAAGTTGGTTGGAAGAGGCAAGCTGATATGTTCCCTTACTGGCTTTTATTTTTAGTGCCTGCTTATATGGCGTTATCACGGTTAAGACCAATTCCTCAGACAGGACTCAGAGTCCGGCGCGACCGTTGGTCTAATGAGTGGCGTAGCATGTTTGTTATATTGGTATTAATGATAGGTCTTCGGCATGAAGTAGGTGGTGACTGGAATAATTACCTTGATATGTTGGCTACTTACATCGATCCCGACAAAAACACGAGGCAATTCAGCTTTCAAGATCCTGCATTTGTCTTATTTAATTGGTTGGCAGCACAGACAGGGCTTGGGCTCTATTTAGTGAACCTGTTGAGTGCTATCTTTTTTTCTTGGGGTTTGCTGGTGTTTTGTCGAGCACAACCACGGCCGTGGTTGGCCTTGCTGTTGGCCGTGCCCTATTTAATTATTGTAGTATCTATGGGTTACACACGTCAGGCTTGTGCGATTGGTGTTGCCATGGTTGCATTAACAACCGTGGAGCAGGGTAGTGCCATGCGCTTTATGCTTTGGATTGTATTAGCAGCAATGTTCCATAAGGCTGCTCTCATATTTGTACCATTAGCAGTAATAGTAAACACTAAGTGGCGTATTTTTACACTACTATGGGTCGGATTAGCAGGGATGATATTATTTGTATTATTGCTGCAGGACGGCATGAGTTTTTGGTTGATGGGCTACTTTCAAGAATCAATGCAGTCGTCGGGGGCTACGGTTAGGGTTTTGATGAATGCTGTGCCAGCGGCATTATTTTTAGTGTTTCGAAAACGATTTCAACTATCACCTAGGGAACGATCTTTTTGGACCGTGATGGCTTGGGGTGCATTACTATTTCTAGTGTTACTCAACGTTTT
>DUBF01000203.1 GCA_012960465.1 Rhodospirillales bacterium | reverse complement strand
GGACAAGAAAGTAACAATTAATCAAAATTGAAGCCTTTACCACGTCACCTTATCTACCTACTGTTCCATTTAGTCAAATTATTAACGGCGAACATATTCCTTGTAAAACTATTTATTTGAGAATATCAAGCAACAATTGAAATAGATTTGGAAAAAAGTAATGAAAACTTTAACACTGGAAAAATTGCTATACTTGTAACAACAAATAGCAAAAAAGATGGAATAAATTTGCGCAAATTACGAGCATTGCTACCTGATGAGGAAGAACATACGTGCCTCTCTGTAGACAAAATTAAAAATGCCAATACATATAAACCTGCTTTGGGTACAGTCTCATTCCATAAAAAGAAGGGAATGGTACAGAATTTGATAATACGGAACAAAGCACCGGTAATTATCACAACAAACCATAGTAAAGGTCGTTATAAAGAAGACGGCATTTCCAATGGGAGCAGAGGATACATTGACTACATACAAACTGATAAGGATGGAAAGGTTACAATCATATGGGTTGTATTCAGAGATGAAAAAATAGGTAGCAAATGCTACAAAAGAGAGACCCGGAAATATAGACCAAAAGAAGGCAATTATATTGACCCGAAAGCACTGCCCATACTGCCAACATATGGTGAAATTGAAGTCAAAGACAGGATTGGACATACCTACACAAGGTATCAATTTGCACTTTCCCTGGCCTATGCCATGACAGTTCATAAGTGCCAAGGGCAAACAATGGATGAAGTTATCATTGACTTTGATCGAGATGAAAACTCCAAAGCATTTATAACTTATGGCTCATTCTATGTGGCCATCACACGTGTTACAAATGGGTCAAAGCTGTGGCTAAGAAACTTTGACATAGCATTTATAAAAACAGACCCATTGATATCATACAATATCAACACAATGAGGGACCATTACCCTTACATAATGAAAAAGAGATACCTTCGGGAGGATATCTTCACGGAAGAGAGTGTCAAGGTTGGTTATCTGAACATAAACGGATTACTAACTGGCTACCATGCCGAGTATGTCAATGGAGATTACAATCTTCAGAATCTGGATTTACTTGCACTGGCTGAGACCCATCTAACCAAAGATATTGCCACAGAAACGATTCAAAATATTATGACGAATTGGGAGATACTGGACAGGTTAGATGCAAGAGATGGTAAGCATCATATGGGAATCCTTTTGTTAGGATCCTGTCGCTCCAAAAAAATAAAAACACATAAAAAGGTTGACTACCTTGAGATGCCAACAGCACAGTCCTTATCAGCTAAAATCGAAGGGCACAAATTCAGCTTCATATACTGCTCACGGACCCCTAATATGGAGGAGGCCAAAACTATAGCCAAAGCAACAGGCTTTGCAGATTTTTTGATGGGTGACCTTAATTTGAACCCAGAAAATCTGGATGATAAAAAAAAGCTAGACACACTATGTGGGAAAAAGAAAGAGCTGCTCTTACATGAAATAACAACCAAGCAGAAAGTTCAGCTTGACCATATTATTGGAACTAAGAAGAATAAATACAAGGTGGAGGTCACCTCATATAAAAATTTCACAAGTGATCACCATTCGATTGTCACAAGGGTGTCAGCCAATGGTGCCGATTTTATTTGATATGAATATATTATGGATAATATCAACCATAAAACAATGCCAAACACTTGATTATAAGGCATATTAAGATGTTTATGAAAACTGTGGAGTGGATAAAATATATCCCATGATCCCATAATAAAAACCTATGCTGTGTGAAGCAAAATGCCACACTAAGGATAATAAGACATAGGAAGATAAATATTAAAATGTTGAGTGGAATGGTAGAGCCTACTGGGGATCCAACCACTTTAAAAAAAGAGGAACGCGCCATGAGACCTACCCCTGAGGTGGTGAGGAAATGGTCTTCAA
>DUBF01000202.1:1580-1930 GCA_012960465.1 Rhodospirillales bacterium | reverse complement strand
AGAAATATAAGGAGGATGGAGAAAAAATGGTTTATGAACTTACGCAAGCAAATGAATTTAATGTTCGACATGGAAAACTCTTGGTAGTTGAAAAAATTTACTTCAGAACTTGTTTGCAGAAAATCGTTGAAGTATACTCCCTGATCTCATTGTACCCAAGAATTTTTATTTATTAATAAGTATAAACTGTTGTATTTATTGAGAAATCCGTAAAAACATTTCACGCGATTAAATTCACAACATGGTCTGAAAGGTGCGAGTGATGAAAAATGCTACGGAACAAGGTGCAGTGATTAGTTTTATTTGCCCTGTTCATAACGAAGAAGCCACGATTTCGATTTTCCTCAAAC
>DUBF01000202.1:656-1537 GCA_012960465.1 Rhodospirillales bacterium | reverse complement strand
AAACCGCTATGATTTCGAGCTCATTTTTGTGGATGACGGTTCTACCGACAGTACGATGGAGTTGATAAAGGAAGAGTGTGATCAAGATGAGATGGTGCAACTCATCACGCTTTCTCGAAATTTTGGTTATCACGCAGCGGCCTTATCGGGGCTGGAACATGCTACAGGTGTGGCTATGATGGTCATCGCTGTAGACTGCGAAGATCCGCCGGAACTTATTCCACGTTTCCTTGAGGGTTGGAACCAAGGTCATGATATCGTTTATGGCATCCGGGGTCGCCGGCCGGAACCACGGTTAGTTCAGTTCGGTCGTGAAATGTTCTACCAACTTATCCGGCGTATTGCTGATAACGCCTTCGTTCCTTATATGGGCGAATTTGCAGTATTCACAAGTAGGGTACGTGATGTGATTCTTGCAAATCGGTCCACTTTCGTGTTCATCCGTTCGGAAATAGCTTTCGCAGGATTCTCTCGATTGGCCGTACCGTATAAATCACAGGTACGGGTTGGCGGTAAAAGCCATTACAATCTATGGGGAATGGTTAAGTTTGCGATTGGGAACATTCTGACTTCCTCGACGTTCCCTCTGCGGTTGGCGGTTTACGTCGGATCGCCGCTTTTCGTGCTCAACTGGTTGGTAATGATTGTCGGAGTAATAACTGGTGGGACCCCCCTGCCACTTTGGCTAATTGCTCTGAATATGAACTTCTTAGTCTTGGTAGCGGTTTTTGTGGCTGTATATTTGGCACGAATCTACAAGGACGGCATGAATAAACCCAGGTTCATCATCGACTGGGATAATTCCAGGTTACGTGAGCGTAATTGAGTAAATCGTATCACCTTCATTCGAAGGTGTGTTAACTGAGATAAAAAGTTAAGTG
>DUBF01000202.1:0-646 GCA_012960465.1 Rhodospirillales bacterium | reverse complement strand
AACTTTTTTAATTTCAGGCAAAGATAACATTAATTTTTTTAATTCTTCATCGCTTAATCGTTTTGTATTATTTGAATCATACTCTGGAAATATTTTATCAGAGTTTTTGTTGATTATTTTATTCGTAATAACGTAATGATCAGGAAAAGATTTAGTCCTAACCATTTCTTCGCGATTAATTAATGTTTCGTAATTTTTTTCACCAGGCCTAACCCCAACAGTTTTTATTTTGCTTTTAGAGTGAAATATTTTTATTAAAACTTTTGCAAGACTGATTATTTTGACTGCCGGAGATTTCTTTACAAATATACTTCCGCCGCTTTTTAGCAATATAGATTTTTCAACCAAACCAATCGATTCATCTATTTTCATTAGAAATCTGGTCATATTTGGTTCGGTAACTGTTAGGTCCTTTTTTTGTAAAATTTGATTTACAAACAAGGGTATGACAGAACCTCGGGTGTATAATACGTTGCCATATCTAACACAATTAATATTAGTTTTTTCTGGACAATCGACACTAAGTGCTAATTTTTCCATCAAAGCTTTGGTCATTCCCATTGCATTAATTGGATATACACTTTTGTCAGTACTTAATAATGTTAGGTTTTTAACTTTATTAGAGATTGCAGCATCGATTACATTT
>DUBF01000201.1 GCA_012960465.1 Rhodospirillales bacterium | reverse complement strand
ACCCCTTCACACAGGCCTGTATAAAACCTATGAATACCAAAGGGTTACCTGAGAAAGTGGTGCGGGCGGCCGGACTTGAACCGGCACTTACTTACGTAAACAAGATTTTCTTACCAACTACAGCTTTCACTGCCACCAAAAAGTGTTTGTGGTCTGGACTTTCTCTTGACCATATCATTTTAGATTTAGGCCCTGTCCGTCAAGTCTCTACACCTTCCCTTTCAGGCTTGGCTCGGGATTGCCATTTAAAAGGTTTCCCCGAATTTGAACAGTTCTACTCCTATCGTTTCCAATAAGGCACTCAATCGCTATAAGTCTTGCGTGTCTACCAATTCCACCACGCCCGCTTTAATTAGTTCATAATATACAAAATCGAGTATGTAAAACTGATCTTTGAGATCTATGATTATTGTCTACATGCCTAATCAATATAATTATGGCCTGTAAAGAAACGGGTCTCAAATGTAGGTCGGCTATATCACACAATTACTTTGTAAGTCAGGGTGCATATAGCAGGCATCTAAATCAAGGTAGTTTGGTTGCAACACCCATTCTCGGAAAAGCACATCTCTTTTGAAATGTATTTGATGAAAATTAAATCCATCAGCGCCACTAGTCTTGAACATTTGAGCAATCTCATCAGGAAGTTCACTATCTGATCTCAAATATCCACGACCTATATTTGAAATTTCCACAGATGAAACTGTATCAGGCACCAATTCAATCAAATCAGTAGCAGAGAGTGTCGGGTGGGCATTAGCCAGTCTTCGCATCAGTATAAAGGAACTCACCAATCCCTCACCAAAAATCCAGCGTTGTATTTCAGCAGTATCGGAGTTTCTGAAAGCTGGTAGATGATGTGCAACTGCAGCACCTGGATGATACAACGCTTTTAAACCCGCCTAACTTACAATCCTACCCAAAGCAACGTCTCCGTCACCAGTAAAGTGAAACAGACTTCTCGGCATACCACCAGGATGAAAACCGCCCGCCTCAAGCAACGCTTGGCGGCGGATCAGAAAGTTGCTACCCCAAACAAAATCTACCGGTATTTCCTTTACCTCAGCGCCAAAATCGAGCATCCCCCAAAGCGCTGACCAAACACCAAATTCATTTTTTAGCATCATTTCGCTTTGCCAGCCTGGCGGCCGCTCCTCAAACTCCGGAATTATCCGACCGGTGGCTATACCGACCTCCTGTGACTCAAAGCTTTCCAGAACACATGTAGCCCAATTTGGCATTGGGCGCACATCATCATCAATAAAAGCAAGGATTTCCGCTCTAGCTTCAAATAATGCACGGTGCCACCCAACGAGCTGACCTGGCCGACCGTCAAATATGTACTTAAAATGAGGGAAAACTTTACCATACATCTGACAAATACTCGGTGTAGCATCTCTCGAACCATTATCGGCAACCAGAACCTCTATCCGATCAAAGGAAATATCTAATTGTGTTATTGGCTCTAACGATTTGGCCAATGATTGAGCTCGATTTCTCGTCGCAATAACGATACTTAAATCGAGCATTTAAACCGTTCCCTTTTTAAACAACCATTTTTCTTCAAAAATTAATGGCGTTTGGCTGACTTTTGCTCCGAATTTCTGTACCGCCTGCACAACACCAAGCCAATCGGCAATGTAATCATCACCAAACATTACTCCTCCTGGACGGACTAGATTCCAATAATCTATCATATCAGTATAAACGCTTAATGCCTCGTGATCGGCATCAATATAAATGATGTCTGCTTGTAAAGATAATTCCAAGAGCCAACGCGATGCAAGACCAGATGTAAGGGGGAGTGGCAAGATATTTTCAGCACACCCAGATGCAATCACATTCCTTAAAAATTCAAAATAAATTGTCGGGTATCCATGTTCGATACCCAGTTCTTTACGGTATTCTGCTGTTTTCCAATGTATGGGAGAACCAAGCCAAGTATCTACGCACAAAATCACAAACTCCAGTTCGAGTGATTTGGCCATATCGGCCATATGTATTGCAGATGCTCCTTATTGCCACCCTTGCCAGTAAGTCCCGCGTAAGGAAACAAATTTTCATGCAGTATTCGTAGCAAATCTTTATAAATGGGCGTTTTCATATGAATAGTATTCTTTTCAATTTTCAGTTATGCAGACATACTAAACTGGTATAAACAATTTACTATCGAATAATTGTTGTTAAATATTCGTACTCACTAACAAATACGGAAAAAGAGTTGGTACATAGTTGGGCTTTAATTATTTAATTATGATGTTAGTTGTTTTCAGCCGAATAAAATCTCGGCGGCGATTTCATAGAGGAGATCTCAGATCCACGCTGCTGTCACCAGTCCATTTTTCATTTAATTCCGCACTTAAAAACGAAAATGCAAAGTAAATACCCAAATTCAATTATCAAAGAAACATTCTCCTTAATTGGAGGCGATGATTTCATTGAATTTTGTTAAGGTCGTAAGGTGCTGTTATTGATCTAGATTAATTTAACGACTATGTTATATCTCGCCTTCCTGATTTAAGGGTCATCGGACTTTGTTCAGCGGGAGCCAATCATATTAATCCAGTAGCAATGCAGAAATATGGCAAACGAATGGGTTGGGTAGCCGACATTAAAAAACCATCAGTATGTATTGTGTCGAGGTTCTTGACAAGCTTAAGCCTGGCGTATTTATCATTAACACTGCGCGTGGACGTATATTTGACGAAACTGCACTTTACAAACGCCTTAAAGACGGACGCATGAAAATTGCCGCATTAGGACATTTTCGCAATTGAACCCACAATCGAGACACCTCTCTATAATTTAGATAATTTTTATCCAACCCCACATACGGGTGCAATTGCCGCGGAAACTTCGGAAGCTATGGCGCATTCTGGCATATTTGGCCGGACAGAGAATTGGATGCCAGAGCCGGGTTTTTATCCTTATAACTAAAATATTTGTAAACTAATTATTGCTTCAGTAGTCTTTACTAGTACCGGCATCAGCAGGTGTTATCATATCTTCATCGATAGGCTCGCCATCGAGATCTCGTATCATCTGGCGTACGTTCTCTGCCACGATTTCAAGCTCGTCCATATCCGTACCCCTTGAAATTAAAGTACAACCAAAATGGCCATCACGGAAAAATGGATAACTGCCAATCTCCACATTTGAGTACTGATCTTGGATTGCACTCAATGGTGCTGCGATAGCACCTTCAGGAAGATACGAAGCCACAGCAATTGAGTTCATTTTCTTTCCACCCACCAAACCCTGAGCCAACCCATCAAACATAGCCCTCATAATTGATGGCACTCCTGCCATTACGTATACATTTTCCATTTGAAATCCAGGCGCCTTACTTACAGGATTTTCTATAAGAATTGAACCTACTGGCACGTCAGCCATTTTCAAACGAGCCTCATTTACGCGTTCTGGGCGAATAAAACTTTCTAACAACGCTTTAGCTTCAGGGTCTCTGTGGATTTTAACGCCAAATGCTTTAGCCACACAAAAAGAAGTGATATCATCGTGGGTCGGCCCGATTCCACCGGTCGTAAATACATATGTATATTTTTCTCTAGCTTCATTTACAGCGTCAATGATAACATCTTCAACATCCGGAATAACACGAGCCTCCGCCATTCTAATGCCCATATCTGTCAGCCGCTCGGCAAGCCAGCCAAGATTAGCGTCCTTGGTCCGTCCAGAGAGAACTTCGTTTCCAATTATAAGACAACATGCTGTTACAACGTTATTTTCTGACATGATACACTTCTGCGTGTTGCGAAGATAATAGAAATGGCCGAATTAATTTCAAAATGCAAGGCTAGATCGTATTTAATAAGACACGCAAATCGTTAATTGAACCGCAAATATAATCAGGATTAGTAGTGTCACGTTCCGATTTATCACCATAACCATAATCAACCCAAATAGAATTTACACCCACACATTTAGCAGCTTCCATATCCTGTATTCGATCACCAATCATGACAGTTTCATCTGGAATAAGCATAAGTTCATCAAAAATGTGACGCAACAATTCCGATTTAATCGACCGCGTGCCATCTAGTTCCGAGCCGTAAACGCCCTCAAAAAAATGCTTTATATCAAAATGTTCAAGTATTCTATCGATATAAACGTAAGGTTTGGTTGAAGCTATAAATAGACGTTTATTTGCGGTTAACTGTTCAGCAAGTAACTCAGGCACCCCGTCATAAATTTCATTCTCAAAAAGACCAACTGAGGTAAAACGTTCACGGAAGATCCTAATGGCTTCTTCCGGTTTCAAACCGCTACCATCCAAAAGAATCTCAAATGAATTTTGTAACGGCGGGCCTATTAACCAAAGTAAATCATTTGCCTTGGGTACTTTTTGGCCCATTGTTTTAAGTGCATGTTGCACACATCCGATAATGCCAGACTTGGGATCGGTAAGCGTACCATCTAAATCTATCAACAGGTTAGATATCATTCAGAGAAATTCTTTTAACATTGCCACCAAAGGCACGTCAGCCGGGGGCATGGAATAATCATTAAAATGCTCAAGCCTCAACCATTTAAGTTTTTGCTGTTCTTTGGGGAATGGCGTGCCTTTCCATACTCTACAAAGATAAAGCGCCATAAAAAGGTGGAAATCATCGTAGTCATGGGAAACAAATGAAAATGGCGCTAGACAACTTTCTGTGATATCAATTCCAAGTTCTTCTTTAAGCTCTCTAATCAAAGCGACTTCTGGCGTCTCGCCTTCTTCAATTTTGCCACCAGGAAATTCCCATAGACCACTCATCTGTTTCCCCTCAGGGCGCTGAGCCATAAGAATTCTCCCATCAACATCAATAAGGGCAACAGCCGCGACCAATACAACCGGAATATTCAATCGGTTTTTTTGCTCTTTTGCGCCAAGGCAACTGGGATCAGGTCCGATAATCGGCATTGATTGAAATATATCCATGGGTGAGATCACAAGACCAGACTGAGGCTGTTCCGCCTCCAATTCCAACATCAACCTCAATATTGATTTCTTTACCTTTCATGTGTTCCGCAACAGGAACCTCGTCATAACCTCCTACAGCCTGGCCAAAGGCGGCAATTTCAACGCCGCCCATGGAAATACATAGTTTGTCCCTGTCAGCTCGTTCACCAGACTTGCCAACCGCCATAACTATTCTTCCCCAATTAGCATCCTCGCCCGCAATTGCTGTTTTGACTAAAGGAGAATTTGCAATAGATAGACCAATCTTTCGCGCCGAAGCTTCATTAAAAGCACCAGAGACTTTAATTTCAATAAACTTCGTTGCGCCTTCTCCATCCCTGACGATTTGTTGTGCAAGATCGAGCATGACGCTATCTAACGCCTGGCAAAAGGCTTTAATATGTTTGTCACCGATATCCGAAACTTCTTTGTGCTTGGCTTTGCCGGTTGCAAACAATAAGACTGTATCATTGGTTGACGTATCAGAATCAACCGTAATGGAGTTAAAACTCCGATTGACCAATTTAGACAATAAATTCTGCAAAATATCTTTTGGAATTTTAGCATCTGTAAATACAAATGCTAGCATAGTCGCCATATCGGGTGCAATCATACCAGAACCCTTAGCAATCCCACCAATTACCACTTCCGTTGAGCCGATTTTAATTTTCTTATAGGAGCCTTTTGAATATGTATCCGTCGTGCTGATCGCCTTAACCGCGGCTTCCCAGTCTGAACCTAAATTCTTATAAAGTCCCGCCAATGCATCCGTGATCTTATGGTCAGGTAACACTTCTCCGATAACCCCGGTCGACGCAACAAAAACATCTTCTTGAAGAGAACCAATGATTTCAGATGCCTTTAAAGAAGTTCGCTCAACAGCCTCAACACCGGAAATACCAGTAAACGCATTAGCATTACCTGAATTCACTATGAGCGCTCGAGCTCGACCACTTTGAAGACATTTCTTGCACCAATCTATAGGTGCAGCAGCTGTCTGCGATTTTGTAAAAACCCCAGCTACTTCAGTATCCTCCGTAAGTGTAACTAATAATACATCTGGTTTCTGTGAATAGCGCACACCACAGGTTCCCGCTGCCATCTGAACTCCTGGGATTGCTGGAATTTCAGGGAAAAACTCTGGCGCTAAAGGAGATTTGTCAGTCATTGTACTTCTCTTTAAGAAACACCCAATTGGGCTCTCCTTTTAAACTTATGTCGGGACCGCCGCTATACTTATTTTCCGTCTGGACCAAATGTTTCCACTTTAGCGGACTTCCGAAGTCCTGAGACTATAGAACCTACAAGGTCCTTTATCATTTTTTTACGTAACTGCATTTTGACTTGATCAAAAGACTTCGGTTTTAGAATTCTTTTATCCTCAACTTTAATTATATGCCAGCCGAACTGGGTTTTAATCGGTTCGGGAGTAAACTCTCCTAAAGACGTAGCAAAAGCAGCCTTAGAAAAAGACGGGACCATACGTTCACGAGTAAAATAGCCCAGATCACCGCCTTGTTTCCGAGAAGGACCAGTAGAAATATTTTTTGCTAAATTGGCAAAGTCCGCCCCTTTATTTAGTTGTCGTATGACTTCTATAGCCTGCTCTCGGGTTTGCACTAGAATATGACTTGCCCGAATCTCCTCAGTAGCCAAACTAGATTTCAGATAAGTTTGATAACGCTCTTTAAGTTGTTTATCTGATAAAATTCCCGCAATTCTCTCATCAAGATAAGCCTGATGAATAATTCGATCCTCATTTCGACGCACCTGCTTAACTATTTTGCTTCTTTTACCTAACCCCTCCTTGCGTGCGGCAGCAACAACAAGATGGGTGTCGATCAGGTTCTTGAGTAAATATTGATAAACAGCAGCTTTTGAATATTCCTGTGCTTCCGGCAGCAATTGTTTGCGTGCACGTTCGATATCTGATTTGTAAAACTTAAAATTATTTACCAAAGCAACTACTGGATCAGACTTTAATTCAGTTGCTCGCGTGTCATGAAGCACAGTTAAGGACAGACCAACGATAAGGGGTCCAAGAAATTTTATTTCCTGTACTATTGAACAGACCTTAATCAGTGTCCGGTCAAAATTAAACATATATAAACCCCTTCATTTTTAGGCAGAGTTTGTTTCTCGATATTACTATATTATTAAACCACCTCATACTAACCATAAAACATCTAATTTGCCTGATGTATTAATAACGATTGTTGTTGATTTTGCGCGCACAATCGTTGACAGATAGAGATCAGAGTTCTATCCCTGTGCTCCAGATTTTAAGAAAATTTGAACTGGATTGACTTTATAATTGAAACCCTCAGCCTTCGATCTATTTAAGTACTATTTTTATATAGGAAAATGAATGTTTGACGCCATTGCCCGGCGATTTTTTGGATCAGCAAATGACCGCTACGTTCGCGGCCTCAGCGATGTTGTGAACCAAATCAATTCACTCGAACCGACGGTTGCTGAACTGACTGACGCAGAATTGCGTGAATGTACGGATAAACTAAGAAAGCGCGTAAAAAACGGCGAAACACTTGATGATATCTTAACAGATGCATTTGCAACCGTGCGAGAGGCCGCAAAACGATCTTTAGGGGAACGACCTTACGATGTTCAGATGATTGGCGCCATCATACTCCACCGTGGAATGATTGCTGAAATGAAAACTGGCGAAGGCAAAACATTAACCTCAACGATGGCTGTTTATCTGAATGCATTAGAAGGCAAGGGCGTGCACATCGTAACGGTCAATGACTATCTCGCACCTCGAGACGCTGAGTGGATGGGTAAGGTTTACGATATGCTGGGACTAAGCGTCGGATGCGTCATCCCCAATCTTACAGAAGCTGAACGTGCTGATGCCTATCGATGCGATATAACCTATGGGACAAATAGTGAGTTTGGATTTGACTACCTTCGGGATAATATGAAGTTTGCATTAGAGGAAATGGTTCAACGTCCTTTCAATTTTGCAATTGTAGATGAGGTTGACTCTATTTTAATAGATGAAGCGCGAACTCCCTTAATAATTTCTGGTGCATCTGAAGATTCATCGGAACTTTATAACCTTGTTGATAAAATTATCCCAGATTTAGCACCCGAAGATTATGAGAAAGACGAAAAAGTTAAAGCAGTTACACTGACCGATATTGGCAATGAACACATTGAAGAATTATTACAAGAAGCCGGTCTACTATCGGAAGGTAGCCTTTACGAATATACAAATATCGCTTTAGTTCACCACGTTAACCAAGCTCTTAAAGCTCATAAACTCTTTGAAATTGACATTGATTATATTGTCCATGAGGGCCAAGTAGTAATTGTTGATGAATTTACTGGCAGGATGATGGAGGGACGGCGTTTCTCCGAAGGTCTACACCAGGCACTTGAAGCCAAAGAAGGTGTTGAAGTGGAAAGCGAAAATCAAACCCTTGCTTCAATTACCTATCAAAATTATTTTCGAATGTACCCCAAACTAGCAGGCATGACGGGTACAGCAATGACAGAAGCAGGAGAGTTTGCAGAAATTTATAAGCTTGAGGCATCTGAAATTCCAACAAATGAACCCTGCATAAGAATAGACAGTGATGATGAGGTTTACCGGACCGCAGCCGAAAAACACCAGGGAATTTTGGCAATGATTAAAGAGTGCCAACTCCGAAATCAACCTGTCCTCGTTGGCACAGTCAGCATAGAAAAATCCGAAGAGATAGCGGCGCTACTTAAAAATGAAAAGATCGATCATAAAGTACTTAATGCACGCTTCCATGAACAAGAAGCACTGATTATTGCTCAAGCAGGTTCGCCAGGAGCTGTTACAATAGCAACTAATATGGCAGGAAGAGGTACTGACATACAGCTTGGCGGTAATATCGATATGCTGATAAAACAGCAACAGGAAAAGGAAAATGATAAAGATAAAGATAAACTTTCTGAAATGGAAAGAACACTCCGCGAAGAAGTTGCTGCCGACAAAGAAATAGTAAAAGCGGCTGGTGGTCTTTACATCATTGGAACCGAACGACATGAAAGCCGGCGAATTGATAACCAGTTACGTGGTCGATCCGGCCGTCAGGGTGACCCAGGAGGCTCCAAATTTTATCTTTCACTTGAAGATGATTTGATGCGCATTTTCGGCTCAGAGCGCATGGATGGAATGTTGCAAAAACTTGGCCTTGAAGAAGGTGAGGCAATTGTCCATCCCTGGATCAATAAAGCTCTTGAAAAAGCGCAACAAAAAGTTGAAGCAAGAAACTTTGATATACGTAAAAACCTACTTAAATTTGACGATGTGATGAATGACCAACGCAAAGTCATTTACGAACAACGCAAAGAATTGATGGATAGCGAAGATGTATCGGCTACGATCATAGATATGCGATATAACGTCATTGAAAATCTTGTCTCTAACTGTATTCCGGAAAAGGCCTATCAAGAACAATGGGATACTGCTGGACTCCATGAAGAAGGCATGCGCCTTTTTGGACTTGACCTGCCAGTAGATGAATGGGCCAAGGAAGAAGGCGTCGCAGATGAGCAAATTCGTGATCGCATAATAGATGCTGCCAATAAGAAGATGGCTGAAAAAGCTGCAACTTGGGGCCCTGATGTCATGAGGGAAGTTGAAAAAAACTTGTTACTGCAAGTTCTTGATCAGGTTTGGAAAGAACATCTACTAGCACTAGATCATTTGCGCCAGGGTATTGGCCTCCGAGCCTATGGCCAGAAAGACCCACTCAATGAATATAAGGGTGAGGCTTTTGATATGTTTAATGGAATGCTCCGAGAATTAGATGAGCGTATAACAACCATCTTAGCTCAAATGGAACTTCAATTGACCGATCCAAGCGAAATCGGTCAATCTGCAAACCCCGAAACTTTTGAGATTACTCAGGACCCAACCTATGCGGGTAACTATGAAGACAATGAATATGAAAATATAATTGATAATCAGTTGGTTACGTCACCCATCGTTTTACGAGAAAGTGCAGACGTTATTGATCCTGAAGATCCATCAACATGGGGTAAAGTCGGCCGCAACAGTGCTTGCCCTTGTGAATCTGGTAAAAAATTTAAGCACTGCCACGGAGCATTATGAAATGGCTAATTTTCAAACAATTTCCCGCGTTTATGCCGGCATGCCAACTTCAGATGGAGCAGGTGTGCAACTGACGCGAATGGTCGGCACGCCAGAACTTGATATGATTGATCCTTTCTTAATGTTGGACCGCATGGATAATGATGATCCAGATACATATATGGCAGGCTTCCCCAATCATCCTCATCGAGGATTTGAAACCGTAACCATTATGCAAGAAGGTCAGATGCGACACGAAGATTCAGTTGGCAACTCAGGATTATTAACACCAGGGGATGTGCAATGGATGACAGCTGGCCGCGGTATTATTCACTCGGAAATTCCAGAAATGCTTGAAGGCCGCATGAGCGGATTTCAACTCTGGGTCAATTTGCCCGCAAAATATAAAATGGTTCCGCCAAAATACCAAGATATTCCCGCAACTAATATTCCCGAAATTGTCAGCCAAGGGTGTCGGGTACGTGTTATTCGAGGTACTTATGAAAATACCACGGGACCCGCTGAGAGCCTTATGCCCGTCCGTGTCCTCGATACGACGTTACAACCCGAAGCAAACTGGTTAATTGAACCCGTTAAAGATAATACATTCTTCTTTTGTATTTATGATGGATCTATTAACGCGTTGAACTCTAATGGAACCATGCAAGAAATTTCAGCACCTTCCATAATTACTTTTAGTGGTGAAGGCCAAGTTGAGATATGTGCTAAAGGGACAGGAGCTGGCGCCCTTTACTGCGAAGGCACCCCTTTAAATGAACCGGTTGCGCGTTACGGTCCATTTGTTATGAATACCCAGGCCGAAATCAAACAAGCCGTGGATGATTATAACTCTGGGGTACTGGCCACTTAATATTGGGTTTGATTTAAATGTTAATCTAACGTTTTAGCGTCAGCAGCGTTATAACGAAAGTCGATTTTTAATTCGGGCAAATCTGGAATAGAATTTTTGATAATCTCCGAGCATCATCTATGGGCATCCCCAATGCGCACATGCTAAATCCAGAATATACGCACTCTTACTCTTCAGAAGTGAATTCATTAAAACCTATAAGCTAAACTTTATAATAAACTAGTAGCTGTTTTTATTCGTGGGCTTTAGATAATTGCAGATAAGCATAACTTCATTTGGAAATCTTGTACCGGACGAAATCGACCCACAAGTTTTACAATCTAATTCAAATCCTATGTAGGTATCTCTACCTTGAGGAGATGTAACCCACTCTCTTAGTTGAAAAGGGGGTTTATGCCTGAAATGCCTTGAATGACCACATGACAAATCTGCTACCCAATCCTTATATTCATCTTGATGGAAACCAGTGATTTTTGTTTTCACATACATTCTCC
>DUBF01000200.1:527-1951 GCA_012960465.1 Rhodospirillales bacterium | reverse complement strand
CGCACCTCCTCTCTTTTTGACTAAATATTTTCACGTTTCATACCCTAAGTTTGCCACCCGTGATGAGTTGCAACTGGTAGGCTCTGCCCTGTGGGACATTTTCCCCCCACTGCGAAACGGCAGATCGGGTGATTTCCAGAGCAGCAGCCAATTTGACCTGATTGCCAAAATGACGTAATGCGTCAGATTTCAACATAATAATATTCTCCATATAAGTGTTCTTTACAAGTTTAGTCAAGTTGCTCGAGGATGTCAATAATCAATTATCTTAAGTTATATTGTAAAGTTAGCTTGCTTTTTAAAATTAAGTAGTCTACTCTTAGAGAATACTAATTGGAGCAATATAAATGACACACTTAGAAACATTATTGGCTGAATTGAATGACAAAGATTCTTTGGTACGATCTGAAATTGACGCACAACGTGTGTCCGAGGTTTTGCCAGCGAACATATTTATTCAATACAAACCCCCTGTAGAGCATGTTTGTAATGCCTGCGGTGCAAAGGTAATTGATCTTTGTGATTGCCGACTGAGCTACGGAGATGACGAATGAAAACACACGATGAATTTGAAAACTGGTATGCCAAAGAGGGCGATGTCGCTGAGATGAGCGCGACAAATCTCAGTATAAAAAATGCCTTAAAATTAGCGTATCTCGCTGGCGAAAATAATGGAATTGAAAATGTAGCCAAAATATTTTTCATGGACAGATGGTTGTTTTGGGAGAAGAAATATAATGGATGAAGATACAGCACAAGCAGCCTGGGAACACCAGCAGCAACTAGAGCATCAAGAATCACTTGAGAAGGCTCAAAAAGCCCTCAAAAACGATGATACAGCGTGGAACAGTTGGAATGAATCACTTACTACTAAAAAAGGGCACTAACATGGATATGACAAAATATGCAGGTACAGAATCAAAATGGCTTAAAGCCTCAGATTTACAAGGCGGTAGACCTAAAGTCAAAATAGCCTCTATTGAATTGTTAGAATTTGAGGATGAAAACAAGAACAAGGTCACCAAGCCAGCCGTTAAATTTGACGGGAAGGACAAGGGAATGGTTTTAAATGCCACTTCCGTTGAAGAAATGATCCGTGCCTTCGGGGCAGATTCCGACAAGTGGGTTGGTAAAGAAATTATTCTTTCTACCAAGTATTACAAAAGTTTCGATAGAGAAGGAATCGTTTTGCAAACTGTCGCAGATTCAGACGTTACAGAATCGGACTTACCTTTCTAATGCATTTTTACACGAAAACTGAAAACGGTGTGGAGCCAAGACATTTAGTGAAAATGACAAAAGATCCGTCAAAGCTAAGACCATCAAGAATGTCTGATTTAAGAAAGGCGGCTCAACAGGGCGAGGCATGGTATCCCTCAGTCACGACTATTCAGAATGTTTTAAATAAAAGTGCGCTAATAACG
>DUBF01000200.1:0-489 GCA_012960465.1 Rhodospirillales bacterium | reverse complement strand
CAACACGCTTTAAAGTCGCTCGATCAATACGGTTACTGCAAAGAAATTAAACGCCTGACTGAATTGGCAATGGATTTAGCCCCCTCAGCAGGGACTGATTTTCATAAGAGTCAGGAAGAATTTACAAATAATCTTCTTCCCAGAAGTCACGAGCATTACGATCTGTGCGCCACAGTAGAATCTGTCATTACCAAAGAAACCCACGTTGATGATTCAATCTGGACCACAGAAAAAAGTTTTGTACATGAAGGCTACGGGGGTCAGGCAGACTTATATTTGTATAACGACAATGTGGAATGGATCATAGATTACAAGACAAAACAGACCGCTGACAAGTTTAAACCAGGCAAGATGGTCTATTCCAATCACAGTGAACAGCTAGCAGCCTATCGGGCTGCTATAGCCCCCAAAGCCCGTTGCGTGAATGTTTTCGTCTGCTTGGAATCGGGTGAAGTTGATTTTCACGAGCATACAGAAGAACAATTGGAA
>DUBF01000199.1 GCA_012960465.1 Rhodospirillales bacterium | reverse complement strand
CGTGTCAACTAACCCGTCAAACTTATTTTCTTTCCCTACTGCAGACCAGAAAACTGCTTGGCCTGAACTGAGCCGTGAAGTATACAGCCTAGAACTCAACCGTCAACACCCCATTCATCCTTATATTAACAAACACCACAAACTCAATAACTTAATTTGAACAGGTGTTGTCTTTTTAAAATCACACTAACCCACAACCCTCAACATTTAAACCGAAAACTCTATGAATTTTCGCGCTCGTTCCTCCCAAATATAATTTTCAGCAAACTTCCTAACCTTATCACTACAAAATTCCGAGTCATCTAACGCCGTAACAATTACTTTTGCAAACGATTGCGGACTTTCAGGTCTTGCATAATAAACTAACGTGCTATCAATATTGCTTTCTATTGAAGGCAATCGAGAAACGACCACCTTTAGACCCGCCCCAAGGTATTCATATAATTTTAGTGGTGATGTGAATAAAAGACCATCGCCAGCATAAGTATTTGATAGCACACCCACTTTAGACCTAGCTATATATGCATCAATTTTTTTATGCTCCAGCCGGGGAATAATTTCTATATTATCCGACAAATCTAGCTCCGAAATTTTCTTACCATAATATTCTTCCGTTTCTTTATTTGCACCAATTAACACCCCTTTAACATTTCTCCCATACTGCTGCTTAATAATGCCTACGGCTGAAATTAATATATCCAAGCCTTTCCATTCACTAAAATTCCCACTGTATATAAAATCGTAACTTCTATTACGCTCATGCATTAAATTCAAAAAACGCTTATTAAAACCAACCGGCAAAATCTCATGATCAGAAACACAATCTGGAAAAGACCTTCTAATTTCGGAACTCAAAGTTGATGTTATACAAACCAATTTATCAACATTCGAAAAAACATAACTCTCTAGCTTTCTCATTTCCAGTGCCCGCTTATGCTTACCAACACGGTAATAGTTTTGAGATAAAATCTGATGAACCTCAAAAATGAACTGCACATCCCTGAACAAATGCCGAGCTCGCTTAATCAACAAACGCATTTGCTTAAAATCACGGGTGTATATAACAATCTTTTCTTGCTCAATCGTCTCTAAATATTCAATAACATTGCCTATAAAAAATACCTTATTACTCTTAACCTTAAATCTTTTATTTGTCACTTGAACAACATTAAGATTTGCGTGCAATTGGACACCCAGATCTTGCTCAAGATAATTCTTAATGTCTTCACGTGAATCAAGACTCAGCAAATCAACCTGAACACGTTCAGCTAAAGCATTTAAAAACTGAATAATACTAAGCATATACGTATACCCATTACTTATACGCATTGGATAGGGATAAATAATTCTCATAAAAAACCTCAGAAAAATTAACTTAACAATTTGTATATTTGATATGTTTTTTTAATGAAATCAGCCTCGCCAAATTCACTTGCCGCCTTGAGACGAGCATTACTAGACATTCTTTTAAGATCAGCGCCCTTTAGACCCTCTAACACCACCTTTATGCTATGAGCGTCTCCTGCCTGAACAATCCAGCCATTTACTTTATCATCTATATTCTCAGGGAGACCCGCATAATCAGAAACCATAACAGGCTTACCCAGAGCCATCATTTCACGACATGCAAATGATATGGTTTCAACTTCTGTTGACAAGACAAAGCCTAAATCAGCGATACTAACAACGTCGCGCACGTCACGAATAAAACCATAAAATATCACATTATCTTGCATACCCTTACTAACAACATACCGCTCAACAATACTATTGGTCGGCAAATTGCCAACAATAATAATCTTAATATTACACTTTCGGCCATCATCAAGCATAGATACCGCCTCAACCAAATACTGCCACCCTTTATGGAGAGCAGACCCAGCAACTGATACAAGAACCACATCATCAAACCCAATACCCATCTGGCATGTCAATTTACTTGCTTCAGTTCGAGGTG
>DUBF01000198.1 GCA_012960465.1 Rhodospirillales bacterium | reverse complement strand
ATTGTAACAACAGCAAACGCTTCGTTAATCTCGTAAAGATCAACTTCATCTTTATCCCAACCTGTTTTCTTGAGAACTTTATTTATTGCACCAATAGGTGCCGTGGTGAACCATTGTGGTTCTTGAGCATGGCTGGCGTGGGCTCGGATAATCGCCAGGGGTGAAAGTTTACGTTTTTCTGCTTCAGATTTTCGCATCAGGATCAGTGCTGCTGCACCATCTGATATTGAACTTGAATTTGCAGCCGTAACTGATCCATCTTTGGCAAACGCAGGCCTCAAGGTTGGAATTTTCTCCGGAAAAGCGTTCCCAGGCTGTTCATCTATATTAATGACGATATCACCTTTGCGAGTTTTTACCGTAACTGGCGCAATTTCTTTTTCAAAGGTACCATCGTCAATCGCAATTTTAGCACGTTTTAAAGATCTAAGCGCAAACTCATCTTGAGCCTCACGAGTAAATTGATAGTGCTGAGCGGTGGCTTCTGCATAAACTCCCATCAAGGTGCCTTTCTCAAAAGCATCTTCAAGTCCATCAATAAACATATGATCTTTTACTTCACCATGCCCCATACGCATACCACCTCTAACATTCGGTAAAAGATAGGGAGCATTTGTCATACTCTCCATTCCGCCAGCAACCATAACATTATGCGAACCAGCAAGTATATTATCGCACGCAAACATTATAGATTTCATTCCTGAGCCGCACATTTTATTTATCGTCGTCGCGCCAGTATATGCAGGGATTCCCGCTCCTATTGAAGCTTGCCGTGCTGGAGCTTGCCCTTGCCCCGCGGGCAAGACCACACCCATCACGACATCATCAACATCATCGCCCGTGATTTTAGCTCGAGTAATTGCCTCAGCGATAGCAACGGAACCGAGTTCAGGCGCACTAACTGTTCCAAGTTCACCACCCAGCCCTCCCATAGGAGTTCTAGCAGCACCGGCAATAACAATAGGGTCTGAGTTCATACGTTATCTCTCTTCATTTAAATTGAATGGATTCATTATATTATCTGATACTTATTATAATTTACTTTATAAAATTATTTTTAAAAAACTCCTGTTAAATCAATGACAAACATTATAACTGAAAATATTATAATAGCTCTCGAAATATCTGCCCACCTGAGCCAACCGGCATTAAATGAACACCGTCAAACCCAAACTACCACGTTTGCAGAATACATTACGAATACAATTGGAACCATCAAGTCTGGTAAGTATAAAAATTTAACGAGATTAAAAATAACAATCCAAAAAATCCATTCACCTATTACCGCAATTATCCAGTAAGATTTCTATAAACGAGCTTCACCTCTCCATTGACGAAAGATCAAATGCTGTCGTTTCACGAGTAGATCTAAAGATATTTAAACTTAACTAGTAATCCGGCGACGAGCCATTTTCTTTACCAAATTATCGGCAATCCCGGGACGGCTCCAAGGACAGACGGCTAGGCAAATTCCACAAACAAGATTATCAACAAAATAAGGAACGCATTTATCAAAATCAACATACCATTTCTCATCGCCCCTAACGATTTGCTTTGAATTTGATATGGCGTCTGGAGGACAAGCATTCACACAAATTTGACAATTCTGACAAAATTCTTCGGATCCAAAATCTTCAGGAAAATCAGCTTCTACTGGTAAATCAGTCAGGACGATTGAAAGCCGGAAATTCGAACCCAGTTCCTTATTAATTAACGAGCCATGCTTACCCAATTGACCAATACCAGCTGCGATGGCTGCTGGAATCATTAAAACATCTTCGGTGTTTGGACCCATTTTTGGATCAGCGTACCAGCCTTGCCCCCGGATCCAATTAGCTAATAACTTTGAAGTTTTCGCGGCACGCGCGTACTGTACCATTACCTCTACATATGCATCATCATGCGGCGCGGTCTTTAAATTATCATATTCATGCGCAAAGGCTAATACGATAGCCCAGCCTCCCTTTGGCTGGGGCCGATCATCAAAAGTCCATTCGGGCTGGTATTCGCAAATACCAACCTGGTCAGCGCCAAGATCTAGAGCTGTTTGCTTCGCTGATCGGATCCAGTCATCTGCTGATTTTAGAATTTTCTCATTTGATATATCAACCAATGGCATTGCAACCGGCTCTTCGCGCAACTTACGAGCTAGGCTAAGACGCTCGTTATCTTTATCGCGGTTATAAAAATAGTGGAGTACATCAGTATGAGCAATTGATCCATCTGTTCGCCAAAAAACAGGGCTTGGCGGGCGGCTCTCGGTTTCGCTTAAGCCATTAATTGTATTTCCTGATGTGTCTGGCCATAACTCCATAAGCTCGGGGTTAGGCGTCCAACTGAGATCATCATTAGGTTTTCCCATATCTAAAGCCTCCATATCTCTTCTTTATACTTATTTTAAGGTAATTATTAGATTAATGCCATTCACATATTATTAAAATCTCAATTTCATTAAATTATCTGGAGAAGTTAAATCATTAGTTATGTAAACTTGATTTAGTTGAAGCGGACCGACAATATAGAAGAATAAAATATTACGTATGGATATTTAAATGTGGTCACTCGAACATATTGGGATCATTACGATTACATTCTTTGTAGCTGGGACGGTTAAAGGGGTAATTGGCCTCGGGCTTCCCTCGGTTTCTTTGGCTTTGCTTACCGCTACCCTTGGTTTAAAGGACGCCATGGCAATTATGCTTATTCCAACCTTATGCACCAATATACTGCAAAGTTTAGTAGGTGGTCATTTCAAATTTATAGTAAAAAAGTTCAGTTTTTTGATGCTTACAGCAGCAATAGGCACTTGGTTTGCTGCCGGTATTTTAGCTAAGTCAGACGCCTTATTATTATCGGGATTGCTAGGTCTTTCTATTAGTTCATACGCAGGTGTTTCGCTCTTTACACCCCAAGTAATACCACCCGGTAAACACGAAAAGTGGCTCTCTCCAACAGTCGGTGCAGTCAACGGTTTTTTAACAGGTTTAACGGGATCTTTTATAATGCCAGGGGTTTTATACCTGCAAGCTATCGGGATGCCGAGAGATGTTTTAATCCAAGCAATGGGAATTATATTTACTGCGGCTACCCTCAGTCTCGCTATTTCACTAGGCGGACACAATCTTTTACCTTTTGAGATTTTGGTTATTTCAACTGTAGCCTTAATTCCCGCATTTTTTGGTATGGGTTTTGGTCAGCTAATTAGGAAAAAACTTCCCGAAAAACAATTTCGCCAAATTTTCTTTATCGGACTGTTATTTCTTGGCTTTTATATTATCATTAAAGTCATTACACATGGTCAAATTCATGTATTTTTTACTTAGAATAATTAGTTAAAATCTGTAATTCTTTGATCAGAGTAATAAAGCAGCGGCCAAACCAAGAAACACATAAAACCCAACAATATCAGTAATTGAAGTTAAAAAAGCACTAGATGAGACCGCAGGGTCAAATCCTAAACGCTGTAAAACAATCGGTAACGAGCTGCCTACGAATCCAGCTACAATTAGGTTTAATCCAATTGCAAGACCAATAACGCCGCCGAGCGCGGGGCTTCCAAACCAAATCCATGCAACTGTTCCTATAATGGTAGCAAATATAATGCCATTCAAAATACCAACAGCAACTTCTTTACCGATGGCACGATAGGCATTTGACATCGTTAACTCCTTCATTGCAATGGCACGAACTGCAACGGTCAATGTTTGCACACTTGCAGTTCCTCCCATAGCAGCGACAATTGGCATTAAAATCGCTAAGGCGATCATTTCTTCCATTGTACTTGCGAAAAAACTAATGACATAAGCAGCCAAAATTGCGGCAATTAAATGAATAAGCAACCAAATAAAACGCGATTTTGCAGTATCAATTACAGCCGAATAAAGATCATCTTCTTCCCCAACCCCAGCTAACCGCATAATATCTTCTTCATGTTCCTCATGAATGACATCAACAATGTCGTCAACTGTAATTACACCGACGAGCCGCGTATTGTTATCGACTACCGGAGCTGAAATTAAATCTCTTTGTCGGAACAAAAAAGCGACTTCTTCCTGATCCATCTCGACCGGTACAATTTTAATATGCTTTCGCATAACATCTATCAGGGCAACTTCTCTATTGGTCCGCATCACCCTACTTAATGGGACCGTTCCAACAGGACTATGGGATAGATCAACAAGGAAAATATCAAAAAAATCTGTCGGCAAGTCATTAGTATCCCGCATATAGTCAATGGCTTGACCGACAGTCCAATCCTGTGGTACCGCAACAACCTCACGCTGCATTAGTCGCCCCGCGCTATCCTCAGGGTAAGATAGGCCTTCTTCTATTAATGTACGTTCATTTTCTGGAAGTGATTCAAGAATTTCGATCTGCTCATCAGCAGCAAGCTCTTCAACGACTTCAAGCGCATCATCCGTTTCTAAACCCGCAACAGCTTCAGCAATTTGACTAATACCAAGTTGATCAATTACGCGTTCACGGATCGTTTCGTCAAGTTCGGCTAAAACATTTGGATCAAAATCACTCCTTAATGCTTCTACAAGCTCTTCACGTCGTACATGTGCAAGATTTTCAAGCAAATCAGCGAGATCAGCGTAATGGAGTGATTGCACTAAACCAATGGCGTCATTAGTTTTATTTTGATCAAGGGCTAGGTTTATAGAAGAGATAAATTCAGATGTTAATTCCCTGCCGGGTCCAGTATCCTCAGCCCGAATGGTCGTTTCTTTTTTCACAGGGGCAACTCTCCATCGGCTTGATTTTGCGCTTCAACCACTGCGACAGTTGTCATATTCATAATCCCACGTGCAGTAACGCCTTCAGCTAAGATATGAGCAGGCTGGTTCATGCCTAATAGCATTGGGCCAACAGCAAGGCCATCAGCAAGCATTCGCACCAAATTATATGAAATGTTTGCCGCGTCTAGAGATGGCATCACTAACAGATTAGCGGCGCCTGTGAATGCCGAATCCTTAATAAGCCTATCCCTCAACTCTTCGGATAAAGCAGCATCCGCATGCATTTCACCATCGACCAGAAGATCAGGGGCAAGTTTTCGAATAAGCTCAACAGCCTCACGCATTTTTCGCGCGGTTGGGCGATTAGAACTACCGAAATTAGAGTGGGATAATAAAGCAATTTTCGGCTCAATTCCAAATCGTCGAATATTTTGGGCCGCTAACACGGTGATGTTAGCAATTTGCTCACCACTTGGCCCTGGATTAACATAAGGGTCGACCCAAAAATAAGTGCCCTTTGACATAATTAACATACTCATAGCAGCGGCTCGTGTTACATCCGGCCTGAGCCCTATAATTTTAATTAAATGGGGTAAATGCTCTGTGTAGCGACCCGTCGCCCCGCAGATCATCGCATCGGCTTCTTTCCGATTTACCATCAAAGCTGCAATCACTGTATTATTGGTCCGCACCATGACCCTAGCTTCATTAATTGATGTACCACTACGGCTTAACAAAGAATGATACAATTCCCAGTATTCACGATAACGTTCATCTTTTTCTGGATCGACTAATTCAAAATCAATATCTATCTTGAGTCGCAATCCTAGCTGCTCTATCCGTAATAAGATAACATTCCGACGACCAATAAGTATGGGTCTCACAATACCTTCATCGACACAATTCTGAACCGCTCTCAGTACCCGTTGAGATTCACCTTCCGCATATACAACTTTTTTAGGATTGGTTTTAGCTTGATCAAAGACTGGCTTCATGACCAAGCCTGAACGAAATACAAACTCATGTAAGGTTTGACGATAAGAGTCAAAATCTTTAATTGGTCGAGTTGCCACACCAGAATCCATTGCAGCTTTCGCGACAGCCGGTGCAAGTTCAACCAGCAAACGAGGATCAAAAGGTTTAGGAATAAGGTATTCAGGTCCAAACTTTAATTCTTGTAAGCCGTAGGCCTGAATAACAGTTTCATCAGATTCAGCCTCCGCTAATTTTGATAGAGCATTTACACAAGCCATCTTCATTTCATCATTAATAATCGTTGCACCAACATCAAGCGCTCCTCTAAATAGAAAGGGAAAACACAATACATTGTTAACTTGATTTGGATAATCACTGCGGCCCGTAGCCATAATAACATCATCACGAATTTTTTTTGCTATTTCGGGACGAATTTCAGGTTCTGGATTAGCCAAGGCTAATATGAGGGGCTGACGAGCCATTTTCTTAACCATCTCCGATTTCAAAACACCGGGAGCAGAAAGTCCTATAAAAACATCGGCATCATCAATGATCTCTCCAATTTTTCGTGCGCCAGTTCTTTGGGCATACCTTATATTATAATCATTAATCTCTTCGGTTCGTCCTTCATAAATGACGCCAGCAATGTCGCAAACAAATACATTTTTTTTATTTAAACCCAGCTTTACCAACAAGTCGAGACACGCTAGAGCAGCTGACCCGGCTCCCGAACAAACAAGTTTTATATCACCTATATTCTTTTTCACAATTTTAAGACCATTTATCACTGCTGCAGCAACAATGATTGCCGTTCCATGTTGATCATCATGCATTATCGGAATGTTCATGCGCTCTTTCAACGCAGCTTCAATTATAAAACATTCTGGAGCTTTGATATCTTCCAAATTAATTCCACCAAACGTTGGCTCTAATGCAGCAACAATTTCGATGAATTTTTCGGGATCACTTTCATCAATTTCGATATCAAAAACATTGATACCAGAAAACTTTTTAAATAATCCTGCCTTACCTTCCATCACAGGTTTGGCCGCTAAAGCACCAATGTTACCAAGGCCTAATACAGCGGTACCATTAGAAATCACCCCGACAAGATTTGCTCGAGATGTCAGATTGTTGGCCTCCTCTGGATCTTCAACAATTAATAAGGATGCAGCTGCCACACCTGGGGAATATGCTAGGGATAAATCATGCTGATTAACCAACGGCTTAGTTGGAACAACCTCAATTTTACCCGGTATTGGTTTACGATGGTATTCCAGCGCCTCTAGATCAAGTTTATCTGCCACGGTCGCAATCCCTAATTAAAGAATATTAATGTAACAAATAGTGTTACAAATTGTTTTTAAAACAAACTCCAATTACGTTCAATTAGGTCTTTTATTTTATAGTTTCAAACATTCTTTTTAGGTAAATCAAATTAAAAATGAGAATAGTAAACAGAAAAGCTTGATTAAAACAAAACGTAAAAGCAGAAATTAAGATATACTCAGAAGACTTTTATCATAACAAATTATTATTTTACGAATTCGTCAAACATGCTGACCTGCAACAAACCCTGATGACCAAGCCCATTGAAAATTATAGCCGCCAAGATGGCCAGTTACATCAACAACCTCGCCAATGAAATATAGACCGGATACCTCTTTTACCTCCATCGTTTGCGATGATAACGCGTCAGTATCAACCCCACCTAACGTGACCTCTGCGGTTCGATATCCTTCAGTTTCGACAGGTGTTACCTGCCAGTCATTAACCAACCCGCCCAGAACACCAAGTTTTTCATTATTTAGGTCGGCAAGGTTCCCGGTTACACCAGCTAAGCCACACATTTCAACGGCCAACCTTTTTGGTAGAACCGTGGCAAGGCAATTGACAACGGCAGCCCTCGGCTTGTTTTTCTTACCGTCGAGCAGATGCATTCTGACGTCACAGTTGGGGGCTAAATTGATTGAAATTTTAGTCCCCCGTTGCCAATACGATGAAATCTGCAAAATTGAAGGGCCACTGAGGCCACGATGGGTGAAAAGCAATCCTTCAGAGAAGGTGGTCTGCCCACTAGCGACAGTGACGTCCAGCGATAAGCCTGATAGTGATTTGCAGCGCCTAAGTTTATCCCGATCAAATATTAGAGGTACCAACCCAGGCCGCGGCGTTAGAATGTTAAGACCAAACTTTCGAGCAATTTCATAACCAATACCCGTTGCACCAATTTTTGGAATGGACAGACCACCACTAGCAACGACCAGCGACTCACTATGATATAAAACATCATCAGTTCCAACGGCGAACCCAGGAGAAAGTGCATCAAGGCTCGTTATTGGCCTTTGCATGCAGATCGTAACGCCATGCCGATCACACATGGTTTTTAACATATCGATGATATTCTGCGCAGAATCATTGCAAAAAAGTTGACCACGTTTCTTTTCGTGATAGTCAATTTTATGCGTTTCTAGCAATTCAATAAAATCAAACTGGCTGTATTGGATGAGTGCCGATATACAAAAATGTAGATTAGCCGACAAAAATGCATCTGGCGCTGTGAATAGATTGGTAAAATTGCAGCGCCCCCCGCCAGAAATACGTATTTTTTCAGCCAACTTATCCGCATGATCCAATACGAGCACATTACGACCACGCTTACCCGCTTCAATCGCACACATCAATCCCGCTGCACCGGCTCCAATTACCACCACATCAACATTTTTTACCATGACCAGACACCCTTTAGTTTACATAATTTGCCTGACCGGTCTCCGGTGTAGGTTATTGCATGATCTATACAATATAGCTCAATATTACAAATTCAAATGCTCAATAAGATTGTTTGGTGCGGACGAGAAGACTCGAACTTCCACCCTCTTGCGAGGACAGCGACCTCAACGCTGCGCGTCTACCAGTTCCGCCACGTCCGCACTAACAAACATTGACTAGTATAACATTTTCAAACGTCAATGTTTGAGTGCCGGGGATAGCAAATCGCATGCGGCTAATCAAGCCATCAAAACACTTTCAGCCCAGAACTATTGAATAATGCTGTTAGAAGCAATAAAACTACACTTAGGAAATTTATTGTGCACAGCAAAACCAAAGAATTTATGATTGAATTTAAAACTTCTAGCGAACTTATCGATTACGAAAAAGCTCTAACTGTGATGGAGGATCGAGTAGATGGGATCCATGAAGGGTCTCAAACTGAACTTCTCTGGTTTGTCCAGCATCCTCCACTCTATACGGCGGGAACTAGTTCAAGGGAAGAAGATCTTCTCAATCCCACCCGATTTCCTGTCCACCAGGTTGGTCGTGGCGGACAGTATACCTATCATGGCCCTGGTCAACGCGTTGTCTATATCATGCTGAATCTAAAAAAGCGTGGAGCCGACGTACGCGAATTTGTGAGTAATTTAGAGGGAATAGTAATTGACACGCTTGCTGAACTTGGTGTTACAGGAGAGCGTAGAAAAGGACGTGTTGGAATATGGGTAAACGATAACCAAAATGAAAAGAAAATAGCCGCAATTGGTATTCGCATCCGGCACTGGATCACGTTTCATGGTATATCAATCAACGTAAATCCAGATCTCGAACATTTTTCAGGAATTGTACCTTGTGGTATTTCTAAATACGGGGTTACATCATTAAGTGATCTCAAAATCGATTGCACAATGCTAGGTGTTGATCACATTTTAAAGAAACATTTTCTTAGAACGTTTAAGGGTATTACTTAGAAGATAAATACGATTGAAAAACTATTACCAGTCACAAATAATGTGAATGCGTTACGGAGAAACGGTTACGAACACAAAAGAAAAACTCTTGGTCCTAATGGGGTCAAATAATGTTCACACTGTCGGTAGCTGTTTAAAACTAGGTTGAACAATAATTTGTTCATATTTAACACTTACACGAGCTACCGATGCAGCAGAAGGACCTTGATAAGATTTTTCAATCATTTTATTTACCTTATTTTGTTCTCCGTAAAAAACAGCTTCAACAGAACCCTCTCTCCTATTCCTAACCCAACCCGACAAACCAAGGCCCATTGCACGCTCTACCATCCAACCACGAAACCACACGCCCTGCACGCGTCCTTCAATTATTACACGGACGGATAACTTAGACATTCATTTTAACTCTAGAATAATCTGCCCAACTTCTAGGCTATCTCCAGGCTCGAGATATATTTTTGAAACAACGCCATCTCTCTCTGCAAAAAGTTGATTTTCCATTTTCATCGCCTCAACAACAGCCAAAGCATCACCAAACTTGACTGCATCACCAACAATAACTTCCAATGAAACAAGAAGTCCTGGCATTGGTGAAAGTAATTGCCCAGATGTATCGGCAGGCTTCTTAACGGGCATCCGGTCAAGTAATTCTGCTGCTAGAGAAGATATTATCCGGATCTCTCCTTGATAGCCAGCATGGCGAACACGAAAGCCATTACCTATTCTTTCCATTTGCAAACATACTTCATTATCATTGACCAGACCATGAAACAAAGTCCGACCCGGTTGCCAATCTGAATCAATAACATAATTTTTTCCATCAGTATGAACCTCAACAACCGATCCTTCAGAAACAGCTATCCGGATTGGTTGGCTCTCACTATTAACAATAGCAACCCAATCATCACCATATTTGTATGACTCTCTTGAGAGAAGACCTCCTGAAATTATCCTTCCCATAATTTTATTATCTCGCTCAACCTCGCGGCGATGCATCATGGCCGTGATAGCTGCCAACATCCCAAAATCTTCATGAGCAGTTTCTTCTGGGATAAATTTTTCACCAAACTCCTGAGCTATAAAGTTAGTTGTTATCTTGCCAGCAACAAACCGAGGGTGAGCCATCACAGCTGATAGAAATCCAAGATTATTACTAACTCCTCTAATATAATATTCCTCAAGTGAACGCCGCATGTGTTGGATTGCCTCTTCGCGCGTATCACCACTCGTAATCAACTTCGAAATCAATGGATCATAGAAACGAGTAATTTCATCTCCCTCGTTTACCCCACCATCGATGCGAACATGTTTACTTGTTCCAAAAACGTTGCTAACTGGTTCACGGTATTCAATCAAACGCCCAATAGCTGGTAAGAAACCGCGCGTCGGATCCTCGGCATATATTCGAGATTCCAAGGCCCAACCACTAAAATTAATGTCTTCTTGGCGAAACGCCAGCTTTTCACCAGAGGCGATCTTAATCATTTGTTCAACAAGGTCGAGACCAGTAATTAACTCTGTTACAGGATGCTCAACCTGCAGGCGTGTATTCATTTCAAGAAAATAAAAATTTTGATCTTCATCAACTATAAACTCGACAGTTCCAGCCGATTGGTACTCTACAGCTTTTGCCAGAGCTACGGCTTGCCTACCCATATCAGCGCGCATAGCCTCATCAACAAATGTACTTGGAGCCTCCTCAATAACTTTTTGATAGCGCCTTTGTATCGAACATTCCCGTTCACCTAAATGGACACAGTTACCATGGCTATCCGCCAACACCTGTATTTCAATATGGCGTGGATTACTGATAAATTTTTCAATAAATATACGATCATCACCAAAACTATTAACCGCTTCGGCAGTCGAAGCTCGCAGACCTTCTTCTATTTGGCTCTCCTCTTCGACCAATCGTATACCCTTGCCACCTCCACCAGCTGATGCTTTTAATATGACAGGATAGCCAATTTTTTTTGCAATTTTTTTTGCGTCTGCAGCCGTTGTCACAGCTTCCGTATGACCAGGAATAATTGATACCCCTGCATTTTCCGCAAATAATTTAGATTCTATTTTATCGCCCATAACACGTATCGCGTTTGGTTTAGGGCCGATGAAAATAATACCGGATGTATCTAGACGCTCAGAAAATTCAGCATTCTCAGAGAGAAAGCCATATCCTGGATGAACAGCATCTGCACCAGTCTCTTCAATGGCTGTCATAATTGATTCAACATTCAGATAACTATCCGCGGCCAATGCTGGACCAATGCAAAACGCATCACTAGCCATATCAACGTGAAGAGCATTCTGATCAACTTCAGAATAAACCGCTATCGTTTTTATACCTAATTGACGAGCTGTCCGAATAATCCTACAGGCAATTTCACCTCTATTAGCTATTAGTATTGTATTAATCATGAAAATTCCAAAAGCGGTGTCATATTGCTATCTACAATATTTCAGACTATCTATCATTAAACAGACAAATAAATTTTAGATTAATTTGTATTATTTTTGCTAAATCATTGGTACTAATGAGTTTATTCATTAGTTATTCCCTGAACTTGCTATGGCTATTTAATAGTAGCATGCAAATCTTAATACAAGTGCAAAACTGTTTACAGTTAGAAAGCTTATTGTACCATAATGCAAACAAATATAGCTTCTGTTAACAATTTAAATAAATGTAAAATGTTTGTAGATAATATTAAAATTGCTGATTACTTAACAAAGTTCTAAAAAGTTGAAAAAGTAAAACTATGCATGAGAGTAAAATAAGGTAACGTGAAGCTATTTTATATTAAATTATACCGGGCTAAACTTGAAACCCTAGGAATAGTAGAACCTTCATTTGCCATAAAAATTAATTCTTTTAACGATCGCCCTAAATTATATTGATTTTCTGAGTAGGTAAATTAAAGAGATATTTTAGAAATCTATTTCTTTTTTTCGCCTACTGCACCTGACGCTCTAATACCCTCAATCTCTTTATCAGAGTAATTTAAAACATCACGCAAAATTTCTTGCGTATGTTCACCTAGCAATGGTGACCTCAAAACTTCAACAGGGGAGCCCGATAACTTAACTGGGTTTCCTACTGACAAATATGTCCCACGTTCAGGATGTTCAACTTCAACAATTGTACCTGTAGCGCGCAGAGACTCCTCTTCAGCCAACTCCTTAAAAGATAGAATAGGTCCAATTGGTATATCGTATTCATTACATATATCCATTACTTCGAATTTTGTTTTAGTCATTGTCCACTTTTCAATAGTCCCAAAGATCTCGTTAAGTCGAGGTAATCGGGACTTCGGCGTTGCGTAATCAGGATCCTCTTTCCATTCCGGCTTCCCAATAACATCACAAATATTTTTCCAAACAGCGGCTTGTGTAATAAAATAAGTATAAGCATCTGGATCTTTCTCCCAGCCCTTACATTTAAGAATACGGCCAGGCTGCCCACCACCAGAATCATTTCCTGCTCGGGGAGTTGCTTCACCAAAAGGCACACTTTCACCAAATTGAGAATACTCCTCTAAGGGGCCAGATTCTAGACGTTGTTGATCACGTAATTTAACCCGGCATAAATTTAATACGCCGTCCTGCATGGACGCCGAAACTTTCTGACCTCGGCCCGATTATTCTCGGTGAAATAATGCAGTGACAATACCAAATGCAAGATGTAGCCCGGTCCCAGAATCGCCTATTTGCGCACCAGTGACCAAGGGAACATCACCTAGCATACCAGTTGTGGATGCTGCTCCACCGGCACATTGCGCTATATTTTCGTACACCTTGCAATCCTGATAAGGTCCTGGCCCGAATCCCTTAATAGAGGCGAGGATCATTTTTGGATTAATTTCTTGAATTCTCTCCCATGCAAATCCCATTCGATCGATAGCTCCTGGCGAAAAATTTTCGACTAATACATCACAAGTCTTGATTAATCTAATAAGTACCTCTTTACCTGTTTCATCTTTTGTATTTAGTTCTATCGATCGTTTGTTATGATTTAGCATCGTGAAATAAAGTGAATCTGCATCCGGAACATCGCGCAACTGCCCTCTGGTTGCATCGCCAACACCGGGTCGCTCTACTTTAATCACATCAGCACCAAACCATGCTAAAAGCTGAGTACATGTCGGTCCTGACTGAACATGGGTGAAGTCAAGTATCTTTATTCCCTCTAAAGCTTTACTCATCACACTTCCTCTTTTACGACTTTAATTATTTTAATTCTTACCAACCACACTTTGCGGGTTAAGATTTCCGATCCGACCACTCTCAGTACCCGCCGCCTCATCAATCACAGCATTTACCAGAGTTGGTTTTGCAGAATCTATTGCGGCGTTAACTGCCCGGCTTAATTCATCAGGTGAGGAAACATTAACTCCGACACCACCAAAAGCCTCCATCATTTTATCATAACGCGCTTCCTTAACAAAAACCGTCGTTGCGACGTCTTTATCGCCTGTAGGATTCACATCAGTACCACGATAAATACCACCATTATTAAAAACGACTACACATATCGGCAAATTATATCTGCAGATAGTTTCAATCTCCATCCCAGAAAATCCAAATGCGCTGTCGCCTTCAATTGCCAACACAGGGTTTCCAGTCTCAACTGCGGCAGCTATTGCTGTACCCATCCCGACACCCATAACGCCCCAGGTGCCTACATCCAACCGTTTACGGGGCTGGTACATATCAATAATACTCCGCGCAAAATCGAGTGTATTAGCCCCTTCATTAACTAGTATTGTTTCTGGCCGCTCTTTAATGACTGTACGTAGCGAGCCTAAAGCACCATGATAGTCCATCGGTATATTGTTGTTTTGTAATCGCGAGGCCATCCGTATAATATTGCTCTCTACTTTATCTTTGATCAATTTGGTCCAGGCCGCGGATGGCGGCGTCCATTCGATACTAGCTATTCCCCCAAGTAAAGATTCCACACAAGAACCTATATCGCCGACGACAGGCGCTACAATCTCGACATTACTATCCATCTCCCTAGGTTCAATATCGATATGGATAAACTGCTTAGGTTTATCACCCCACGACTTTCCCTTTCCATGCGACAATAACCAATTTAGTCGTGCACCGATTAACATCACTACATCTGATTCCTTTAAAACAAGCGAACGCGCGGCTCCAGCCGATTGAGGATGCGTATCCGGCAATAAACCCTTAGCCATACTCATAGCTAAATAGGGCACACCGCTCTTTTCAATTAATTCTCTTATGGCATCATCGGCCTGAGAATAAGCGGCACCTTTACCCAAAATAATTAAAGGCCGCTTAGCTTCTTTCAGGACATCGAGTGCACGATCGATCGCATCGGGCGCTGGCAACTGTCGGGGGGCAGCATCGACGACTTTCACTAGTGAACTTTCACCCACATCAGAATCCATAACTTGCGCAAAGAGTTTTGCCGGTAGATCCAGATAAACTCCACCGGGCCGGCCCGAAACCGATGCCCTAATAGCTCGAGCAATACCTATACCAATATCCTCAGCATTCAACACCCGATAAGCTGCCTTACATAACGGTCTAGCAATGGCCAGTTGATCCATTTCCTCATAATCACCTTGTTGTAAATCAACTATTTCACGTTCAGAGGACCCACTGATAAGGATCATTGGAAAACAATTTGTGGTGGCGTGTGCTAGCGCTGTCAGACCATTTAGAAAACCTGGAGCTGAAACCGTCAGACAAATTCCAGGCTTTTTTGTCAAAAAACCAGCGATAGCAGCAGCATAACCGGCATTTTGCTCATGCCTGAAAGATAAAACACGCATCCCAGCGGCTTGCATGTAACGTCCTAAATCAGTAATTGGTATACCCGGAACGTTATAGATGGTTTTGATATTATTAAGCTTAAGTGCGTCGATAACCAGATGGAACCCATCCGTCAGTCTAGCTACTTCTTCTTTTTTCGTTGCCATTTTCTTCTCCAATATGACAATTGCCAAGACTTATAATTATGCGGCAATTTTTTAATCACCTTCCAGTTAAGGATTTGGAGATGCAAGCCCTGGATTAGACTGAAATATTCAAACCCTATCTTTTTCATGCAAGTTTTCAAAGCGCCATTGACAGCAATCAACGTTAAGCTCAATAATTACGCGTCCTTGGTATGCCACATATCATGACTATAAAACAACCGTTCAAATTGTGGCTTTTAAAAAGTAGTTTAAGTCTAAATAGCAAAAATAACTGTCACATCGCGTCATTTTTTGATCGGCTCTCTTGGCGATGTAACAATCTTCATTGATCGTCCCATCTCTGGAACATTGCTGGTTATAGCGTTTGCCCTTTTCTTGGCGCCAGTATATGTAATCGTACGGAAAAATACTTCCCAAAAAAGTAAGAAAATTAAGATGTAAGAAACCGCTTTGGAAAATTAATGAATAAACAAAAAAAGCCTCGCAACATCCATCCTGGTTCAGGCGAAAAAAAAGCACTGTTTTTCGCTAAAGGCCGTAAAATGTCAGCAACCGATAGCGACGCGGTCCAAAACATCATCGGGGAAAGGCCCTTTGAACGGCACATGCTTATAGAGTATCTTCATGCAATCCAAGATCAGGAAGGTCACCTTTCGGAAGGAAATATGCAGGCGCTGGCTAATGCGTTAGGTATTCCAATGGCCGAGGTGTATGAGGTCGCGACATTTTATGCGCATTTTGACGTTACCGCTGATGGTGAAGCTCCCCCCCCACCCATAACCATCCGTGTATGCGATTCGATCAGTTGCGCACTTGCTAAAGCTGATCAACTTTTTGAATCACTCGAAAGCCAAGCCCACGAGAATGTTCGAATTATCCGAGCGCCTTGCATGGGAAGATGCGACACCGCGCCTGTATGTGAAATCGGCCACCGTCATGTTGATCACGCAACACCTGAAGCTATTCAAGCAGTACTAGAGCGTGGGGACTTCAATCCTAAAATCCCCAAATATCAAGACCTAGCTGCCTACCAAAATGATGGCGGCTACGCAATACTTAAGACCTGCATCAATGGCGAACGAGCCATTGATGCAGTTATTAAAGAACTATCGAACAGTAACCTTAAAGGGTTAGGCGGAGCAGGATTCCCGACGGGACAAAAATGGAGCTATGTCCGAGCTGAGGCACAACCGCGGCTCATGGCTGTCAACGCAGATGAAGGCGAGCCCGGGACATTTAAAGACCGACATTATTTAGAAACTAGTCCTCATAGCTTTCTTGAAGGTATGCTGATCGGTGCGTGGGCGATTGAAGCACAAACCGTATTCATTTATTTGCGCGACGAATATCCAGCAGCTCGTGAAATTCTGCTGAAAGAAATAGCCGCCCTTGAAAAAGCCGGACTATCTTCTCACACTAAGATCCATCTCAGGCGCGGCGCTGGCGCATATATATGCGGCGAAGAATCAGCAATGATCGAATCGATAGAAGGCAAGAGGGGTCTACCTCGGCATCGTCCCCCTTATGTCGCCCAAGTTGGCATCTTTGGTCGCCCTACGCTGGTGAACAATGTTGAAACACTCTTTTGGGTGCCAAAAATACTCCAATATGGATCTGATTGGTTTACATCGCAAGATAAAGAAAAAGGGAAAGACTTTAGGAGTTATTCGGTTTCAGGTCGGGTTAAAGAACCCGGTGTGAAACTCGTGGCTGCAGGCAGTACTGCCCTCGAACTAATAGAACACTCCGGCGGCATGCTAGATGGACACACTTTTAAGGGTTATCTTCCGGGCGGGGCTTCGGGAGGTATTTTACCCGCAAATATGGCTAACCTTCCTCTCGATTTTGGTCAACTTGAGCAATATGGCTGCCTTGTAGGCTCACATGCCGTGGTTATTTTCTCCGATCAGGATGATCCAAAGGCCGTCGCACTTAATCTGATGAAATTCTTTGAAGACGAAAGCTGCGGGCAATGCACCCCTTGCCGATCTGGCACAGAAAAAGCAGCCCGACTTATGGAAAAAGATAAATGGGATACTGTAGCTCTTGAAGACTTAGCCATTGTAATGGCAGATGCGTCAATCTGCGGACTTGGGCAAGCAGCTCCAAACCCTCTACTCTCGGTCCTCAAATATTTTCCGGAGCATATTAAATGAGCGATCAAGTCAATTTCGAAATTAATGGACAAAACGTAACCGCAAGGCCGGAGGAGACCATTTGGCAGGTTGCCAATCGCCTAGGTATTGAGATACCTCATCTCTGTTATTTACCCGAAAAGAGTTACCGTGCCGACGGAAACTGCCGAGCCTGCATGGTGGAGATTGATGGAGAGCGAACACTAGCTGCCTCCTGCATACGTCAACCCACTGAAGGTATGATTGTCAACACTGCCAGCGAGCGAGCAAAAAAATCACGCAAAATGGTTTTTGAACTTTTACACGTCGATCAACCACTTCGCGAAAATTCACACGACCCAAAGTCAAAGTTCTGGGATTGGGTAGATAAAATCGATCTTAACCCATCCGAACGCTATCCCACGAAGGCCCAACCAGAAGCCGACAAGTCGCATACCGCAATCGCCGTTCATTTGGATGCCTGTATTCAGTGTAACTTATGTGTCCGTGCTTGCCGCGAGGTTCAATCCAACGACGTTATTGGTATGGCTAATCGAGGTCACCAAGCAAAAATTGTTTTTGATTTTGATACGGCAATGGGTAGTTCGACTTGTGTCGCCTGTGGTGAATGTGTGCAGGCTTGCCCTACAGGAGCGTTAATGGAGGGTAACCTTCTGAACGAACAAGGTATCAGAACCGAATATGAAGACCGTTCTGTTAAAACCCTTTGCCCTTATTGTGGTGTTGGCTGTCAGACCAACGTCCATATCAAAGATGATAAAATTTTATATGTAGATGGGCGGAATGGACCGGCAAACAACAGTCGGCTGTGTGTTAAGGGCCGTTTCGGTTTTGACTATGCTCATCACCCAGATCGCCTAAAAGTACCGCTCATTCGACGTGATGACGCGCCAAAAAATCCAAATATCAAAATTTCCCAAAATGAAATTGGGACCTATTTCCGTGAAGCAACCTGGGAAGAAGCACTAGACCGTGCTGCACACGGACTCAAAGATATTTCGGATAAAGATCCTGGTACATCAATAGCAGGCTTTGGCTCTGCGAAATGCTCTAATGAAGAAGCTTACCTTTTTCAGAAACTAATTCGTCAAGGCTTCGTTACGAATAATGTCGATCACTGTACGCGCCTATGCCATGCATCATCTGTTGCTGCGTTGATGGAAGGCCTGAACTCAGGGGCCGTCACAGCACCATTTAAAGCGGCTGAAGATGCCGACTGCATCATCGTCATCGGCGCTCGACCAGCTGAAAATCACCCAGTTGCCGCAACATACATTAAGAATGCCGCAAAACGCGGAACTGAACTGATTGTCATGGACCCTCGAGGACAGACACAAGGTATAGCTCGTCATGCCAGTCATATACTGCAGTTTAAGCCAGGAAGCGACGTCTCCCTCCTAAATGCAATGTTATATACAATTATCTCAGAAAATTTATACGATGAACAATATGTTCAGGGACATACTGAAGGCTTTGAGGACCTAAAAAACAAAATAACCGAATTTTCGCCAGAAAAAATGTCACAAATCTGCGGAATTCCAGCCGAAAAGATCAAACAAGTTGCTCGTATCTATGCCAATTCTAAAGCATCGATTATTTTTTGGGGCATGGGTATATCTCAACACGTGCACGGTACAGATAATGCACGCTGTTTAATAGCCTTAGCTTTAACAACCGGCCAAATTGGCCGTCCCGGTACCGGACTTCACCCTTTGCGCGGCCAAAACAATGTTCAAGGTGCTTCTGATGCGGGTCTGATCCCGATGCTGTTTCCGGATTATATGTCTGTAGAAGATGATGAAATTCGCTCCCAATACGAAAAAATGTGGGGTAGTAAATTAAATCCGAAAAAGGGTTTAACAGTTGTTGAAATAATAAATGCTATTCACGATAATCAAATTAAAGGTATGTATATACAAGGTGAAAATCCAGCGATGTCAGATCCGGATCAAAATCATGCCCGCGCCGCTCTTGCTAAACTAAAACACCTTGTTGTCCAGGACATCTTTTTAACCGAAACTGCTTGGCACGCAGATGTTATTTTACCAGCCACAGCTCACGCTGAAAAATCTGGTACATTTACAAACACAAATCGCGAAATACAGATGGCTCGAGCCGTTATCAGCCCCCCCGGGCAAGCTCGCCAAGACTGGGAACTTATCCAAGAAATAGCCAATCGCATAGGCCTAAATTGGAACTATAAAACTCTTAGTGATATATTTTCAGAGATGACTAAAGCAATGCCATCCCTGAACAATATTACCTGGGATAGACTGCAACGGGAAGGCTCAGTTACCACTCCATGTGATGGACCAAATCAACCTGGCAATGAAATCATATTTGGATCTGGTTTCCCAACTAAAAACGGCCTTGGAAGGATTGTTCCTGCCAAAATCATTCCACCCAATGAGCTGCCAGATGACACCTATCCCATGATACTTACCACTGGTCGTATTCTTGAGCACTGGCATACGGGATCCATGACCCGTCGTTCAAACACGTTAGATGCTCTAGAACCTGAAGCCATCGCGTGCCTCAATCAAAAAGATCTGCAAAAAATGGGCATTAAACCAGGCAGCGATATACAAGTCTCAACGCGGCGAGGGGAAATCTCGTTAAAAGTAAGGCAAGATCAAGATATTCCAGAAGGCATGGTATTCATCCCATTCTGCTTTTCTGAAGCTGCTGCTAATATATTAACCAACCCACAGCTTGATCCAGTCGGAAAAATCCCAGAGTTTAAATTTTGTGCAGCGAGGGTAGAACCCTGTTAAATTTCGGTATAACGACCTTTAGGCGGCTCTTTAATTTTCTTGCCCTTCCTCATGTTCCGCCATACTTAAATCCAGAGCCGCCGGCATGCGCGTGTCGGCAATAAAGAACGAAAAGATCGAAGCTCCCCGCAATAATATAGATCATTGCTGTATTTAGAGCAGTATCCCGCACTTCCCAACATTGGTACTCATTTCACTTCTTCTCGTTGGCAATCAAACATGTCACCAACCTTGAGTTCTAGGTCACCTGCCAATTCACTGCCGGATATTTTTTTTCCGCCCGTTAGGCGTACTTTGCTGACGAGTATGGATCCGTTTTGGGCGGAAATTAAAATTCCAACATCTGATATCGATAAAATCGAGCCAGGTGCCCCGGTTTCTAAACTCTTAGTCGCTTTATGACAATCGACATTCTGACCTTTGATAGTTGACCATGCTCCTGGCGCCGGATCCGCCGCACGGATTTTATTATACACTTCATCTACCGGATTATCCCAATCAATTTGTGCTAACTCTTTAGTAAACCAACTTTCATAAGAACCCGCACTTAGATCCTGAGTATACTTAAGAATAATACCAGCCTTAACGAGATCCAAGCTCTCAACCATAGCATCAATACCCATAGGAAATAGTTTATCAAAATAAATATTAGACAATGTATCTGTCGGTCCAATATCACACGATTTGGTGAGCAAAACTGGGCCTTCATCAAGGCCGTCATCTGGCCAAAAAATACTTAAACCCGTCATAGTCTTACCCATTGCGATTGGCCAACTGATAGAGGATGGCCCACGGTGGTGGGGCAATAATGATGGATGATACTGAAAAGTTCCAATTTTAGGAGTATTAAGCACTGCTTCCGGAACAAGTAACAACACGTAAGCCATCATACACAAATCAGCGTCAAAAGATTGCATCAATTCAAGAGATTCTGGTGTCTTCCATGATTCTGGTTGGTGCAATGATAATTTTTTCTCCTGCGCGAAAGCTACTAAGGGATCTTCTGGTTCATCCGATTTTGTTGGTGCACTACAAACGGCAACAACATCCTCGTCACGTTCAAGAAGACGTTCTAATAGCGCCTTACCAAAGGCTTTTTGACCATGAACAACAATACGCATATTAACTCTAAGTTTTAAAAAACCTCCCTATAAATACTTATTAAAATAGTACAGCTACTCTAGAATAAGTAAAGAACTCCGCACGAAAAATAATCAAATTATCGAAAGCTTAATTAACATTATTCTTGACGTAACGCCCATTCCTCGGACAAGAAAAAGGGATTGCTAATTCGTTGTCTTATATTCAGTAAAGATACTTTGCAAAACATAAAATTTAATACAAATATGAGTACAGAGATCTTAAAAACAACGAATTGAAGTTTAAAATGGCGCTTCTACCACTTAAAGATGATAATAATATTGTTAATATCAAATTTCAGTATATGACTTTAACTATAATCATAAGCTGTGTAGTTACTTTCCTCTGGCAAATTTCTCTCGGGGCAGAGCAAAGTAAAATTATCTATGGACTTGGAACTATCCCGTCTGTTTTGTTTGGTATCAAAGAACTTAGCCCAAATCTTATAATAATACCCGAAACATTAACAATATTATCGAGCCTTTTCCTCCATGGAGGTTGGATGCATTTAATTTTTAATATGTTATTCCTTTGGGTATTCGGTGATAATATAGAAGATTCTATGGGTCATTTACGATTCATATCTTTCTACTTTATCTGTGGGATCTTGGCCACGCTCACTCATGCAACGATCGAACCCAGTTCCATCTCCCCGTTAATAGGGGCAAGTGGCGCTATTTCGGGAGTTCTAGGGGCTTATCTAGTAATACACCCAAAAGCGCGGGTACTCGTTCTATTTATGAACATTATACCACTCCGGCTGCCAGCAATTGTCGTTTTAGGATTTTGGATAGGACTACAATTTCTTAGCCTTAATAATGAAAATGGTACTGCATGGTGGGCTCATATCGGGGGGTTCATCGCGGGGATGATTTTAATAATTCCATTCAGAAAAAAACAAATAGTTCTTTTTAATCAATGGAAATCACTTGATAAAGCTAAAGCCACAGCGACTCATTCAACAACGGTAAAAAGAGCACCTACTGTCATCCCCCAATCTATCCAGAAAAATATTCATTTTTCCAAAAAAACTAAAAAAAGATAAAATTACATATTATTTTTTAGGGATGAACTCGGTTGCCTTCATTGAGGGAAGCTCACAAAAAGCAGAATACCATTTTGCAAGCTCTTGATTTTGATCTCTCCAGCTTAGGTTAGGAAACCTGAAGTCAATATAACCAATAGTACATGCCACCGATAACGGGCCAATCCTACCAAGTTTATCAAAGTCACTCACTTGTCCATTAACCTCTAAAAGGCCACGTTCGACTTTCTCAAGCTGAAAAGAAATAGCGGGCTCATAAACAAACTTTTCAGGCCGATTGAACTTATTCATCACTGCAATTATTACGGCCTCTCCAATACCATCAGCAAGGCCTTGTAATAGGAGTGTTTTCCAACGAACATCAAATTCAGCTGGAAAAAATTTTTCACCATCATGCAAAGAGTCTAAATACTCACAAATAACTTTTGACTCATAAATGACGGTTGCGTCGTCGAGGATAAGTGCAGGAATTTTACCCAGAGGATTATACTTTGGCATTTCTGACACCATTTCTTCGGGGGAGGCCAACATAATCTCTTCGATTTGTTCACCCAAACCAATTTCATGAACCATAACACGGACCTTTCGCACAAAAGGTGACGCGGGCCGAGCTAATAATTTCATTTATCTAATTCCCTAAATTTGAACTAATTTATAATTTTATTATAATTTTCATCTTAGTTAGGTTGATTACGTTTTAACCAAACTTTACTCAAAGGAATACTTGGTCCAATCCACATAACATTTCGAGTATGATCTTCATATCCATTGCCGGTATTCGGATGTAGTAATATATGAAGATCTCCTCTATTCAAGGCCAAAAATGGTACCAAAATATTGAATAGATTTTTTGGAAAATCGACCTGAAAATGAGATACCGGGTGTGGCCCTTGGGGGGCCTTATCGCGCCACCGGCCAATTATTATTTCCTTGCCAAAACGTCTATCAAGTTGCCGACGTAAATTAGCTGCATGTTGTTTATTTGAACCATCATAATATAGATGCACATGATAACTTGTAATATCGGTTTCAGATCGATACGACTTTTGCATAAAATTCATAGCATCCCCCAGAACTTAACATATTATCGCAATGATACTTGATAAGAGAATTTATCCCCGTCGCTAACTGTTATTTTCTTAAACCCTAAAATTCTTATAAGATCAAAAAAATTCAATACCGTTTCCGACTTTATATCTTTAAACAGCGGTGACCTCCGGACCACCTTTGTCATGGCTTCTAATAAAGCTCTCGCTCGATAAGTGGTATCCAAATAACCTTTGACCATGCTTACAATAATTAATTTCTCAGATAAGGTACCCTTCGTAAATATCACAAATCTTGGCGGATGCGGTTTACTAAGAAATTCATTAGTAATCATTTTAATGATATTATTGCGGGCAAATCGATTTGTGTTAATATGTACTCGCGTGCGAGTTTTATAGCTTTCAATATTATTTGGTGCCGGATAATAATAGCCTACAGAACCATCGGCAGCCTCGATAGTTTGTATATTCAGCCAAATAGCTAAAAAAGCGATTATAAATACTTTCATTAAAGTGGAATATTCCCGTGTTTTTTCCACGGATTTTCAAGCTTTTTGGTCCGCAACATCCGCAAAGAACGAGCAATACGCCATCGCGTATTATGGGGCATAATCACATCATCAATATATCCTCTGGCACCCATCCGAAATGGATTAGCAAATTGTTCTTGATAATCTTTCTCCCGATTAGCTATTTTTTCTTCATCGTCAAGATCCGCGCGGAAAATTATCTCAACAGCTCCTTTAGCACCCATCACAGCTATCTCGGCACTTGGCCACGCAAAATTGACATCCCCGCGTAAATGTTTGGAGCCCATAACGATATATGCGCCTCCATATGCTTTCCGGGTAATAAGCGTTACTTTTGGTACTGTTGCCTCAGCAAATGCATATAACAACTTAGCACCATGGCGAATTAACCCGCCATACTCCTGAGCTGTACCTGGTAAAAAACCTGGGACATCAACCAACATAATAATCGGGATATTAAAACAATCGCAAAACCTTATAAATCGTGCTGACTTTACTGAAGCATCGATATCTAAGCAGCCAGCTAAAATCTTAGGTTGATTTGCAATAATCCCAACAGTTGATCCCTCTATACGACCAAAACCAGTAACAATATTGGCAGCAAATGTTGGTTTTAATTCAAAAAAATCCCCCTCATCAACAAGTTTCGTAATGAGTTCCTTCACATCATAGGATTCATTTGGATTAACGGGCACTAGTGTATCGAGTGAAGGTTCCTGTCGGTCAGCGGGATCGTTGGTTGGACGGTTTGGTGGGTATTCTCGGTTATTAGAAGGTAAAAAATCCATAAACCGTCGTAATTGTTCAATAGCATCTACGTCATTATCAAAAGCAAGGTCAGCGACACCCGATTTATTTGTATGTGTCAGTGCACCACCCAACTCTTCTTGTGTAACTTCTTCATGTGTAACTGTTTTTAATACGTCTGGTCCGGTCACAAACATATAAGACGTATCTTTGACCATAAATGTGAAATCTGTCACTGCTGGAGAATAAACAGCCCCTCCGGCACACGGTCCCATAATCGTCGAAATTTGTGGAATAACACCAGATGACATAACATTACGCGCAAAAACCTCTGCATAGCCCGCTAGAGCTGAAACACCTTCCTGGATCCGAGCTCCACCCGAATCATTCAACCCAATTACTGGAGCCCCAACTTTAACTGCCTGGTCCATTATTTTACAAATTTTTTCAGCATGCGTTTCAGATAAAGATCCACCGAAAACAGTAAAATCTTGGCTATAAACAAAAACCGTACGGCCATTTATTGTGCCATAACCAGTGACCACCCCATCACCGGGTACTGTCTCTTTCTCCATTCCAAAATCTGTTGAGCGGTGTTCAACGAACATATCCCACTCCTCAAAAGTATCAGGATCAAGTAATAGATCAATACGTTCTCTCGCAGACAATTTTCCGCGTTTGTGCTGTGCATCAACCCGCTTTTTACCCCCGCCAGCTCGCGCTCGCGCCCTTCTTTCTTCTAATTGCCGAATTATATCAAACATACATAAGCCCCACCTCATAATTATCTTCGCTCATTATAAACCGATTAACCTTTATTTTCCAGCAAGTTAAGAAAGGTGGCTGAACTTTGAATATCCCGACGAATAATTTTATGTCGTTCGACCGCCTCACCATCTAAACCCCATTTATCCATTTGATAAATTTCTTCTAGAACAGATTTTTCAAACATCGTATCAGGATCCATACGTCCTTTAAACATTGCAAGAGAAAGCACTAATGAACCCGCCGCCGCCGCCGCATTTGTTACTCCCATTAACGTATAATCATCAAATTTAAGTAGGACCTTTTGTAAAGCCTGAAGACTATTTTCTGGTTGAATAATAGGTATTATTCCATGGGTAACCTTAAGATCAGCTGCAAACTCTTCTCTAGCCCAATTTAATTCAGGCTGCCAAGAGATATTTTGGAGCTCCACTAAATCGGTTGGCTCGGTGGCCCTGTAACATAAAAGATCTGTCTCTGCTATTTTTAGCGTAATTCCTATAACATCAATACGTTTCTTTTTTATCCGATCGATAGCGGTTGCTGATAATTTACAAAGAGGCATCGAACTTGGATCAATAATTTTACCCTGTTCTCCCCACTCATCAGCCATCGCTTCGGCAAGAAACCGATTAGGCGCTGCTAAATCAGCACCAGCAGGCGTTTTAACCGAACGACCATCAAGGACAACCAAATATTCCCCACCGCTTCCGGCACTGATAGTGGCTTCTTTATAAAATCGTTTTACGCCTGACCACTTACTCACACCAAATGCCTTCATGCCTTTTCATATAATTTAAGTTTCATCTTTTCTCTCGATCAAGAAGCATTTAAGAAGAAGCTTCTTTCTTATAGAATTGTCCCGCACTTAACAATTTCGATCAAAAGTATATTATGAAATTGGATTAATTCTCCAAAGATTCTCTTAAAAATGTAAACAACTCATCATAATTGTGAACGATAATTTCCGCTCCAGCTTGAAGCAATTCTTCTATTCCGTGATAACCCCAACTTACGCCAATTGCGTGAGTTCCAGCATTCACTGCCATACAGATATCATACGTCGTGTCACCCACCATAAATAACAATTCTGAGCTTACACCTGTATCCCTCATCGCATTCTTTAGCATTTCTGGGTTTGGCTTACCCGCTGCACAATCAGATGTTTGTTTGGTAATGAAAAGTTGACTCAGGTTGTGTAATTTAAGGACATGATCTAGACCTGCTCTTGATTTACCTGTTGCAACGCCCAACAACCAATCATCCGCATGGAGCTTACGAATGACGCTTTCAGCATCTGGATAAAGTGGATCTTCAAACCTTCTATTTTCTCTATAATCGGCTGCTATTATCCTATACGTTTTACACAATTCATTAATATCAAGACCATGCCTTTCCGGTAAAAGGCGCTTAATCGCAACACTCAGATCTAGACCCACACCCCATATAATTTCATTGCGTTCTGGTAATTTTAAATTATGCAACTCAAATGACGCCTGCATTATCTCCACAATAGCTCTTTGAGAATCAACAATGGTTCCATCACAATCAAAAACAACCATACGCAATTTATTCAACGTTATCTCGATACCATCGTTCATAAAAATCCTCAAAAGGATCAATAACCAGCTTTTCATCGAACCCTAAGTATTTCCATGACTTCTTCATGTGGGGTGACAGATCAGAAACCACTTGAAAAAAACCTCCAGCAGGGTGTGGAAACTTTACGGCTTTTGCATGAAGATGGAGCTGCTTATCTATTCCATTTTCTCCGTCAAAAAACGCTTGTTTTCCACCATATTTCCCATCCCCTAAGATTGGTGTGCCAAGTTCGGCACAATGGACACGCAACTGATGTGTTCGACCAGTTTCTGGCATCAACGCTAACCAAGTAGACTTATTTGATGCATTATCTATAGTTCTATAATACGTAAGCGCTCGTTTTCCATTTTTATCTGCAATGACTTTCTCACCAAACTTACCACCCCGTTTTTCCAACGCCATATCGATCTTACCATATTTAATATTAGGCAAACCGACCACTGCGGCCCAATAAATCTTATGCACATCTTTTGTTTTAAAAGCTTTTGTGAGAAAAGAGGCCGCCTTAGTTGTTCTGGCTAACAACAGCACACCTGATGTATCTTTATCTAAACGATGGATAAGTTTGGGTCGCTCTTTCATTTCAAATTGTAAACTGTTAAGCATTGCATCAACATGTTTGGAAGTACCCGATCCACCCTGGACTGCCAAACCCGCTGGTTTATTTATTGCAATAATATGTTCATCTTTATGAATAACAGATTGACGTAATATTTCAATATCTCGATCAGTCACGTCAAAATTTGATTTTTTCTTTGGACGCGGTCGTTCATCTAATTTGACAGGTGGAACCTTAATTCTTTGACCTTTTTGAATACGAGTACTCGACTTAGCACGCTTTTCATCGAGCCTAATTTGTCCTTTACGCAGAAGCTTTTCAAGTTGCCCGTGCCCGATCGATGGAAAGTGTCTTTTGAACCAACGATCTAGGCGAATTCCCTCTTCATCTTCTTCTACTTCAAATATTTGAAGAGTTACCATTTTGAGTATCCATCAAGCTAATAAATGACGAAAAAATAAAATTCCAGAAAATAAAGCTAAAACCGAAAAAATAACTGAAACAATAATATATAACGATGCCGACAGAAATTCACCCTGCTCAAGTAGGGCTATCACATCCGAGGAAAAAGTGGAAAATGTTGTAAAAGATCCTAGCAAACCAACAATAAGAAACCCTCGAATTTCTGCACTTGGAGACCACGTTATCCCCAGTAAACTAATCAACGAACCAAGGAAAAAAGAACCGGCCACATTAACAATCAACGTAGCATAAGGAAATCCAGAACCTAAACAATAGTTAACGCCCTCCATTGTAAGATAACGCCCAATAGCGCCAACTGCGCCGCCAGCTGCTATAGATAAGATGATCGACATTAATCACTCCTCTGTTTTCGGATTTTTTCCCAATAATTCATGCGTTTAACGATTTCCTTCTCAAAACCTATACCGTCTGGCCGGTAAAGACTTTGGCGCGTCACTCCATCAGGTAAGTAATCTTGAGCCGAGAAACTGTCCTCATTATCATGGTTATATTCATAGCCTTTACCATACCCCAATTCTTTCATCAAATCCGTAGGGGCATTGAGGATGTGTTTTGGAGGGGAAAGAGAGCCAGTTTCGTTAGCCAAATGACATGAAGCTTTAAAAGCACTATAGACAGCGTTAGATTTGGGCGCTGTCGCAAGGTAAATCACGCTTTGAACAATTGCAAGCTCGCCTTCTGGTGAACCGACACGCTCAAATGCTTCCCATGCCGCAATTGTCTGCAACAAAGCGTTGGGGTCGGCCAATCCGATATCTTCAGTAGCAAAACGAACTAAACGACGTGCAATATAGCGAGGATCCTCGCCCCCAGAGAACATGCGCGCTAACCAATAAAGTGAGGCATCAACATCAGAACCACGTAGGCTTTTATGTAAGGCTGAAATCAAATTATAATGTGTATCTCGTAATTTGTCATACAGCGGCATGCGCTTTTGTACAATCTCTATTAACTGTGTGGTATCTAAAATTGGTTCGGCTGGTAACAATAATATTCCTTCTGACATATTCAATAAATATCGCCCATCACCATCGGCCATTGTCCGAAGGGTGGCCCGTGCACCTTGGTCTAAAGGTAATATTTTCTCCTCTAATTTTTCTGCGCGGACAAGAAGTTTTTCGAGATCTGCATCTTCTAAACGGTTTAGTATAAAAACCTGACAACGGCTTAATAAAGCGGAAATTATTTCAAACGAAGGGTTTTCGGTCGTTGCACCAACGAGTGTAATCGTACCATCTTCCACGTATGGTAGAAATCCATCTTGCTGAGCTTTGTTAAATCGATGGATCTCATCAATAAATAGTAAAGTTCCATAACCGGATTCCCGACGTATTTTTGACGCTTCAAACACTTTACGTAAATCTGCTACACCAGAAAAAACGGCAGACAGAGTCTCAAAATGCGAATCCGTGTGCTTAGCAAGCAAACGAGCTATGGTAGTTTTACCAGTACCGGGGGGGCCCCACAGTAAAATAGAAGTAATTCTATTGTTCGCAATCATCCTTCCGAGGGGAGCCGTATCATGCAACAAATGAGATTGCCCAACAACCTCGTCAATCAGGGCTGGACGTAAACGATCAGCTAACGGACGAGGAGCCTCTGATTCAAAGAGCGTAGTCACCGTTTTACTGTCATCGATAAAATCTTGCCACTTCGATTAATAGTGATAACCCATTGATCAGGTTTCTTAGATAACAAAGACTGTAATTGCTTAATTCTCTTAACTTCTGAACCATTTAATTGTTTTATAATATCATAGCGCTGGAACCCAAAACGCTGTGCAGGAGAACCTTGTCGAATTTTTAGAACTATCACACCTTGCAAAAATAGACTCTTGCCAATTTGGTCGGCTAAAGCTGGCGATAGATTACCAATTAGAACACCTTGCAGCGGATTAAAACCGTTTAACTCCGTTTTATTGATAATTGGTTTTTCGGGTGGAGCCTCTATACGGAATGTTACACTTTGTTTTTTTCCACGTCGGATAAATCTAATACTTAGGCTATCGCCTATTGGTTGGGTGATAATTCTAAAACGTAGGGACTCAGAATCATTCACGTCATGTTTATCAACACCGATGATCACATCACCAACTTTTATACCCGCTCGATCAAAAGGACCCTTTGGGTAAATACGATTAATTAAAACACCAATCGGTCGCTTCATGTTTATGGATGCGGCGATATCAGAAGTAACACCCTGACCTTCTGCCCCAATCCAAGGTCGAACAACACGTCCACCACTAGCCAAGCTAGTTAACACTGTACGTACCATATTTGTTGGAATAGCAAATCCAATTCCAACGGATCCTCCACCTTTTGAATAAATAGCTGAATTTATTCCGACTAATTTTCCGTCAAGAGAAACTAAAGCCCCACCAGAATTACCCGGATTAATGGCGGCATCTGTTTGAATAAAGAAGTTCAAATCATTAATTCCAACTTGGGTACGAGCCAAGGCAGAGATAATGCCACTAGTGACTGTTTGGCCTACACCAAACGGATTACCAATCGCAAGAACAAGGTCGCCAACTTCTAGATCATCTGAATCTCGAAGAGAGAGAAATGGAAGCTTCCCCTTTAATTCATTAATTTTGAGAATAGCTAAATCAGTTCGTTTATCGCTACCTATGACCTTTGCATCAAATTCACGTCTATCAGACAAAACAACGGTGATCTCTTCCGCCCCTTTTATAACGTGATGGTTAGTAATAATGATCCCATCTGATTTCACAATCACACCAGATCCAAGTGAATTTTGCACTTTCTTCCTAGATTGGGGACTTTTGCGTAACGAATCTCCAAAAAAACGTCGGAAAAACGGATCATCAAACAAAGGTGGGAATGCACGTTGAGTTACTGTCTTCCGGGTAAAAATATTAACCACCGCCGGCGCAACTTTCTTAACCAGGGGTGCGAAGGAGAGCTTAATCTCTGCTTGCGAAACTGGAACATGCTTTTGAGCAAAAGTGGGGGAAATAATAAACAGAAACAGTAAAAATAACGGAGAGAATATTTTTAAATTCATAAATAAATGCCTCAATTATATCCTCAAAACACAAAAGAGGCAGCCGCCAAATAGTCGGAAACTGCCTCTTTTTGAATTACTATACCGAGAGTTAATTTTATGCAGATACTGTTTCCTGATCACGATCTTCTGCCTCAGCCTCAGCTTCAACTCGAGCCTTATCAGCGGCCCCTTTTGCATCAATATCACGGTCAACTAATTCGATAATGGCCATGGGCGCAGCATCTCCATAACGATACCCAGCAGCAAGAACTCGACTATAACCACCTTGTCGATCTTTATAACGCTTAGCTAATGCTTCAAATACTTTTGCAACAACCGCTTTATTTTGCAAGAAAGATAAAGCTTGCCTCCTAGCATGAAGATCTCCTCTCTTTCCAAGCGTAATCATTTTATCAACAAATACTCGTAAATCTTTGGCTTTTGGTTTAGTCGTCTTAATTTGCTCGTGCAACAGAAGAGACGCCGTCATATTAGAAAACATTGCTTTACGGTGGGAAGATGTTTTGTTGAGTTTACGCCCACTCATACGATGACGCATAGCTCTATTCCTTCAAGTTAAGTGTTAAAATTTAGAAAGGTTCCTCTATTCGTTTTGCCAAATCTTCAATATTTTCAGGAGGCCAATCTGGTATATCCATTCCTAAATGAAGACCCATTTGCGATAAAACTTCCTTAATTTCATTGAGTGACTTACGACCAAAGTTTGGTGTCCTGAGCATTTCAGACTCACTCTTAAGAACCAAGTCTCCGATGTAAATTATATTATCATTCTTTAGACAATTAGCAGAACGGACCGACAGCTCAAGTTCGTCAACCTTGCGCAACATGTGTTTATTAAATGGTAATTCCTCACGTGTTTCTTCCGGAACTGCTACTGTTGGATCTTCAAAGTTGATGAAGAGTTGTAACTGGTCTTGTAAGATACGGGAGGCCAACGCAATGGCATCTTCTGGCGTAACCGTTCCATCCGTGGTAACCTCCAGTGATAGTTTATCAAAGTCTGTAACTTGCCCGACCCTCGCATTATCCAATTTATACGCTACTTTGCGGATAGGAGAAAAAACCGAGTCAATTGGAATAAGACCGATCGGCGATTCTTCTGGTCGGTTCTGAATGGCTGGTACGTAACCCTTACCCATTTCAACGATAAAGCTCATTCTAATACTGGCCCCTTCATCAAGTGTACAAATCACAAGATCAGGATCCATTACATCAATATCGTGCCCAGTATCTATCTGTCCCGCCGTAACCGTTCCTGGACCTTTAGCTTCTAAAGTCATTTTGCCAGTCGTTTCGCTGTGCATTTGAATACCAATATTCTTAACATTCAAAACGATATCTGTTACATCTTCATGTACACCAGCTATTGAAGAGAACTCATGGAGTACCCCATCAATTTGAATGGCTGTAACAGCTGCACCCTGTAACGATGACAACAAAACTCGGCGTAACGCGTTACCTAGAGTTAAGCCAAAACCTCGTTCTAACGGTTCCGCAACAATGGTTGCGCGCCGCTCTGGGACTGACCCTTGAACGACTTCTAATGTATTTGGTTTAATTAATTCTTGCCAATTTTTCTGAATCACTGGAGAGCCTCTATAAAGCAATAGAACAAAATCTAAATTGGCTAGCTCTTCTTATCGACGAACCGACCAATTAACGAAAACTAAACTCGACGCCTTTTACGCGGACGACAGCCATTATGTGGTATTGGCGTTACGTCGCGTATCGCCGTGACTACAAAACCAACTGTCTGTAGCGCACGAAGTGCCGACTCACGACCAGAACCTGGTCCTTTTACTTCAACCTCTAGAGTTTTCATACCATGTTCCTGAGCTTTCCGGCCCGCATCTTCAGCTGCAACTTGTGCAGCATATGGGGTCGATTTACGAGAACCACGGAAACCCTCACTTCCTGCTGATGACCAAGAAATCGCATTTCCCTGAGCATCGGTTATAGTAATAACCGTATTGTTAAATGTCGCGTTCACATGAGCAACGCCAGAGGTAATATTCTTACGCTCGCGGCGACGTGGACGTGCTATTGCTGCTTTTGCCATATCCAACCTAATTCCTTATATAAAATCTTGAGACTAACCCAAGAACATTACTTATTTTTTACCCGCAATTGACTTAGCAGGACCCTTACGGGTTCGAGCGTTAGTATGAGTGCGCTGACCACGAACTGGCAGTCCTCGCCTATGACGAACACCACGATAACAGCCCAAGTCCACCAGTCTCTTAATATTCATAGAGGTTTCGCGACGCAAATCACCTTCAACCTGATACTCAGCGTCAATTAATTCTCGGATCCTTACAACTTCATCATCGGTCAGTTCGTGCACACGACGCTCTGATGGGATTTCAGTTTTTGTACAGATCGTCTTAGCATGGGTACGACCTATCCCAAATATATAAGTAAGCGAAATTTCAACTCTTTTTTGAGTTGGAATATTAACGCCAGCGATACGAGCCAAAGTCGAATCTCCTTAGCATAAAATAGTTTCAATGTTTATTACTGGGGGTCCCCAAAGTCGCGCGATTATAGGCACAAAGCATCTAAAGTCAATGCGTTAGGTCTATTTTTTACGTTACTTAGTTTATTCGTTACCCACCCGCAACAATTTCGTTAATTTTATCAAAAACCTCTTCTACAGTACCCATCCCATCAATAGATTGTAAAACACCTTTATCGCTATAAAATGGTATAATTGGAGCTGTCTGCTCCCGATACGCTAAAAGCCTAGAGCGAACCGTTTCCGGTTTATCATCAGACCGCCGTAAAAATTCTTGAGCACCACACTTGTCACATTTACCATCTTCAACTGGATTTTTAAAAGAATCATGATAGCCAACACCACATTCAGAACAAGAAAACCGTCCAGAAAGACGTTCAACAATGACATTCTCATCTACTACCAACTGAATAACATGATCCATTTTAAGGGATTTTTCAGATAACATTGCGTCAAGAGCTCTCGCTTGTACTGTGGTCCGTGGGAAACCATCTAATATAAAACCCTTTACAGTACTGGGTTTATCTATTTGTTTCGAAATCATTGCTACTATACGATCGTCGGGAACCAACTCACCTAAATCCATAATATTCTTTGTTTCGTCACCGGGTTCACTGCCAGATTTAACTTCAGCACGCAGCATATCACCCGTAGACAATTGAACTAGGCCAAATGTTTCAACCATTTTCTCACTTTGAGTACCTTTACCAGCACCTGGTGGACCTAAAATAATCAAATTCATTCTAACGCCGGCCCTTTAACCGGGATTTATTAATTAGACCTTCATATTGGTGAGCTAACATATGGGACTGAACTTGCGCCACAGTATCCATAGTCACGGTCACGACAATCAGAAGACTCGTCCCGCCAAAAAAGAAAGGAACAGACCAGTTTGAAATAAGAATTTCAGGTAATAAAGCCACAGCCACCAAATATACGGAGCCTACAACGGTTAGACGGGTAGTCACATACTCTAAATACACAGCTGTATTTTTACCCGGCCGAATACCTGGTATAAAACCACCATTCTTTTTTAGATTATCCGCCGTTTCTTCAGGATTAAAAACAACTGCTGTATAGAAAAAAGCAAAAAATGCTATAAGAACACTATAAATAATCAAATAGGATGGCTGACCACGGCCAAGTAAAGAGGAAATAGTTGTTAACCACTCCGGTCCGGAGTTTGCCATAAAACTAATCACCGTGGTTGGCATCAATAAAAGAGAACTCGCAAAAATAAGAGGTATCACGCCCGAAGTGTTTAACTTAAGGGGTAAGTGAGAGTTCTCACCACCGTACATTTTATTACCTTGCTGGCGCTTTGGATACTGAACAACCAAACGACGCTGCGCGCGTTCAACAAATACAATACCGTAAATTACCAGTACTGCCATGATCAAGATGCCCATAATAATTCCTGAAGAAATTGCGCCTGTCCGGCCCAACTCTAGTGTACCGGCCAAGGCACTCGGTAGTTCAGCAACAATTCCTGCAAAAATAATTAGAGAAATACCGTTCCCAACACCACGAGCAGTTATCTGTTCACCTAGCCACATTAAAAACATTGTTCCACCAACTAACGTAACAACTGCCGTAAACCGAAAAAAAACTCCAGGATCCATAACGGCAGATCCTCCAGAACCTCTCATTCCCTCAATGCCAACAGATATGCCATAGGCTTGCATAGCTGCAATTAACACAGTTAAATAGCGCGTATATTGATTTATTTTCTTTTGACCTTGTGCACCTTCTTTTTTCAAATGGGCCATAGACGGCGATATTGATGTCATCAATTGCATAATAATTGCAGCCGAAATATATGGCATAATATTTAAGGCAAAAATAGTCATACGACCAAGAGCGCCACCAGCAAACATATTGAACATACCTAAAATACCACCCGCTTGCTGACGGAAAATATCTTGTAAAATCACTGGGTCAATGCCGGGCAACGGTATATAAGTACCAAGTCTATAAATAATCAGCGCGCCTAAAGTAAACCACAACCTCTTCTTGAGTTCCGTAGCTTTATTAAAGGCCCCAAAATTTAAATTGGCAGCGAGTTGTTCAGCAGCAGATGCCATAATACACCTTGATTAATCTCTAGTATAAATTACTAATTCATGTTTTATTATTCGTCTAATTTGGAATCTTCGTCTACGGTTGATGCTAATTCCAAATTTTCATCATCAGATATAACTGACTTTTTAACTGACCCGGCTGCTAATTTTTTTGCAGCTGTTTTTTCGGATTTCTTTTGCGATAATGTCTCAACTTTTGTCAGGCTAGGTAGAGTTACTTTACCACCCACTTTTTCTATAGCAACAATAGCAGATCGAGTTGCGCCGTCTACTTCACAGGTAAGACTCGCTTTTATTTCACCCTTCGCAAGAATGCGGACGCCGTCTTTATTACCACGGACTAATCCTGCAGCAGTCAACGTTTCAACGTTAACTATAGAATTTACATCCAGTTTCTTTTCATCAATAGCTTTCTGCAAACGCCCCAGATTAACTATTTCAAATTTTTTTGCAAAAATATTAGTAAAACCACGCTTTGGTGTCCGTCGATAAATTGGCATTTGTCCGCCTTCAAAACCTAAAACCGATACACCAGAACGCGACTTTTGACCCTTTACACCTCGACCCGCAGTTTTGCCTTTACCTGAACCTTCACCGCGTCCAACTCTTGTGCGTAATTTCCGAGCCCCTTGGTTATCACAAATCTCATTCAATCTCATAATTTTGTTCCTTACGCGCGAGGTTCAACACGGACTAAATGCTGAACCTTATTTATCATTCCGCGTACAGACGGCGTATCTTCCAACGTCCGAGTGCGGTGAATTTTATTAAGCCCTAAACCAACTAGAGTTTGACGCTGATCCTTCCGGCGCCCAATAGGACTACCTATTTGTGTGATCGTAACAGTTACTTTCTTATCTACCATTGGTGTCTCACCCTACCCATTTACTCCGACCGTTTCATCTTCGCCTGTTTGAGAGCCACCACGACGTCCGACTATATCACTTACTTTTTTGCCACGTTTTGCGGCAACCGAACGGGGCGATGCAAGATTCTGCAGCGCATCAAACGTAGCTTTAATCATATTATACGGATTTTGAGTGCCATTAGATTTGGCGACAACATCCTGAACCCCTAATGACTCAAAAACTGCGCGCATTGGACCCCCAGCAATAATACCAGTACCTGCCGGAGCTGCTCGAATTAGTACCTTACCAGCTCCAAACCGGCCATCGGCATCGTGGTGTAACGTGCGACCTTCTCGAAGGGGAACCCGAATCAGTTTACGTTTTGCAGACTCAGTTGCCTTACGAATTGCCTCTGGAACCTCGCGTGCCTTACCACTACCAAAACCAACGCGGCCACGGCTATCCCCCACAACAACTAATGCAGCAAAACCAAATCGACGTCCGCCCTTAACAACTTTCGCAACACGATTGATGCCAACTAATTTGTCTACAAGCTCATCGGCATCCCGATCTTCTCGGCCACCGCGCTGACCACCTCGGCCACTACTTTTTTTCTGTCCAGTCGGACCTTTTTTCGCTTGTACTTTTGGTTCCTGAACCATTTATCCAACTCCTAGAATGTCAAACCGCCCTGACGGGCAGCTTCGGCTAGAGCTTTCACTCGGCCATGATACAGATATCCACCACGGTCAAAGACAACGGTATCCACTCCCGCTTTTTTTGCTCGCTCGGCAACAACTTTACCTACAAGCGAAGCTGCTTCAACGTTGGCGCCTGTTTTCAATTTACTGCGCACTTCTATATCCATTGTTGAAGCGGCAGCCACAGTTGTCCCACTTTTATCAATTATAATTTGAGCATAAATATGCTTACTAGAACGATAAACAGCCATACGAGGACGTCCGTTATTATTCTTTTTTACTTTACCACTAGTACGTTTGCGCCGGCGGTCAGAGAGTTCTTTAGAAGTTTTCATTAGCTACTTCTTCTTTCCTTCTTTACGCAAAATAATCTCATCTTTGTATTTTACACCTTTGCCTTTGTATGGCTCCGGAGGACGATAAGAACGAATTTTAGCTGCGATACTTCCCACATTCTGCTTATCTATTCCAAAGATAGAAATTTCATTTTGCGTTTCACATTTAATCACAACACCTTCAGGAATTGGATGACGAATTTCATGGCTATAACCAAGTTGAAGAACAAGATCTTTTCCCTGTACCTGAGCACGATAGCCAACACCATTAATTTGTAATTCCTTTGTAAAGCCCTCACTCACTCCCGTTATAACGTTATTGGCTAAGGATCGGAAGGTTCCCCACATTTTTCGGGCTTTCATCGACTCATTTGCTGGTTTAACTAATAAATTACCATCCTCGATCGACGGAATAACGTCATCTACAAAAGTTAAGGTTAACTCACCAATTTTCCCCTTAGCTGTCATAACCTTGTCAACCAGATCCACAGCGACACCTTCCGGGATCGCAACTGCCATTAAACCTATTCGCGACATTTTTTGTACCCCTTTATTTTAGAATACATGGCACAAAACTTCACCACCAACATTGGCAGCTCGGGCCTCAGCATCGGACATGACTCCTCGTGGAGTAGACAAAATAGCTATACCCAAACCGTTATAGATACGCGGCAGGTCTTTTATTTTAGAATAAACACGGCAACCCGGGCTGGAAACTCTATTAATTTCTTTAATCACTGGTTCACCATCATAGTATTTTAGCTCGATGATAATTTCATCTATGCCTTTTCGGATATTTTCACTTGAATAATCACGGATATATCCTTCACGTTTTAAGACATCGAGAACATTCTCTCGAAGTTTAGAAGAAGGTGTGTTAACTGAACTCTTTTTGGCACGCTGACCATTCCGAATTCGTGTTAAAAGGTCCGCTACAGGATCACTCATAGACATTATATGTGCTCCTTCCTTACCAACTTGATTTGACCATGCCAGGGATCATCCCTTGCGAGGCCAGTTCACGTAATGCAATACGAGACATGCGAAATTTGCGATAGTTACTGCGACCCCGACCAGAGATTTCACAGCGCAATCGAACACGCACCTTGGATGAATTGCGGGGTAACTGAGCTAATTTCAATTGCGCCTCAAAACGCTCTTCAGCAGGTATGGATTCATCCTTCGTTACTGCTTTTAATTTGGCCCGTTTACCTGAAAATTTTTCAGATAGACGAATGCGCTTTTTATTCCGCTCAACGACACTTTTCTTTGCCATAATTATAAGGCTCCGTTCGTCTATTAATTAATGAAAGGCATGTTAAAACCTTTGAGGAGTTCAAGACCTTCCTCATTAGTTTTAGCCGTCGTACATATGATGACGTCCATACCGCGAATTTTATCAACTTTATCGTAATTAATCTCGGGGAACACTATTTGCTCCTTAATACCAAGCGCAAAATTACCACGCCCATCGAAACTTTTTGAGGAGATACCTCGAAAATCTCGCACACGAGGCAAGGCAATATTAACTAAACGATCGAGAAATTCGAACATCTTATCTCCTCGCAAAGTTACCTTACAACCCACAATCATTCCATCTCTTAACTTAAAAGTCGCTATCGATTTTCGTGCGCGGGTAACAATTGGTTTTTGGCCAGAAATCAACATCATCTCTTCGAGTGCCGACCCAATCTTTTTCTTATCTTGTGACGCTTCACCTACACCCATATTTATGATGATTTTCTCCAGACGCGGCACTTGCATCACATTCGTGTAACCAAAATGTGACATTAGCGCTGGTCGAACTTCAGAATTGAAGCTTTCGTTTAAACGGGTCATCTCAATCCACCTTATACATCTATTATTTCGCCAGATTTTTTTGCGTAACGAACCTTGCGGCCATCTTCCAAACTTTTGAATCCAACACGTGTAGCCCTATCATCCTTAGGGTCTATCAGCGAGATATTCGACACATGAATTGAAGCCTCTTTTTCAACCACTCCACCAGCACCAGCTTGCGAAGGAGCTGTGTGGCGCTTTACCATATTGACGCCTTGCACAATAGCACGCCGAACATCTGGAATCATCTTCAAGATTTCACCCGTTTTACCTTTGTCTTTACCAGATAGGATGGCAACTCGATCACCTTTCTTTACCTTAAACTTTAAAGTCATTTACGCAGCTCCTACAAAACTTCCGGTGCGAGAGAAATAATTTTCATAAATTTCATCGACCGTAACTCACGTGTTACAGGCCCAAATATTCTGGTGCCAACAGGCTCACCTTGTGGACTAATTAAAACTGCCGCATTACTATCAAACCGAATAGCACTACCATCAATTCGGCGAATCTCTTTTTTGGTTCTAACAACGACAGCCCGATGCAATTCACCTTTCTTAACACGGCCACGCGGAATAGCTTCTTTAACCGTAACAACAATAACGTCACCAACAGAAGCTGTTCTGCGTTTAGAGCCACCAAGGACTTTAATGCACTGAACCCGTCTTGCACCTGAATTATCGGCAACTTCTAAGTTGGTTTGCATCTGGATCATCTTTTATTCTTCCTTTACTAAATAACTACGTTCAGCTTATTCAGGAGTAGCTAAAATTTCCCAATTCTTACGTTTTGAAATAGGGCGACATTCTTGGATTTGGACAACATCACCTTCTTTACAAGCATTATTTTCATCGTGCGCAACGTATTTTTTTGAACGGCGAATGAATTTTTTATACAATGGATGTTGAGTTCGCCGCTCAACATTAACAACGACCGACTTATCCATTTTATCACTCACTACAACACCTTTCATTATTCGCTTCGGCATTTTTTTAATTCCTTAAGAAGCGCTTACGCGCTTTTTTTCATTTAAAATTGTTTTAATCTGCGCAAGATTGCGTCGGACTTGTCGAACCCGTGCCGTATTTTCTAACTGACCGCTAGCAGCCTGAAAACGTAAATTGAAGGATTCTTTGCTTAGATCATTGAGTTGATCATTCAACTCATCAACCGTCTTCGCACGTATGTCTTCAGCTTTAACCATTTTATTTTTCCAACCCAACACGCTGCACAAACTTTGTATCTAAAGGCAATTTTGCTGCCGCTAATTCAAAAGCACGGCGTGCCACCGCCTCCGGCACCCCATCAAGTTCGAACATGACGCGGCCCGGTTTAATTCGTGCAATCCAAAATTCTGGATTACCTTTACCCTTACCCTGCCGAACCTCTGCTGGCTTTTGTGATACCGGAATGTCCGGAAATATACGTATCCAAACTCTGCCAGCACGCTTCATATGGCGTGTCATGGCGCGACGAGCAGCTTCAATTTGCCGCGCAGTAAGACGTGCAGGCTCGATCGCCTTCATCCCATACGCCCCAAAGTTCAAAGCCGTACCGCCTTTAGCTTTACCATGTATACGCCCTTTATGGGCTTTACGGTATTTTGTGCGTTTTGGTTGTAGCATTCAATTAAACTTTCTTAGTCAAATCTCGAATCAACGAGAGGATTGTGGGTCTTGTTTCGTTTTATCTTGCGTCATCGGATCCGGAGTTAAAACCTCGCCTTTATAAACCCAAACTTTAATACCGCAGATACCATACGTGGTTTTAGCCCGGGCAACTCCATAATCAATATCAGCCCTTAATGTGTGTAGAGGAACCCTACCTTCACGATACCACTCGGTACGTGCTATTTCTGCGCCTCCTAAACGTCCACCACAATTAATTCTAATGCCCTCTGCGCCCAAACGCATGGCAGATTGAACAGCCCGCTTCATTGCACGTCGGAAAGCAATACGACGCTCTAACTGTTGTGCTATATTTTCAGCAATCAGCATTGCATCAATTTCTGGCTTTCTTATTTCAACTATGTTTAAGCTAACGTCGCTACCGGTACGCTTTGAAAGTTCCAACCGAAGTATTTCAATGTCAGCACCTTTTTTTCCTATAACAACACCAGGACGCGCCGTATGAATCGTAATACGAGCTCTTTTGGCTGGGCGTTCAATAATAATTTTACTTAGACCAGCTTGTTTAAGACGGTCATGCAAAAACTCACGTATAGTAATATCAGCATGCAATTGGTCAGCATAATTATTGCCCTCGGCAAACCAACGCGAGTCCCAGGTTCGATTTATTCCGATACGAAAACCAATAGGATTGACTTTCTGACCCATTATACACTCTCCTCACGTTCCCGAACAACTATGGTCAAGTTGCTAAATGGTTTAAATATTCTGCCGGTGCGGCCCCTAGCCCGTGGACGCCAACGCTTCATCACAAATGCCCGTCCACAACTTGCCTCGGCAACGAATAGCCTATCTAAGTCCAACTGTTGATTGTTTTCAGCGTTAGCAATGGCTGTTTGAAGAACCTTTTTCACTTCCACAGCAATTCGTCGCGTCGAGAATTTTAAATCATTTAAAGCTGCTTCACAGGATTTTCCACGTATACTTCGCGCGACCAAATTAATTTTTTGCGGTGAAGTACGGATCATTCTCCCGAATGCTACAGCCTCATTGTCTGCTAACTTTTTTGATGCTGATTTCTTGCCCATAATTAGGCTCTCTTCCCTTTTCTATCGGCTGTATGGCCAAGATATGTACGAGTTGGTGAAAATTCGCCCATTTTATGGCCAACCATATTTTCAGTAACTAAAACAGGAATAAATTTCTTCCCGTTATGAACACCGAATGTTAACCCCACAAACTGAGGAAGAATAGTTGAACGACGAGACCAGGTTTTAATCACATCATTACGACCGGATTCACGCGAAACCTCTGCTTTCTTGAGCAAATAGGAATCCACAAACGGTCCTTTCCAAACTGAACGAGCCACTTTATCTCCTTAACGTTTCCGACGGCGAATAATAAGCCGATCGGTTTTCTTGTTACTACGTGTGCGCTTACCTTTGGTAGGCTTCCCCCAGGGCGTCACAGGATGCCGACCACCCGAAGTTCTGCCTTCACCACCACCATGTGGATGGTCAACGGGATTCATGGCAACGCCACGAACTGCCGGACGCTTACCCAACCAGCGCTTACGACCAGCTTTACCAAGTTTGATATTCGCTTTATCCGGATTGGAAACCGCTCCAATTGTAGCCATACATTCTGCTCTAATTATCCGAATTTCGCCAGAATTCATTCGAAGCTGAGCATATCCTTGATCCTTACCAATTAATTGAACATAGGTGCCTGCTGATCGAGCAATCTGGGCACCACCACCGACTTTAAGCTCTACATTATGAACAATCGTTCCAACTGGAATATTTGTCATTGGTAATGCGTTGCCAGGTTTGATATCAACTTTTTCACCAGAAATCACAGTATCGCCTGGGGCCAACCTTTGCGGAGCAATAATATATGACCTTTCACCATCTTCATATTCTATCAAAGCAATAAATGCGCTTCTATTGGGATCATGCTCAATCCGTTCCACTGTCGCCGGTATATCAACCTTCGTACGTTTAAAGTCTATAATACGGTAACGTCGTTTATGGCCACCACCTCTTCGACGAGCAGTAATCTGACCTGAATTATTTCTACCACCTTTACTAGGCAACCCTTGAGTGAGGCTCTTTTCTGGCTTACCTTTCCAAAGGTCAGAGCGGTCGATTAAAACTAAATTCCGGCGCGACGGAGAGGTCGGCTTATAATTTCTAAGCGCCATCCTTAAACTCCCGTTGTAATATCAATAGAATCACCGTCAACCAACGTCACAATTGCTTTTTTAAAATCAGATCGCTTACCGAGGTGGCCTCTGAAACGTTTCACTTTGCCTTTTTGGACAATTGTATTTACAGATTTCACCTTAACCTCAAATAAGCCCTCAACCGCTACCTTAATTTCTGGTTTCGTGACTTCAAGTGGTACTTTGAAAGTCACTTGATTATGTTCAGAAATAATGGTCGTTTTTTCTGTAATTATTGGCGTGCGAATGATTTGATACATTCTCTCGTGCCTTAATTTTACATTCTTACCTAAATGGCTATGTTTACTCATTTCAATCGCTCCACCAATTTCTCAATGGCGCCTTTCGTTAGAACCAATGTATCACGGCGGAGAATATCATAAACATTAGCTCCTTGCTGCGGTAACACGTCAATCCCTTTGATATTTCTAGCTGCTAGATTAAAATTATTATCAATTTCAGAATCACCGATAATCAACGCTGAATTCCAACCTAACTTTTTAACCTTTTTAGCTAATTCAGAAGTCTTTGCAGTTTTTACTTTTGCCTCGCTCAATACCACCAACTTACCATTGGCCTGTTTGGTTGAAAGCGCGGTACGAAGAGCTAGTCGACGGATCTTCTTCGTCAGACTATGCGCATGTGAACGGGCAACAGGACCAAAAGCTACACCTCCGCCACGCATATGTGGAGCCTTCTTATCCCCTTGCCTTGCACGCCCGGTACCCTTCTGATTAAAAGGTTTAGCGGTTGATCCTTTAATTTCAGCTCGCTGCTTGGTTTTATGCGTTCCCGCTTGTCTTTTTGCCAACTGCCAATTAACGGCGCGCGACAAGATATCAGGTCGATCAGGCGCGCCAAATACAGATTCATCAAGATCAATATCTCCGATCTTTTTGTTACCTAGGTCTATGACCGGGCATTTCATCATTCTTCGCCCTTAGTTTTAGCTGTACTAACAGGATTATCTTCTGTCGATTCATCTTGTTCAGATAAAACCTCTACTGGCGACAACTCTGCTCCTGAAGTCACGTCATGTTTGGATAATTCCTCGTCATCAATTTTAGCATTACCACGTACACCTGCCGGCCTCGGCGCGTTATCAGGTAACACTTTTTTGAGCGCATCTTTAACCAAGATATACCCACCTTTTGATCCGGGAACAGATCCTTTAACCAAAATAATACCACGATCTATATCGGTTGAAATTACCTCAAGACTTTGAGCCGTCACCTGAGTATTTCCCATATGGCCAGCCATTTTTTTACCTTTAAAAACCTTTCCTGGATCCTGACATTGACCAGTTGAACCATGACTGCGATGAGAAATTGAAACACCGTGTGAAGCGCGGAGCCCATGAAACCCATGTCTCTTCATAGCACCGGCAAAACCCTTACCTTGGGTCACACCAACAACATCAACAAACTGACCAACAACAAAATGAGCAGCTGTAATTTCTGTACCAACTCCAACCATAGCACCATCAGAAACGCGAAATTCAACAACCTGCCTTTTCGGTTCCACCTTTGATTTAGCAAAATGACCGCGCATCGGCTTCGATACATTCTTTACCTTAGCTTCGCCGACCCCTAACTGAACAGCCATATACCCATCATTTTGCTCAGTACGATGCGAAACGACTTGACAATTATCGACCTTTAATACGGTCACAGGAACGTGCCGACCATTTCCTAAAAAATAAGCACTCATTCCAATTTTTTGCGCAATAAGACCCGTTCTCATGAATTATTTACCTAAAGTTTAATTTCAACATCAACGCCAGATGCCAAATCGAGTTTCATCAATGCATCAACCGTCTCAGGCGTGGGATCGAGAATATCAAGTACCCGCTTATGGGTGCGAATTTCGAACTGCTCACGCGATTTTTTATCAATGTGTGGGGAACGTAATACTGTATATTTTTCGATCTTGGTTGGTAGCGGAATTGGCCCTCGTACCTGAGCTCCCGTCCGTTTAGCGGTATTAACGATTTCCAACGTCGAAGTATCTAGTACTCGATGATCGAACGCCTTTAATCTTATTCGTATGTTCTGACTATCTGCCATTACCTAATCCAAATCTCTTATTACAAAATATTAATGGCGCCCTTAAAAAACGCCCAATAAAATACACTCTTATTCAATAATGTCTGCTACCACACCAGCGCCAACAGTACGACCACCCTCACGAATAGCGAAACGTAAACCTTGATCCATTGCGATCGGCGTAATCAACTCAACGGTCATTTCAATATCATCACCAGGCATTACCATTTCTGTGCCAGACGGCAATTCAACCATGCCCGTCACGTCTGTCGTCCGGAAGTAAAACTGTGGACGATAATTTGCAAAGAATGGTGTATGACGGCCACCCTCTTCCTTCGTAAGAATATAAGCACTGCACTTAAACTTCTTATGAGGCGTAATCGATCCAGGTGCAGCGACAACCTGTCCACGCTCCACTTCTTCGCGTTTTGTACCACGTAATAGCGCACCAATATTATCACCCGCTTCACCACGATCTAGAAGCTTACGGAACATTTCAACACCAGTGCAAATCGTTTTTTGCGTATCCCTAATACCAATAATTTCAATCTCATCATTAACATTAACTACACCACTTTCAACGCGGCCAGTAACAACCGTACCTCGACCAGAGATCGAGAATACATCTTCAATTGGCATTAAAAATGGCTGATCAACTGGACGGTCAGGCTGTGGGATATATTCATCAACAGCAGCCATTAACTTTAAGATACTTTCTTTACCAATCGCTTCATCACGATCTTCAAGAGCAGCCAAAGCTGAACCAGAAATAATTGGAATATCATCGCCCGGGAATTCATACTTTGAAAGAAGTTCACGAACTTCCATTTCAACAAGCTCTAAAAGCTCTTCATCATCCACTTGGTCAACCTTATTAAGATAAACAACTAACGCAGGCACACCCACCTGGCGAGCTAGCAAAATATGTTCGCGAGTTTGAGGCATAGGACCGTCAGCCGCATTCACAACTAAAATTCCACCATCCATTTGGGCAGCACCAGTAATCATGTTCTTCACATAATCTGCGTGACCTGGGCAATCAACGTGAGCGTAATGACGAGCAGCAGTTTCATACTCAACGTGTGCTGTTGAAATTGTAATGCCACGCTCACGCTCCTCAGGCGCCTTATCAATATCAGCAAAATCTGTAAATTCACCACCGCTCTGAGCCGCCAGAATCTTCGAAATCGCAGCGGTCAACGTCGTTTTACCATGATCAACGTGACCAATCGTGCCTACATTACAATGTGGCTTTGTTCGTTCAAATTTTTCTTTACTCATATTTCTCGCTCCGATCTAATTGGATCAAAAAAAGTTAAAATAACAATTTTTATTTAACCTGCTAAACGTTCGCGCACCTCTTCAGAAACAGCGGCAGGCAATTCAGCGTAATGATTAAAATGCATGGAAAACTGTGCTCGTCCCTGTGACATTGAGCGCAAAGTATTCACATAACCAAACATATTGGCTAAAGGCACCATACACGAAATAACCCTCGCATTACCCCGTTGATCCATAGAGCCAACATTACCTCTCCTAGAGTTTAAATCACCTATAATATCACCCATGTACTCTTCAGGGGTCACTACCTCGACTTTCATAACTGGCTCTAACAAGCAAGGACTAGCTTTCATCACCCCTTCGCGGAAAGCTGCACGCGCTGCTATTTCAAACGCCATCACCGAAGAATCCACGTCATGAGAAGCGCCATCATAAAGTTCAATTTTTAGATCTGTTACAGGGAAGCCAGAAAGAGGCCCTGTATCTAAGGAACTCAAAAAACCCTTTTCTACGCCTGGAATATATTCCTTTGGAACATTACCACCAACTACCTTACTAGAAAACTCGTAACCTGATCCAGGAGGCAGAGGTTCAAATGTAACCTTAATTCGAGCAAATTGCCCGGCTCCACCCGATTGTTTTTTATGGGTATAATCAACATCCGTGGGTGCTTTAATTGTTTCACGATAAGCAACCTGCGGAGCACCAATATTTGCTTCAACACTAAACTCACGTTTCATACGATCAACTATGATATCTAAATGGAGCTCGCCCATACCCTTGATAATAGTTTGACCACTTTCTTCATCGCTAGAAACTCGGAAAGATGGATCTTCCGCCGCCAAACGAGCAAGAGCTTGTCCCATCTTCTCTTGGTCAGCCTTTGTTTTTGGTTCAACCGCAATCTCAATAACCGGATCAGGAAATTCCATCCGCTCTAAAATAACCTGATTGTCTATCGAACACAGCGTATCACCGGTAGTTGTGTCCTTAAGACCGGCCAAGGCTATAATATCACCAGCACGCGCCTCTTTAACATCCTCTCTAGAATTCGAGTGCATCATTAACATACGACCAACCCGCTCTCTTTTGTTCTTAACAGTGTTCTGCAGATAAGAACCCGCTTCAAGTACCCCGGAATAAATTCGCACAAATGTCAACGAACCTACAAATGGATCATTCATAATTTTGAAAGCAAGTGCTGAGAATGGTTCGTCATCTGAACTTATACGCTCAATTTCTTCATCAGTACCGGCCTTCATACCTTTGATAGACTCAACATCTATCGGACTTGGTAAAAAATCAATGACCGCGTCAAGCAAGGGTTGTACGCCTTTATTTTTAAATGCTGTACCATTTAGCACAGGCACGAAAGCTGCTGCTAAAGTTCCACTCCGAATACATTTCTTTAATGTCTCTTCATTCGGTTCATTACCTTCTAAGTAAGCTTCCATCGCAATATCATCTTGCTCAACAGCCAGCTCAACAAGCTTTACACGATACTCTGTAGCTTTATCAGCCAAATTCGTTGGTATATCTGAGTCCACAAATTCAGCGCCGAGATCTTCGTCTTTCCATGTGATTGCCCGCATTGTAATGAGATCAACAACACCTAAATAATCGCCTTCACTGCCAATCGGTAATTGAGTGACCAATGGAACAGCACCCAAGCGGTCGCTTATCATATCCACACAACGGTAAAAATCAGCGCCTGTTCGATCCATTTTATTAACAAAACAGATCCTCGGCACCTCGTACTTGTCAGCCTGACGCCAAACAGTTTCTGACTGAGGCTCGACACCTGCAACACTATCAAAAACTGCTACCGCGCCATCGAGTACACGCAGTGACCGCTCAACCTCAATCGTAAAATCAACATGACCAGGCGTATCAATAATATTAATGAGGTGATCTTTCCATTCACAAGTCGTCGCCGCTGAGGTAATGGTAATACCGCGTTCCTGTTCTTGTTCCATCCAATCCATAGTAGCATTACCATCATGAACCTCACCAATTTTATACGACTTACCAGTATAAAAAAGAATACGCTCCGTGGTGGTTGTTTTACCGGCATCAATATGAGCCATAATGCCAATGTTACGATAACTATCAAGAGGGGATGTACGCGCCATTATTCTTCTTCCTACCGAAAAGGTTACCAGCGATAATGCGAAAAGGCTTTATTAGCTTCCGCCATCTTATGAGTATCCTCACGCTTCTTAACCGCGGCGCCACGATTATTCGCAGCGTCCAACAATTCACCAGACAAGCGTTCTACCATCGTATTCTCAGAACGATTCCGAGACAAATCGATAATCCAACGTAAAGCTAATGCTTGGGAACGGTCATTACGGATCTCAACAGGTACTTGATACGTTGCTCCTCCGACACGACGAGACCTAACCTCAACTTGAGGCTTAATATTCACTAATGCTTCGTGGAATAATGCAACTGGATCTGAACCAGCTTTTTTCTCAATATCATCAAACGCGCCATAAACAATTCTCTCAGCAACGGATTTTTTACCATCGAGCATGAGCCTATTCATTAGTCTCGTAATCACTAGATCCCCATATTTTGGATCTGGAAGAACTTGACGTTTTACTGCTGCGCGACGACGTGACATCTACTTATTCCTTTACTTGGGCCGTTTTGTGCCATATTTTGAACGACGCTGACGACGATCCTCAACACCTTGTGTATCGAGCACCCCACGAATTATATGATAACGCACCCCTGGCAAATCTTTTACGCGACCACCGCGGATCAAAACTACGCTATGCTCTTGAAGATTGTGGCCTTCTCCAGGTATGTAAGACGTAACCTCAAAACCATTAGTTAAACGCACCCTAGCAACTTTACGAAGTGCTGAGTTTGGTTTCTTTGGCGTTGTTGTGTAAACGCGAGTACAAACCCCACGCTTTTGAGGACAAGCCTCCATTGCAGGGACCTTGGTCCTTTTCACAGGTGCCTTTCGCGGTCTACGAATTAGTTGGTTGATTGTCGGCATTAGCCCCTTCAACTCCTTAAAAATTTCAACACATCACGTCTCTTATACAAACGCGCAAAAAACCCGCTCAAGAGCTTTTTGTATACCAGCTCTCAGCGAAAATCTAAAACTTACCGATAATAGTCCCACAAAAAAAATTGGGAAAACCGGGCTACATTTACCTTTTTCAAGGGACCATCTGCGTCTAGGCGGAACACCTACCACCAGCAATCCCTAGGGAGACGCGGAATATAAGGGCGGTTCGCTATCCCGTCAAGCTAAAGGATGTAATTTTTTAGACTAAAATTCATGACCATACTCAATGTCATATAAATTAAAGATTTATTTTAATTTTCAAGCACTTATTCCATTACAGAAGAAGTTCGGCGCTAAAACCAGAAGCACCCAAGAAATGAAGACAAATTACACGGCTCATGTGACACAATCGTCCTAATGGGCTCGCTAATAAATCCCTTGTTCAAGCAATAACCGCAATCAAAAATATATGAAGCTTTGGTTGAGCTATATCCAAAAAAGGATTATGGTTCACCCTTAAATTATTTATTCCCCAACTTCAGCGATCACCGCCTCTGGCGAGGCACTCGCATCTTCTAAGACAGAAAGATCCTCACCTTGATCGATAAGTTTCTTATCGCGGTCAGATGCAACTTGACGAAAGTTGTTCATTACAGAACCAGTGCCAGCCGGTATTAAACGACCAACAATCACGTTTTCCTTTAGACCAACCAGATTGTCGCGTTTTCCAGAAACAGCAGCCTCAGTTAGGACCCTTGTCGTTTCTTGGAAAGAAGCTGCTGAAATAAACGATGATGTTTGAAGACTAGCTTTAGTAATACCTTGTAATACCGTCGAGCCGGTTGCCGCTTTACCCTTCTCAGATTTTACACGTTCATTTTCGGTCTCAAACTCAATCCGATCGATAAGTTCACCGACGAGATAGGTTGTATCCCCGCCATCCGTTACTTCGACTTTCTGCAACATCTGCCGAGAAATAACCTCAATATGCTTATCATCAATCCTCACTCCTTGAAGACGATAAACATCTTGAATTTCATCGATTAGGTAATTTGCCAAGGCTTCAATGCCCATCACCTTAAGTATATCGTGAGGTACAGGGTTACCGTCCATCAATGGATCACCCCGTGTAACATAATCACCTTCTTGAACACTGATGTGTTTACCTTTTGGTATCATATATTCCATTGGTTCCAAGTCTTTGTCGTCAGGAACTACAACGATCCGTCGTTTATTTTTATAATCCTTACCAAATTCAATACGCCCTTCATTTTCACTGATAATTGCGTGATCTTTAGGTATCCGAGCTTCAAAGAGCTCCGCAACACGTGGCAGTCCTCCAGTAATATCACGAGTTTTTGAACCTTCGCGAGGGATACGCGCCAGAACGTCGCCTGCATTCACTTTCTGTCCATTTTCAACGGACAAAATAGCATCTACCGACATATAGCTCCGCGCTTCGATACCATTACCAAGCAAAACAACCGTACCTTTATTATCTCGTAGAGTAATGCGAGGACGTAGATCGGCAGCCTTGGATTGCTGTTTCCAATCGATGACAACGCGGCTAGAAATGCCAGTCGCATCATCAACGGATTCGCGCATAGTGACACCTTCATCCAGATCAACATAGTTAACGACACCTTCCTTCTCGGTAATAATCGGCAAAGTATAGGGATCCCACTCAGCTAATTTATCACCGCGTTTGACCTTCGCTTTATCTTTGGTCAGCAACTTTGAACCGTATGGTATGCGATGGCGTGCGCGCTCACGATTTTTATCATCGATCAAAAGGATCTCAGCATTACGTGTCATTACAATATTAACCTTAGAGCTATTTTTGACAACATTGCAATTGACCAATTTTACTTTAGCATCTGAATTAGCTTCAATCGCGGATTGCTCCGCGCCACGTTGAGCTGCACCGCCAATGTGGAATGTACGCATAGTCAATTGAGTTCCTGGTTCCCCAATAGATTGAGCTGCAATAACTCCAACAGCTTCACCCATATTAACAGGCGTACCACGAGCTAGGTCTCGACCGTAGCAGGCACCACAGACACCAGATTTAGTCTCACAAGTTAAGACTGATCGGATGCGGATGGTTTCAACCTCTGCATTATCAAGAGCCTCACAATCAACCTCATCAAGTAATTTATTACGTTTTATCATCACTTTGCCATCTTCAGGATCAATTACATCTTCTGCAACAGTTCGTCCTAGGACACGATCACCCAAAGATACAATTACGTCACCACCCTCAATTACGGCATTAACTGTGATACTCTCTTTAGTTTTGCAATCAACTTCATTGATAATGCAATCCTGCGCAACATCTACCAAGCGACGGGTTAGGTAACCCGAATTAGCTGTCTTCAAGGCTGTATCAGCCAGGCCTTTGCGTGCTCCATGAGTTGAATTAAAGTACTCAAGAACCGAGAGACCTTCTTTGAAATTTGAAATAATTGGCGTCTCAATGATTTCACCTGATGGTTTAGCCATTAACCCTCGCATACCAGCCAGCTGTTTCATTTGAGCGGCAGAACCTCTAGCTCCAGAATCGGCCATCATGTAAACAGAATTAACTGGCACATTGGGTTCAATTTTTTGGATTTCTGCCATCATCTCATCGGCAACCTGATCTGTGCAACGTGACCAAGCATCGACCGCTTTATTATACTTCTCACCACGAGTAATCAGCCCATCTAAATATTGACGCTCGTACGACTCGACAAGCTTTTCGGTGTCATTAACAAGCTTCTTTTTTGCCTCGGGAATTATCAAATCGTCCTTACCAAAAGAAATACCTGACGTACACGCATTACTAAAACCAAGCGCCATAATCTTATCAGCAAAAATAACCGTTTCTTTCTGACCACAATGGCGATAAACCTCATCGATAACAGTAGATACATCTTTCTTGGTCAGTAACCGATTAACCAATTCTAATGGCACTTTTGGGTGACGTGGTAGAAGCTCGGCGACCAACATTCGACCAGGGGTTGATTCAACGCGTCGAGTTATAGGATTGCCGTCTGTATCCACCGTTTCATAACGCGTTTTAATCTTCGCATGAAGGCTAACAACACTTTCATTCAAAGCATGCTCAATTTCTTCACTATCAGCCAGAATCATTCCCTCGCCCTTCTCACCTTCGCGCTCCATAGTCATATAGTATAAACCGAGAACGATATCTTGGGAGGGAACAATAATGGGCTTACCGTTGGCTGGGCTCAAAATATTGTTTGTAGACATCATTAAAACACGAGCTTCAAGTTGAGCTTCGAGCGACAAAGGAACATGAACGGCCATTTGATCACCATCAAAGTCGGCATTAAAAGCTGTGCAAACTAAAGGATGAAGCTGAATAGCTTTACCTTCAATAAGCACAGGTTCAAACGCTTGGATACCTAAGCGATGCAGTGTTGGAGCCCTATTTAACATAACGGGGTGCTCTCGGATTACTTCTTCCAATATATCCCAAACTTCAGGCCGCTCTTTTTCAACCATACGTTTAGCTGCCTTAATTGTCGTCGCCATAGCGTATTTCTCAAGCCGCGAATAGACAAAAGGTTTGAACAACTCAAGCGCCATCTTCTTCGGCAGACCGCATTGATGGAGCATTAGTTCAGGGCCAACTACGATTACGGATCGTCCCGAGTAGTCAACCCTCTTACCAAGCAAATTCTGGCGAAAACGACCCTGCTTACCCTTAAGCATGTCGGACAGAGATTTTAACGGTCGCTTATTTGCACCGGTAATAGCTCGACCTCTTCGACCATTATCAAACAACGCATCTACCGACTCCTGCAACATGCGCTTTTCATTACGTACTATTATTTCTGGCGCACGTAACTCTATTAAACGCTTTAAGCGATTATTTCTATTTATTACACGGCGATAAAGATCATTTAAATCAGACGTAGCAAAACGACCACCATCGAGGGGAACCAACGGACGTAACTCTGGTGGAATAACCGGTACAGCTTCTAAAATCATCCATTCAGGTCTTGCGCCTGAACCAATAAAAGCTTCAACAAGTTTAAGACGCTTTACGAACTTCTTACGTTTAGCTTCAGATTTAGTTTCTTTTAACTCAACCTTAAGCGTTTCAAGTTGATCCTCAAGATCAATTTCTTTCAACATGTCACGGATAACTTCAGCACCTATACCCGCTTGAAAACTATCTTCGCCATACTCATCAACTGCATCTTGATATTCATCTTCAGTCAATAACTGCTTTTCGAGCAAAGGCGTCAAACCAGGCTCGGACACAACATAATTTTCAAAATAAAGAACGCGCTCTAAATTCTTCAAAGTCATATCAAGCATCAAACCCGTGCGAGAAGGCAATGACTTCATGAACCATATATGAGCTGCAGGGGCGGCCAATTCAATGTGGCCCATACGATCACGGCGTACTTTGGTAAGTGTAACTTCAACACCGCATTTTTCACAAACTATGCCCTTATACTTCATACGTTTATATTTACCACACAAGCATTCATAATCCTTAATCGGCCCAAAAATACGCGCACAAAAAAGACCATCTCTCTCTGGTTTAAATGTCCGGTAATTAATAGTTTCAGGCTTTTTAATCTCACCAAAAGACCAGGAACGGATCCGCTCTGGACTTGCTATGCTAATCATAATTTGATCAAAACGCTGAGTTGCTTGCGCTGGCTCAAAAATTCGCATTAACTCATTCATGGATAATCTCCTTTAAACCGTTGTCGTCTAGAGTGACCTAGAAATTACGCTGTTTTAATTCGACATTTAAACCGAGTGAATGCAGCTCTTTAACCAACACATTGAAACTTTCCGGAATTCCAGCTTCAAACGAGTCATCACCCCGGACAACGGCTTCATATACCTTCGTTCTACCTGAAACATCGTCCGATTTTACAGTCAGCATTTCTTGGAGAGTGTACGCAGCGCCATACGCTTCTAGCGCCCAGACCTCCATCTCTCCAAATCGCTGACCCCCAAATTGTGCCTTACCACCCAGCGGTTGCTGGGTTACTAGACTATAAGGCCCGATTGAACGCGCATGGATTTTATCATCAACTAAATGATGGAGCTTTAATATGTAAATATAACCTACCGTGACCTCACGATCAAAATATTTACCAGTCCTTCCATCAAATAACTTAACTTGACCCGAGGAACTAACACCGGCTCGGTCAAGTGCATCTGTAATATCTGCCTCATTCGCTCCATCAAAAACGGGCGTGGCAATAGGAATGCCATTTGTAACATTCTTAGAAAGTTCGATAACAGCATTATCGTCCATAGCAACAATATCAGCTTTATACGTTTCATCGCCATAAGCATACTTTAGTGTATCACGAAGATCAGTTATTGAAGCTTTACCTTGGTTCACAGCCTCGAGAGCATCCCCTACTTGACGACCGAGGCCAGCGCATGCCCAACCTAGGTGAGTTTCCAATATTTGACCCACATTCATCCGAGATGGAACGCCCAATGGATTCAGTACAATATCAACAGCCGTTCCATCCTCAAGAGACGGCATATCTTCAATTGGCATTATGCGAGAGATGACACCTTTATTACCATGGCGCCCAGCCATTTTATCTCCAGGTTGCAATTTACGCTTCACGGCCACAAAAACCTTGACCATCTTCATTACACCGGGCTGCAGTTCATCACCACGTTCCAGTTTATCAACTTTGTCGGCAAACCGACTTTGAAATTCACTAGAACCTTCCTCTAATTGTCTTTTCAAGCCCTCAATTTCGCCCATTACTTTATCACTTGAGATTACAATTTGAAGCATTTGACCTGCTGTGAGTTTTTCGAGGATTTCCTCATTAACCCTGGTACCTTCAGTAAGCCCTTTTGGTCCATTTACAACTTTTTTGTTCAAAAGCCTCTCACGGATTCGTGAATGAAAACTTCGCTCCAAAATTGCAATCTCATCATCTCTGTCTTTAGCAAGGCGTTCAATCTCTGCGCGCTCAATTGCTAGAGCGCGCTCATCTTTATCAACTCCTCGCCGCGAGAATACCCGAACCTCAATTATAGTACCTGCCACACCTGGGGGCAAACGAAGTGAGGTATCACGAACATCGGAGGCCTTCTCACCAAAAATAGCCCTAAGGAGTTTCTCTTCTGGTGTCATTGGCGACTCTCCCTTTGGCGTCACCTTACCGACAAGAATATCATTTGGCTGGACTTCCGCCCCAATGTAAACAATCCCAGCTTCATCCATATTTTTAAGAGCCTCTTCACCCACATTAGGAATATCGCGGGTAATCTCTTCTTGACCAAGCTTAGTGTCCCGAGCCATCACCTCGAACTCTTCAATATGGATCGAAGTAAACACATCCTCTCTGACAATACGCTCAGAAATCAATATTGAATCTTCAAAATTGTAACCGTTCCATGGCATAAAGGCGACAAGTACATTACGCCCAAGTGCCAACTCTCCAATTTCTGTTGAGGGGCCATCAGCAATAATATCACCCGGTGCAACGTGATCACCCACTTTAACAAGCGGCCGTTGATTGATGCATGTATTTTGATTTGACCTTTGAAATTTTTGCAAAGTGTAGATGTCGACTCCAGGCGCAGAACTATTTTCAGCATCCTCATCGGCATGGATTACAATCCGTGTGCCATCAATCTGATCTACTATCCCTGGACGTTTAGCTATTAATGTCGCCCCAGAATCACGCGCAACTATCTCTTCCATTCCAGTTCCAACAAGTGGCGCCTCAGCCTGTATCAGTGGTACGGCTTGACGTTGCATATTTGAACCCATCAACGCTCGATTAGCATCATCATTTTCCAAAAATGGTATTAATGCAGCTGCTACAGAAACAAGTTGTTTCGGCGAAACGTCTGCGAAATCAACTTCATCTGATGGAACCATTAAAACATCACCGGCTTGGCGACAGGTGATTAGGTCATGTTCAAATTTACCTGATTTATCTATTGATTCGTTAGCCTGAGCGATCTTATAGCGCCCTTCATCCATTGCAGAAAGGTAAATCACCTCATTAGAGACCCCACCATTTTTTACCTTACGATACGGACTTTCGATAAAGCCGTATTGGTTGACGCGAGCATATGTTGCCAAGCTGTTTATCAAACCAATATTTGGCCCTTCAGGGGTCTCAATTGGACAAATCCGACCGTAGTGTGTTGGATGTACATCACGCACCTCAAAACCAGCGCGCTCACGAGTCAAACCACCTGGCCCCAATGCCGACAGACGACGCTTATGCGTAATTTCTGATAGCGGATTTGTCTGATCCATAAATTGGCTCAGTTGGCTCGAGCCGAAGAACTCTCTGACAGCTGCTGCGGCTGGTTTAGCATTGATCAAATCATGTGGCATTACGGTATCTATATCAACCGAACTCATTCTCTCCTTAATTGCGCGCTCCATTCTCAGCAGGCCAATCCGATATTGATTTTCCATCAACTCTCCGACAGACCGGACACGGCGGTTCCCCAGATGATCAATGTCATCAATATCACCTTTACCATTTTTCAAGTCTACGAGAATTTTAACAACCTGCATAATGTCTTCTCGACGCAGCACCCGAACAGTATCTTCGGTTTCCTGCTGAAGGCGAGAGTTCATTTTCACCCGACCAACAGATGATAGATCATAGCGATCTGAATTGAAAAATAGTCCCTGAAATAGACTGTCAGCTGTTTCTATAATAGGAGGTTCACCCGGGCGCATTACCCTATAAATATCAATCAAGGCCTCGTCACGGTTAGAATTTTTATCAGCAGCAAGAGTATTACGGATATATGGGCCAGCTTTGATGTGGTCAATAGCAAGAGTTGGAACCTCGATAATTTTTGCAGCGTCCAACTCTTCTAAAATTTCTTCAGTAACCTCATCACCAGCCTCCAAATAAACAAGACCTGATTTTAAATCAACTATATCCTCAGATACAAAACGACCTAAAATATCACTATGTGGTGCGATATATTCTGTTATCCCCTTCTTTTCCAGACCACTTAACACACGTGGTGTCAACTTTGTTCCAGCTTCGACCGCAACGCGCCCCGATTTTGCATTAAGTAAATCATAGTCAAGCTTCAAACCACGCAGGGTATCGACTTCAAGAGGTATTTGCCAACCCTTCTTAGCCCTAACATAATTTGTAGTATCGTAAAAAAATTTCAGAACTTCCTCAGGCGACATTCCTTTGGCATCGGCTGGATCAAGAGACTTCCCAGTAGATGCTAATTTTGCACGTTTCTTGGCAGTAGCTGCATCATCCAGACCAAGTAAAAGAGTCGTAACCGGCAACTTGCGGCGACGATCAATACGGACGTATACCAAGTCTTTTGCATCAAATTCAAAATCCAGCCACGAACCACGATAAGGGATAACACGAGCTGCAAATAAAAATTTTCCCGAGGAATGAGTTTTACCTTTATCATGATCAAAAAACACACCCGGGGAACGGTGCATTTGTGATACAATCACCCTTTCTGTGCCATTAACAACGAACGTACCATTATCCGTCATTAGAGGCATTTCGCCCATATACACTATCTGCTCCTTAATGTCTCGAACAGAACGAGCATCAGTATCCTCATCAACATCCCAAACAAGCAACCGAAGGGTAACTTTTAATGGAGCAGCATAGGTCATACCTCTTTGTTGACATTCTTCGACATCGTATTTTGGTTCCTCAAATTCATAATTAACAAATTCAAGTGTTCCACGTTCGGAGAAATCCTTAATCGGAAAAACGGATTTAAAAACTTCCTGAAGACCGGTATCTGTCCGATCCATCTTTGCAATATCACGTTGTAAAAAATGCTCATAAGAATTTTTTTGAACCTCAATAAGGTTCGGCATTGGCGTTACTGTAGGAATACGTCCATAGGATTTTCGGATACGTTTACGACCCGTAAATGAGCGATCAGTCATTGCAGCCCTCGTAGCTATAAAAAATTACTACGTTCTGAAATTCTTCCAATAGCCACAAAGAAAGGATAACGAACACCTTCTCCCCTAGACAATCCAAAGGAGAAGTTTAATAGCAATCTTACCATTACTGGTTAGGCAAGAATACTAGAACTGCACATCCACTATCTCGGTCATGGCAGACCTATCCGTGGCAGATGTGATATTCAATAATGCATACAAACCACGGGCAATTGATTTTTAAACCAACTACCCGAAGTTAAATAATTTTATTTTATCTCAACGGCAGCGCCAGCTTCCTCAAGCTTAACCTTGATTTGATCCGCTTCTTCTTTCGTTGCGTCTTCTTTAACGGTGGTTGGTGCCGCCTCGACCATGTCTTTAGCTTCTTTTAAGCCTAGACCCGTGATTGCACGAACTTCCTTAATCACATTAATCTTTTTGTCGCCAATTGAGGCAAGAACCACTTCAAAAGCATCTTGTTCAGCAGCAGTTCCCCCACCATCATCAGCAGGTGCTGCTGCAACAGCAACAGGCGCAGCGGCAGAAACTCCCCACCGTTCTTCTAACAACGTACTAAGCTCAGCCGCCTCAATAACGGTCAAAGCTGACAATTCTTCAGCAATTTTTTCAATATTAGCCATAATTTTATCTCCTTAGGCTTAAACTATTAATAACACAAGCCACTACGCAGCCTCGTCACGCTTCACTCCATAAGACCCAACCACACGAGCCAACTGCCCGGCGGGTGCTGATAGCACACCCGCGATCCGGGTCGCCGGAGTATTGATCATGCTAGCAATCTTGCCACGTAGCTCATCTAAAGACGGCAATTTAGCTAGATTTTTAACACCATCAACGTCCAGAGTTTGACCGTTGAAGACGCCACCCAAGATAACCAATTTTTCATTATCTTTAGAAAAGTTAACGGTCGTCTTTGCCGCGGCCACCGGATCGGTGGAATAAGCAAGGGCAATTGGACCCGTCATCAAATCTGTTAACGATTCAAAATTAGTGTCTTGCAGGGCGAGACGCGTGAGGCGATTTTTAGTGACCTTGAAACTGGCGCCCGCTTTAAGCATACGACTTCGAAGATCAGTCATTTCTTGCATCGTCATCCCAGAATAGTGGGTGGCAACAACAATATTTGACTCTTCAAAAGTCCGCTTTAACGATGCGACCTGCTCTTCTTTTTGAATACGGTTCACAAATCGTCTCCGTTTTTACACAAGTCAGAGAAATTCAACTCTTTCTTATGCGGTTACATTTAGTTCTTAAGGAAACCCTTAAAAACTCGCTCACCCCATCCAAGTACTCAGTTTAAGCCATTTTAAATCAATAAATTGATTCCAAATGTCCGTTCACCATCTGTGCAGGCTAATCTTTATTAAGTTGCTTATCAAAAAATCCACAACGCCTACAGTCTCGGATAGGTCAGAGAGGCAATAAAAACCTCTCCTAAATCTGCTGAAATACAAACAACAGAAAATCTTATAGTGCTATCAGGAATTAACCTGATAGACTTGAAGTATCTAATCTAACGCCTGGCCCCATTGTTGACGTCAATGTTGCTCGCTTAACATATGTACCTTTCGATCCAACCGGCTTTGCTTTAAGAATAGCCGCCATAAATGCATTAATATTCTCAACTAAGGCTTCTTGAGTAAAACTTGTCTTACCAATACCAGCATGAATTATTCCTGCTTTCTCAACGCGAAATTCAATTTCACCACCTTTAACCGCTTTTATAGCGTCACCAACATTTGGGGTAACCGTGCCTAGCTTTGGATTTGGCATCAGACCTTTTGGACCTAGCACCTTACCGAGACGACCCACCACAGCCATCATATCAGGCGTCGCAATACATCGATCAAATTCGATTTCACCCTTTTGAACTTTATCCGCTAATTCTTCAGCGCCAACATACTCGGCACCTGCTGCCGTGGCTTCTTTGGCCTTATCCTCTTTTGCAAAAACAGCTACCACCACAGACTTACCAGTCCCATTTGGCAATGATACCACGCCCCGAACCATTTGGTCGGCGTGACGGGGGTCAACACCAAGATTGATAGCAACTTCAACCGTTTCATCAAAATTAGTTTTTTTTGCCTCCAGAACAATCTTAACGGCGGCGTCTATACCGTGATCTGAAAAGCGATCAAAGCTTTCATAGATTTTTTCTATACGCTTCCCGCTTACAGTCATCTTATTGACCCTCCACGGTAATACCCATTGATCGAGCCGAACCTGCTAGAATTTTGCACGCGGAATCGAGATCATTGGCATTTAAATCTGCTTTCTTTTGTTCCGCAATCTTTCGCAACTGATCCATAGTGACAGAACCAGCCATTTCAAGACCTGGAGTTTTAGAGCCACTGCTAAGTTTAGCTGCCTTCTTTATAAAGTAACTAGCAGGTGGAGATTTTTGATCAAAGAGAAACGTTTTATCAGAAAAAACAGTTATTTTAACTGGAATAGGCATTCCTTGTTCCATACCTTGTGTAGCCGCATTAAACGCCTTACAAAATTCCATAATGTTCAAACCAGCCTGACCTAACGCAGGGCCAACAGGTGGGGACGGATTTGCCTGACCCGCGGGGATATGAAGCTTGATGAAGCTTTCAATCTTTTTTGCCATTTAATACCTCAGTTTTTTTGTTTATTGACGCCTACAATTAGACCTCAACTGGGTCGCGCGGTGCGGCTATGGCTAGCCTTCCGCACAAAGTAACGGCATAAATACCGTTGATTACTATAACTTCTCGACTTGCGAATACTCCAAATCAACCGGTGTTGCCCGTCCAAATATCGAAACTGAGACCTTAAGTCTAGCCTTTTCTTCATCCACGTCTTCAACCATACCATTAAAGGACGCAAATGGTCCATCGCTAACCAGCACTTGTTCGCCAATATCAAAAGTTACAGATGGCTTCGGTCGCTCAATTCCCTCTTCAACCTGATGAATAATTCTATCAGCTTCGGCTTCACTGATGGGTGTCGGCCGATCACGGGGACCCAAAAAACCGGTAACCTTAGCCGTGTTCATTATCAGGTGCCAACTCTGATCAGACATTTCCATTTTAACTAATACATAACCCGGAAAGAATTTACGTTCAGCGTTAACTTTTTCGCCTCGACGCATTTCGACCACTTCTTCCATTGGCACCAAAACTTTTTCAATTTCTTCGGCAAGGTGAGATTGCAAAGCCTGCTCTTCAATCTTATCCGCAACTTGGCGTTCAAATCCCGAATAAACATGGATGACATACCAACGATGAGCCATTCTTCTAGCCTCCCAAGCCAAACACGAGCTTTACACCCGAAGACAATAATTGGTCAACAACAAAGAAAAATAAGGCTGCTATGATTACCATAACAAAAACCATAACCGTAGATATCACCGTTTCTTTACGTGTCGGCCAGGTGACTTTAGACGTTTCCTGTCGAACCTGTCGTAAAAACTGAAAAGGACTTAATTTAGCCATTCTCTTTATTTATTCCACTTCTATATTAATTACCTATTACTTATGTACACATTCGGTTGGCAGGGGCAGAAGGATTTGAACCCTCGACCTACGGTTTTGGAGACCGTCGCTCTACCAACTGAGCTATACCCCTATTCAATAATGTCTGCTACCACACCAGCGCCAACAGTACGACCACCCTCACGAATAGCGAAACGTAAACCTTGATC
>DUBF01000197.1 GCA_012960465.1 Rhodospirillales bacterium | reverse complement strand
GCTGAACATCACGTGCTTCTTTTAGTAATTTGTTGACATTGCCTTCGCCTAGGTGGTCGGCAGCATAGTTCAGAATTTCTTCTTTTGTTAAAGTGCTCATAGCACTCTCAATTAATTAAAAAGTTAACGACGAGGGTAATATATGCCTATTTGAATTCGAGACCAGCGGTATTAAGTCAACACAGCTATGCATATTTGTTTAGTGTTGGTCTAGTCTATTAACTTTTTCCCAAGCTTCAAAAGATGATTGGGTCCAACGCTCCATCAGTGCATAGAAGCGATTGGTCTTAGCTGTAACTGGAGGTGCTGTTTCCATTATAGGATTAATGTCTTCATACCAAGTAGCATTTGATGCGTCTGCAACGGTTCCGAGGATGGCATCGATAGTTTTAATTTTTGATATTGCGTTCATAATAAAGTCCTAGTTAAAAGTGATGGTCCTGATTAAACAAAGTTGAGCTTCTTATAAACCCCTTAGAAACTAGCACTAGCGTTTAGTTAACAGGCCAGCCATGCGCATTTGTGGGGTGAAATAAAAAAGAATTTCCTGAGCGAGCCATTGCGGGATATTCGCGATGGCAGTTTGTTTCTAGTCATAGAAATTTAAAGGACGGCTTCTCAACAGGGGCCTGTGTATACAGTGGTTAAGTTATTCGAATGCATACAGGTGCCACAACCAAGATTTCTAAGCTCTTAGAGACTGTCGTAAAAGGGTGGTCGTTGGACGGACGAGACCCCTTAACTATCTAACCATAGCTGCAAAAGTGTCATCGATCTTTAACAGAAGACGCAACCTTAATTCACAACGCGCTTCCCAGACAACTACGCAGTGTTTGCATTTTTGCGTTGTTGCTCGACGCGCTCGATATGCAGGGTGTACTCGGCATCCTTCAGCGAGAATTTCGAGTAACTCGTTTTTACGCTTCACAGCTAACCCTTCCGATAAACTAATCTAAGGACATTACATGATCTAGAATTTAATTGGAACCATCGGGAGGAAAGTCTTCGATATTATAAACGACGTTGTTGAATACAAAGACGAGGCTAATAAGCTTAAATTCCAAATTCAAAAGGCTAATTTACAATTTGTATCGAACTAGCTTATAAACTGAAAAAAAGGTGACCCGAAGGCCACCTAAGTTACTAAGTCCCACAAACAATGGCTCGGTGTTTATGGATTGAGTTTTTTGCTTGCGGGTATTTTCATCACGTGTTCTGGAAGGTACATCGCAAGACTTTCGGAACCTTTAAGCTGTTTAACTTTGTAATCCAGAATCTTGCTTTCAGAAAACATTAACTTGCAGCGCTTGCTGGTAGATTGAACCGCACCCAACTTTCGACGCATCTTGCTGCCTATTTCATTTGACGTTAATGTTGAATGGGTGAATTTTATAGTTATCCCCCTGTGAGGCATTTTTTTACTTTTAGGAGATATCATGTATGCTGTTATATTCGAAGTAGTGCCAAAGCCAGAAGGGCGAACTGAGTATTTAGAGATCGCTGCGGCATTAAACAAGGACCTAGAAATGATGGATGGCTTCATATCTATAGAACGCTTCCAAAGTCTCACCAATGAAGGAAAAGTATTAGCTCTTTCTTTTTGGCGTGATGAGGTGGCTGTTACGGCGTGGCGCAATCAAACAAACCATCGTCACGCTCAAGAGAAAGGCTACAACCAACTATTTGCTGATTATCGGCTTCGAGTTGCTGAGGTTCAGCGTGACTATACTAAATTAGATAGGGGAGAAGCGCCACAAGACGCGCCGATAGAGAGTTAGACCGATAAAGTTGAAAAATATTTCTATAAAGTCCGTCAAACGTTTAACGAAGTTGGAACCTAAACCCTTCGATCTGTCTTGGCAATTACACCCAGCACTTAGCCATAAGTTTGAGCCTGTCAGATGCCATTTTTCTGTCCGTGATACCTCAGGTGTATTGGGTACAAGTTCAGCAAGCTTAAAAAAATCTCAAAATTTGATTTTAGTCAGTCTAGCCAAATTACAATTCCATTTAAGCTAGCTAAAACGTTTAGAAAAGCATAGTCCGGAGGATATTCAAGTATTAGTCTCGCAAGTAAAGGCTTAGCTTTTTTGTTGAACTTTTAGCCAGTGTGCGCTCTTGCAGGAGTACATCCTAAAATTAACCCTGAGATAATAGTTTGGATAATTACTTGGTTGCTATTTGGATGAGAAGAAATACCGCGGTTCCGAAGAAGTATGAAGGTAACCCTAAAGCCAGGGGTGCCGTTGATCGTAAGATTAAAGAACGCAAACAAAATATTGTTCCTGCGACCATAAAAATTCCTGACATCATATAAGCTAATAAATACACTCTTCTGAACTCCAGTTATTAAAAAATTAAGGTATGAGTCTAATACATGGCTAATGTCAATGGCCATCGAATTTTAGCATTGCCCCTTAATTTCTAATTGTAATACTACCTTTTTATTCTAATGCGTCGAGCATGGCTTTGATTTTCTGCCATGCAAGACCGCCGTACTTTCTAAGGATGGTAATTTCTTTAGGTGGCACGAAATCGGTGATGGCCATGCGGTAGCTATCGCGAGCTTGAACATTTATATACCAATTAGCGACAGCTGGCCGATTATCGGTCCACATACCACCCATGCCCAACCAATCGAGACGCGTGATATAAGGTGCCCAAGCTATATCAGCAAGAGAAAACGTTTCACCAGCGAGCCAAGTTGAATTTGACAGTACGTCATTCATTTGTTGCAGGTGACCAAAATAGAGTTTTACCGCACCCGAAAGTAGCGGAGCCTTGACCCCTTGTTCGATAACTTGGCGCTGCCAGTGGCGCGTATTTTCATTAGGGATATTGTTCAGATGGTTTTCTAACTCCTTAAGGGTCATTTTAGATTTTAATTGATGACGTCGGGTTGTGCCAAAACTTATCATACCAATAGACATATGAGCGCCGTCATCCAGTTGTTTAGCCCACCATCGCATACGAGCCAGCTCGACAGGATCTTTTGGACGCAAAGCAATTTCTGGAAATACATCGTCGAGATATTCTGCGATAATTGTTGATTCGATAATGGGCTCACCATCATGAACGAGTGTTGGCACAACGCTTTTTGGATTTAGCTTAGCATACTCCGGTTTGAATTGATCGCCAGCTTGCAGGTCCAGTTCATGGCTGGTCCAAGTCAGACCTTTCTCTGCCAATATGATCCTGACCTTTTGGGCGCAGGGAGAGATGTCACTGTGATACAATTCCAACATTAAGTGTGTTTTTCCATTTCTTTGACGTTTATTTTCAATAAAGCTTCGTAATAAACATTTTGGCTTCGTTAAAACGATTAGCAAGGTTAATCGGTTCAACAAGCGCAGCGATATAACGATTGCGTCTGATAACGGTTTATTACCGATTAAACTAATAACATAAAATTCAATTAAAAATTTCATTATTTAGTAATTTTTAATCTGCATAATATGTATGTTATTGAGTTTTTACTGGCAGAGGTTCGGAGAGTTAGAAACTAGATCCGGAGCTTTAAGAACTCAGCGTAAAAGCTTCACAATTAATTCAGGAAGGAGTAGTTGATGATTTGTCCAGATTGTGAAAAGGGTATGGTGAGACTGCGATTGTCGAATGGGCGATGGTCTGAAGAGGGTCTCTTTCCTAAAAGTCTATCAGGTTTTCAAACAGTACCATGCCCAAAATGTGACGGATCAGGTATAGCATATCGCCGTGACGGGGAAGATTACGATGACCAGTGTCACTCGGATTCAAGTTACGGTGATCACGTCAGCATTCGATAAACCCGGCCATGATGGCTTATTGCTGATAATGTCTAAGTATACATCGCTATGCATATGTATCCCATAGGCAATATTAGAAAACACTACCATTTATCCCGATCCGCGTTATATTGTTTGCATGGGGATTCTTAAGGCTATTATAATCTTACCGGGTTCGGTAATAGTATTTATTCCTGCTGCCATAATTTGGGCTAGTCTAGGAACAAAATGGGCGCCGTTATACCCTTCGGCGGCTTTATCGTTGTTGGTTTTCTCCAGTTTATCCCTATTGTTGGGATTTACCTTGGCCATAATTACTGTAAAATTATTTAAAATTAAAGGTGGGGGCGGTACTCCAGCACCTTGGGAGCCAATTAATAATCTCATTATCGAAGGCCCGTATAAGCATGTAAGAAATCCAATGCTCCTTGGGGTTTATTTTATACTTTTTGGAATTGCGGTTTTCCTATCGTCATGGCCAATTTTCATGTGGCTCGTCGTTTTCTTTGCAGGATATAATACATATACCGTGTTTAAGGAAGAACCTGAACTTCAAGAAAGGTATGGTAAATCATATCTTCAATATAAAGAGGGAGTACCGCGCTGGATCCCGAGGATTACGCCTTATCAAGGTTAACCGGTATTACCGATGAAAGCTCATATGCCTTGGGTCACTTAGTTAGTTATCTTTTTAGGTGAGTGCCCGCCATGCAAAGCTAATAACTCAGAGGGGGTTCGGGTCTTACGGTTTCTAACATGTTCAACATTTGCACTGGTAAAAGCATTCTGAGGCATTTCTCGACCGGTGATTGTAACTCTTTGCATAAATCGTTTTTTCGGAAAATAATCATGTACCGCATAATGTTGGGTTGACCGGTTATCCCAGATCACCAAGGTGTTGTTCGTCCAATGGTGACGATACTGATATTCCGGGATCTTAGTAAGATCGTAGAGCTGGTTCAGAAGTTGCTGACTTTCTATATCATCCATCCCTTTGATTTTAACCGTAAATTGTGGGTTAACAAAAATAAGCTTTTTTCCAGTTATGGGGTGTTTTGCAACAACCGGATGCAGTGTCGGCGGATAGTCTCGTTCGTATCCCCGTAATTTCTCACGCCCTTCTAAAGTCTTTCCAAAGACTTCCTTAAAGACAATAAAATCATGATAAGCTTCAAGTCCCGATAAAAAGTGTTGCATCTTGTCGCTAAGCCCCTCAAAGACGGCGGTCATTGAGGTAAAAATCGTATCGCCACCATATTTTGGAACGTCGAGCGCATGAAGCATTGTCGCGAAAGGAGGAACCTTTCGAAAGGTCTCATCGGAATGCCAGACATCTGTTTTCCACGGTGGATTAAGTTCATCATTCTTAAATAATATTAGGGCTGGGTTTTTCTCATCGTTCGGCGAGAAAGGATGAACACTTAGTTGATCAAATTTTTTACCCAGCGACATCAATTGATCACCGGTCAAAGGCTGCTCACGAAAAACCAGCACTCCAAATTCTGCAAGTGTATTTTCGAGCGAATCAGTTTCTGCATTGTTCAGACCGTTGGATAGGTTAAGTCCAGCTACTTCCGCCCCAAGGTAGGTATTGATCTGATTAACTTGGATATGAAGAGCATTGACTGTATTTTTTATACTCCCGTCCATATTTTCCTCTTTATCAAAGTATTTAATCTGCCCGTTGTTAACGTTCCTCTGGAAAATGTTTAAAGGTATTTTCTGCTGAACGATAATCGTTGAGCCCTAAATTTGCACGTATGTCTTTACTGGCTTTTAACATCTTCGGTTCGGAAGGAATACCACAGCCATTTGCAATACGATCATTTTTGGTGAAGTTTGCGGCTATCGCTGAGGCTGCGGATACTGCTGCGGGACTCAATTTATCGGCGAGTTCAAGGCGCGCCTTATCAAGGATGGACCGGTCAGGTCCAATCAAAGCTTCGGCAAAGTTCAATATCTCTTTTCCACCAGGCACACCAATTTCTAATGTTGGTTTGATTAAAGCTTCTAAATTAATCTTTAGATCAGTTGCGCGCCCACTCTCACGGAGGAACATGGCATGGCCGGAAGTTCAGAAAAAGCACTCATTAAGAGCGGATATCCTACCTGCAACAATCTCGCACTGAGCCCGTGTGAATCCTTCGTGATGTTGATAATCTGGAATAAAGATATGTTTCATTGGAAGGTATTGAACGTTTTCTAACTCTATATGCATACGCACTTCATCGGGTACTAAACTCAATCCTCGTACAATATAGGTTTTATATCCTTCGCCATATAATGCCTTGGCCGCATCACCACCTTCGGGGAGGTTTGGAATTGTTGGCACCCATGCCATCTCTTTTTTTGCAACTGCTGGTCGGTTTCGAGACGGTTGTCCTTCACTGGCCTTTGGCAATGGTCTTAAGGGAACTCCGATGCCACGAGCAAAAACATCCATGCATGTTAGACGCGAGACAATGCCGACAATCTCGACGTATTCTTCGTCATTAAGGCCATCTTTTTTCGCATCAGTATAGGAGTCTTCTAGAAAATCCTTAGGCGAAATAGTGAGTTTTTGGACCACCTTACTTGCAGCATCCGGTAATTTAATACCACCTTTTAATTCGGCTTCCTTTGGCCTTTCCTGCAGGCCAGTCTTGTAAGCTGCTTGGCGTACTTCTTGGGCAATCGCCAATCGTTGATCTGCAGTGCCCCATGCGCCTGGTCTTCCCAATTGATCTAGTTGTTTGGCATGAATGGAATCCAAATCTTTATGAACTGGATAATTGGAATCCGCATATAGAACCATTTGTATAAATACCTTTTGGAAAAAATGATAAATTTAATAATTTAACCCATGTTGTACTATACTATCATAGGGGGGCGCCGACTACGTTTGTTTCTACTTATTTTTTGAATTGAGGCTCATGCGCAGTAAATTGAGCGTGGAGCCATATCTTCGAGAGCCATTCGTTCAAGCATCCACATTTCTATTAGTTCAGCCTTTTGTTTACTTATTCCAGGATCGTCCCATAAATTATGAATTTCATGAGGGTCTTCATCACGATCATACAGTTCACCAAATTCATCTTCGAGCCAATACGTCATTCGCCATTTACCGGTAACGAAGCTACGTGTCCGCATGAAAACATCACAATTTGCGTTGAAGGGTAGCTCGTCTTCTTCAACAACCATACCTAATCGGTCTGGTTTCTTGTCATTGTTAAAACAGGAAACCAGATCTTGTCCTTGCATACCATGATATGGTTGTAGGCCTGCTCGGCCTAATACGCTCGCAGCAATATCAATCGTTCCACCAAGCATATCGGTACGTATATTTTGTTTTTCTGGCGTTGTGGGGTCAGACCAAATGAAAGGTACTTGGATTGTTCCTTGGGTATGAAAACAGTGCTTTAGCATCAAACCATGATCTCCCATCAAATCACCATGATCGGAAGTAAAAACAACTATTGTATTTTCAGCCAGCCCAAGATCGGAAAGGCGTTCCAACAAACGTCCGATGGCTGCATCGACCATAGTAATCATGTCATAGGTTAGAGCGATACCCTCCTGGGCTTCTCGTGCCGTGCAGGCGAAAGCTTCAACCCGTACTTCCTTCCGCTTGGAAGCATCGAGTGCTTCTTGAAGCTTTATTTGAAGGGGCGGTGGCGCATTATGATTGGCTCCATGAGAAGGAGGCACCGGCATATCATCAGGATCATACTGTCCCCAATAGGATCCTGGTGGAGTAAATGGGTGATGCGGATCGTTAAAGGAACACTGGATAAAAAATGGTTTGTCTGATCTAGCCTGATTGTTAAGAAATTGAGTTGTCATCTTCTCGACATAAGTGGTCGAATAAAGTTCTTCTGGTACGCGGGTTTTCCATGCTATTGGATTAACGTAGCTGTCAGCTGCCTCCGCATTTGTTGGCCCAATCAACGAATTAAAGTCCGGATGTTGTTTCCTTGCCCAGTCGGTATAGTGGCCATGCACTCCATCACCATGTGCGTTGCAAAATTTTACATCTTCAAATCCATAATAAGGTGTTTCAACTTCTCTCGCCGGATTTGCTAGCCAAAGATCTCCGCGCTCCGATTCGTAGTCTGAGCCTTGTCGAAGGATTAGGCTAGCATCTGTATAACCTTCGGGAGGGGGCGAGCCTGCAGCAGGGGCGGGATAATTTGAATCATCAATTTTATGCCAGTACCCATTCTGTAAGTGACACTTGCCGATTAATGCCGTCCGGTAGCCACCTTGGCGTAAAAGGTGAACAAATGTATTTGATTGTACAGGGAGTGACTGCCCATTGGTAAGAACACCGTTAACTGAGGGCATACGTCCCGTGATCAAGGAAGCCCGATTTGGCATGCAGGTAGAGTTTGCGACATAGAATTCATCAAAGGTTACACCGTTTTCGGCTATACGATCGATATTTGGCGTTTTTAATAATTTATTACCATAACAGCTCAAATGGTCAGCGCGTTGCTGATCTGTCATAATGAAAAGAAAATTAGGCTTTTTAGTGGCCATCTGGTTGTCCTCTGAAATTTGAAAGTTCAAATAAAGCTGAGAGTTAAAGTGAGTTCAAATATACAACGCCCAAATTTTATAGGGAGGAAAACATTTTATAATGATTAATGTATTGCGAGTGTTGCAGATCAAACACTACCTCTAATATCATAGTAATAATAAAACTAGAAGAAGGCTAAGGCACGTAATTCGATACTTTCGCGGGGCCTGGCATCGGCAGGGGTGTTGGGATCATCAAAGGCCGAATGCGCGGTAAAGCGGACCCCTGCATCCGCATTAGTATCAAATACCTTGAAAATCAGAGCCTCGTCCGGCGTCATTTTCGGAAAATAAAGCCATTTATGATTTTTATTATAAGAGATATGGTAGACTTCTGCGGTACGGTAAGAATAACGTCGTTGTAACATTATGAAGCCGGTTTGAGGAATTGTACGACCATCACATATGGCTAGAGGCTCAGATTCTACACTTTTAATTGGTCGCCAAACTTGAATAATAGCATATCGGCGCTGTAAAAGTTTCTCGGCTTCATCCGCCTGTAATAGATCTCTAACTCGCTGGGGAGCTGATTTTTCAGTGTAGTCGTTGTGGACAGCCTTTACTGGCTGCCTTACGCCATACTTAGCTATTATTTCATCATCTGCTGTTCGGATGGTGTGATCAAATACCAATACCCGTTCACACCCTATATGTTCTGTGATTAATGCTTGAACTTCTGGATAGCAAACGCTGCTAACATTATCATCATCGTAGAAGTTCTGAACAGCGGATTTATGACTAATAAATGCAAAGCCATGGGTCGCTAGATTAAATTCTTCTCGCCTGGGCCGCCCATCCTCAATCTTAACGCGCTGATTTTCATAGGTTGGGGGGTGGGCCTTGTGTTCCTGCTCAGGCCAATCTACGTACATGACCGGTGGTTCTCCATCATCCACGATGTAGTGCATATCCGCTTCTACAAATGCCTGGTCTTGCGTCATGGGTTTTATCCTCTTTTTTACTTTAATTTTTCAAAAGTTTGGAAACCTTATCTGTGGTGACAACTCTTAATTAATAGTATCTATTAAACCCTAAGAATAAAGTACTATTAGCAAATAAATTCAAATGTTAGCATTTGCCGTTTACGGCTAGGGAATGTTTAGATAATGGCGTCATCTTCTTCAAAAAAAGTTATTTATGCAGCACTGGGTGGCAATTTTTTAATTGCTATAACAAAGATGGCTGCATCGTTCATAACTGGTAGTTCTGCGATGTTGAGTGAGGCCGTTCACTCATTAGTCGATACGGGTAATCAGGGATTATTACTATACGGTATAAAGCGGTCAAATCGGCCGGCCGACGAGAAGCACCCTTTTGGTTACGGTATGGAACTTTATTTTTGGACTTTTGTTGTTGCTATTATAATATTTGGGTTGGGAGCGGGAGTTTCTATATTTGAAGGTCTAAAGAAAGTCCATGATCCAGAGGTAATAACCGACGTTAGCGTTAATTATATCGTTTTAGGTTTCGCCTTAATTTTTGAAGCGATCGCGTGGTATATCGCGTTTAAAGAGTTTAGATTGGTGCAATATAATAATTCTACTATCAAGCGCGGATTCTTTCAAACTGTGCGAGAAAGTAAAGATCCAACTGTATTTACTGTGCTATTTGAGGATAGTGCAGCAATGTTGGGCTTAATTGTTGCGTTTGTTGGTATTTGGCTGGCTGAATATTTAAAGATGCCAATTTTGGATGGTGTAGCTTCAATTATTATTGGCATAATCCTCGCTGTTACTGCCGCGCTTTTAGCTTATGAGAGTAAAGGACTTCTCCTTGGAGAGGGTGCAGCAAATGAAGTTGTTTCTGAAATTCGCGAAATAGTTGATCAAGAGACAGGCGTTATTGCAATTAATGAAGTACTTACGATGCATATGGGGCCAGAGGATATTCTTGTGAATCTTAGTATTGATTTTGGTGAAAAATTATCTTCTTTAGAGGTTGAGGCCACTATCTCGCGTCTGGAAAGTACAATTAAAGCAAAACATCCCCATATTCAGCGCATATTTATAGAGGCACAGAGTATAGCCGATCACCACCGAGATCTAGATACTAGCTAATTTTCTATGTGAATTTATGTATTTGGGATTAGGGGTTGATTTATTTTTCTAGATGTGTTAAGCAATAATCATCCATGGCAGAATGTCATGAGGAAAAATAGGAGAACCTATATGTCAATGTCAGATTTCTGGCACTCTCCTCCGATTGATACGGCAATAGCTGGTTTGAATAACCGGCCTCGTGTTGATCTGCAGGATGGTGCTTCTCCGGAGCAAAGCAGACCGGTGGCTACAGAGCTTTCAGCCCGAGTTATTGAGGGAACCGCTGGTGGCAGCTTTGGGGAAAATATCGATTTTCAAGGTCAAAATAGTGATAGTGCAGCTGTTATTGAGCATAATTCTAAGATTGAAGCTCAGGAGATTGCTCGTCAACCATCCGCTCTGAAGACGGGCGCTGGATCTAAAAAGGGAATTGCAGTCGTTGCTAGTGCCGCTGAATCAGTAGGTACACATGATGCCCTGGCCCGTTTAGACCAAAATGGAGATGGTCGAATAGATCAGGTTGAGGTAAAAAAAGGAGTTCGTGCCGATGAATCGACTTCGACTTTCGCCGCATTATCTCAATATCAAAAATCCCCGGAAGTTTATCAAAAACTTAATGCAGCAGAGGATTTGGATTCTACCAAATTGTTTGATAGTGAAGTAGTGAAAGTGGAAAAGTTATTTGATGACGAAAACCTTGATCAGGATTTATATCAAGATGATTACCAAGAGCCGTATCAGCAAGAGAAAACAGAGGCTCCGGTCCCTGATATAGTCCCTTGAAATTAAGAGTTCAAATAAACTAAAATAAAATTAGATAATTAAATATAAATTTTAATGGCGTTTACTTCCTAAGCGCCATTTTATTTTAACCAATTTTATCAAACTGTTTATTAGCTAAATATAAGCTACTATAGTGAATTGGTTATATTCTTGAACAAAACCTGTTTGCAGTCGTTCTTAATTAATTTTTATGTTAAATTACCATCAATTTTGAATTCATAGCCACTGCCGGAGATTGCTTGACACATCTTGGGAGCTACCTTACACACCGGTCATTAACATATTTAATATGGGGGTGTAGCTCAGTTGGTTAGAGCGCCGGCCTGTCACGCCGGAGGCCGCGAGTTCAAGTCTCGTCACTCCCGCCACTCTTGTAACTTTTTAATTAAACAAAGTGCGCGCGAAGTTATACGGAGGCTATTGTTTGGGACTTAAAATGTAGTGATGAACTTTGGGATAAGCTTTATGATTTTT
>DUBF01000196.1 GCA_012960465.1 Rhodospirillales bacterium | reverse complement strand
TAGTTTTCTCCACCATTAATTGTTCCTTTGAATAACTGCTTGGCTTCGCTATTAAAATCATTTAAATCAATAAAATTCTTAGAATAAGATTTCAACTTTTCACATGAGTTATCAAATTGCCTCAGTAAATAAATTTGGGTTAACTCTATAAAATATTGACGGTCTACCACGACCTCCTGTGCGAACATCAATAGGACCAGATAGGATGCCATTTTGTTCGAGTATTTCTAATATCTCCTCTAATTCTCTAACACCCTTAAACCGCCCACCAAAAGCCCTATTGCAATCATTCTTACTAAATACAAATTGACCGCTCTCTTTGATCCATTTTTGAACCGCTCTGATGTCATCACTAGTTTTATTTCCTCCCATATCATCGAACGCAATCAAAGCATGGTCGATTAATAGTCGGGTTAGCTCTATTGCACGGGTCATAGTTTCCATATCTATTTCACCTTCGCCAATACCATGCTTCATCACGTGCAGGCAACCCGCTATGCGTAATGAATAACCACAAACTTTTCCTCCCCACCCACTGACTGAGTTAAGTTTTCCGCTTGGTCTAAGTTCTCTTTCAATTTCTTGTCGGAATTTACTGAAAGTTAAGGACGATTCATTCCCTAGTGTTAGTAACCAATACTTCGATGGTTCTAGCTCTGTATTTATACAATCATCTAAAAACTCAGTTAGTTTTTTAGCGTACGCATTCTTAATCGCGTCTGAAATTGGTTTTGTATTATGTTTTCGGTAACCTAACTTAGTTTCGGGAATCAAATATAGAAATCGCTCCAAGAGTCCCTTGCCACTAAATGTCCTTTGCTGTGCCATGTTATGCATTACTGCAGGTTGAGCGAATAGGCAGAAGGTCAGTATGGGGTTGATGTCGATGGATGCTTCTTGGCGTTTTATCCTGACATGACCCCCATCAATACCGTTTAGCATGATATTTATATTGGCTTGACCTTTCGAGTATAAGCCCCCCATAACATCCATAACTCCTCCCTCGTCACTAATCACGGCAGAACGTCCCTTTTGTTCGCAAACACTTTTCGCAAGAGATTCGGGGGTTGCGTCTGTCAAGAAAACTTGCGGAAGGAATGGAATTTCGTCTAAACCCGCTTCCATCTCTGCAATTTCGTGGAACTCTAACTTCTGCAGGTCATGATCTTTTTCCTTAATAGCTTTTGACCTCCTCTGCTTAATTTGTTCCTCAACTGTTTTTCGTTGAGACCATGCCTTTTTAATTTCAGGTCCTATCAATTCCCGCTGTTTTTTTTCCCACTCAGTTAATGGGAATGTACACGCTTTCAGAACGGCACTTTTGTTGTTTCCAGATGGAAGAATCGCAAGCAAATATAGATTTGTCGTTTCCTCCCAGTCTGGCTTTGGAGTGACCCTGATACGGTGACCAATAGATGATGAAACGGTACCAAGTACCCCAAATACAGCAAGTCCCTCTGGCACTTCAATGGATTGAGACAAAGCTTTAGCGTATTCCCCGAATGGTTCTGGTAATAGATGGGCTGGTATTTCAGGAAGGTTGCTTGGGGAGTAAAACAGTTCTCCCCAATTCCCATACAATAACTCAAAGGATGTTGCGTCCAATAGGGGGCATAGGTCCCAGTCAGGCAGGGTGTTGTCATTCACCTCCAACCAGTCGACACAATCACCTTTATCGGGAAGATCGAGCTGAGCTGAATTTACAATTTCAGATGTAAGAATTTTATTGATTAAAATGATTAAAATAATTCTGACATACTCGATTCCAGAATGATCGTTATCAGGCCAGATGATGATGTGTCTACCGTGGAGAGCTGACCAGTCAGCCTTTTCAGCCGATGTTGCACCGCCACTGGTTGTAGCAAGTAGCCCTATTTCACACAGGGCATCTGCACACTTCTCGCCTTCAACGATCCAAACCGTTTCATCTGGACGTTTGTAAATTTCATACAAGTTATAGAGGGGCGTTCCGTTAGAGAAT
>DUBF01000195.1 GCA_012960465.1 Rhodospirillales bacterium | reverse complement strand
GGTTTTTCTAAAAAAAACATTAATGCTATGAGTTTTTGTTAGTTATTATTACTACCAAGACTAATTCTATTCCATGCACTAGCAAATTCCTTTTGTTCATACTCACGTGGATTAAGCCAATAGCTACGCTTACCGTTTTTCTCGTTAAAATGGGCTAGATTTTTTACCTCTTCAGGCAATAAGATGAACACCCTTGGTTCGGTAGCAACTTTATCTACAATAACCCAGTAATCTCCCATAATTTTATCCAATCCAGAACCAAGAGGAACCGCGTTTCTTTTGGACAATGTTTTAACTTGAATGCCAATATAGTTAGTTGCTTGTGAATTATAAGCAATGATATCAATTCCACGAGCATTCCTTGAGGTTGGCATTACATTCCAGCCTCTACGTGATAGCTCATAGCACGTGTAAAACATCCCAATATTTCCTACAATTTGAGTGTCTAATTTTATTATTGATTCCACAAGACTAGCACTCTTTATTCATTTGACGCTTTACCTTATCTAATGTCAGCCCATTTTTATATTTCCATTCAATCCATCCATTAGCCCTACGCGCCAAAATGACTGCCGCGGCGGAACTAGGTGATGAAAAAATGTGGTTTTTGGCGAACAATAAAACGCCATTTTTCTCAATTAACACCTCGGTTTTTTTCAATTTTTCTCTCATGCCGACAACCCAACTTCCTGCTGTTTTGGTTTCAATTAGGTTGCACTTTGCGCCAGTAAAAACAATTAAGCCTTCTTCGCTATATTCCCCCTCTGCATATGCATCCTTTCCTTTACATACAATAATTTCACTATCATTAGGAACATGAATAGCATCAAAGACCGGAAAACCCAAAGTTGTTGAAAGGGTTTTTATGGTTTCAAAGTTATCATACAAATCAGCTTCCACCGATTCCGACAGATGTGGCTTACTTGGCGCATTAGTATTTTCTAATGAAAAACGATTCGCTTCTGTTGCTGATTCACAGCATAACCACTCAAGGAACTTAATATGAGTCTTTGTAAAATATTGAGTCTTCGAAATAAATGCGACGGCATGAGTCCAAAAATCTTTAGATTTATTGTGCTGCTTTAACCTTGATAAACAATTTTCAGCCTCACCAATATAGACTTGTTGATTCGACTCTTCACTTCCAAATAGCATATATACACCGACATTACTCAACTCAGCTCTTTCTGTTGCTTCATTAAGTTTCGACCGTGGAATGAGTATTGCTGACACTGTCCTACTTGTAATATCAGCTATTTTCACCCCCCTTGGATTACCATCTGGTAGGTAAATTTGAATTGTCTTTCCAAGTGCCAGTTTACTCATGATTCCGCATCCACTCTCGTGCTAACTTCTGGGCTTCTGCTAGTTGTGATGGAGTCATTCCTTTAGCAACCAAACCTCGACCCTTTGCTGCGCTTTTATCCCCATTAGCTGCCGCAACATTTAAATACATATGCGCCATGACATCATCTTGAATAACACCTTTCCCAATCATATACATAGCCCCTAACTTGCTTTGGGCATTGGCATATCCTTGTTCAGCAGCCTTGCGATACCACTTAACGGCTTGCTTATGGTCTTGGACTACGCCTTGTCCGTTGGAATAACTCCACCCTAAATTGTTTTGGGCATAGGCACTTCCTTGTTCAGCAGCCTTGCGATACCATTCAATGGCTTGCTTGTAGTCTTGGATTACGCCTTGTCCGTTGGCATACATCAGCCCTAACATCACTTGGGCATCGGCACTTCCTTGTTCAGCAGCCTTGCGAAACCACTTAACGGCTTGTTTATCGTCTTGGAGTACGCCTAGTCCTAGGTGATACATCCCCCCTAAATTGACTTGGGCTTTGGCATCTCCTTGTTCTGCTTTCACCCGACAATCATCAACATCCTTATCTTCAAAACAATCCCCAGCATAAGCACTTGAGAAGCTTAATAGAAGAACTAAACTGAGCAGTACTTTATTCATATCTATTCC
>DUBF01000194.1 GCA_012960465.1 Rhodospirillales bacterium | reverse complement strand
AGGGTCATCTATATAACGCTCGTAATCTTTCCTACTTGAAAGTTGGAAGGGAAGTTACGTTAGGGAGGCAGATTGTTGACAAAGGTTTGGACAGTACAACACTTAGCGAAAATGCTTGAGCCAGAACAAAATCACTTGATAGAAGTATTAGAGCGACTTTGTTTAGCTGTGGAAAATTTATCGGAAGATTTGCGCCCGGAGTTAAAGAAGACAGCAACGCTTGAGCGAAAAAAGCAAGAAGCAAAGGAGATCGAAATTGCCGCCGCAAAAGCTGTGGCTAAATGGAAAGACAAAAAAAGGAATACGCAGCAATCATAGTTTCAGTATTAATTTTCCTGTAATGCTACCGGAACAACGAGCTGAATGTGCAGGGTGACATTATCAAAAAGATTTGATTGTGACATTAGAAGAAAATTGGAGCCTGTTCCAGTCAAAATTAAAACAGGTTACAAAAACAAACAACGGAATTGTATGCTATTACCCTGCTTATAAAGACCAAAAACTAAGCCTTACTGCATCTTGCAATGGCGAGAAAATATTCTTTAGATGCCGAGCAGGATGTAATAATGAAGAGATTTTGAAGGCACCGTGATATAACAAGACAAGAAAAAAAGTTAGGCTCGGTTGTGCTCTCCTTTTGGCCGTTCGTTTTGGAGATGAGTGGGAAGCATTAAAGCCGATTGTGAACAGTTGGAAAATGTAGACGAGGATGAAACAGTAAAAGAGTTTAATAAATTGCATTCGCACATTAATAAGATACGAGGGGATTGACATATGAAAAAAGAGAAATTTATTTATGATAAAAAGAGACTAGTCTGGATTGGTCAGTTCCATGATCTGCAAAAGTCTGGGACTTCTCATCCTCCACGAGTCACTCTTGGAACGAGTGATGAGTGCGAATATAAAGCTACAAAGCGAGGTCCTGTGCGCCGTAGCGAATCAGAGCTAATCAAATGGCTGTCTGTACTCTACGATGAAAAACTTCGTGAGTACGAAACAAAGCAAGAGGCAATAGAAAGCATAGCGAGGGGAAAGCTGGCAGACGGCCCGCTGATTCAGGGGCTTATGCAAAACTGGATTGATGACGATGTTCAGCCCTCTTCAAAGCCTGGCACTGTGAATGAATATCGGCGGACATGCACCCTCTTTTTAGATATTTGTGGAAACTTTCGCATCCGTAAATTCCGCAAGCAACATGCAAATAAGTTTCAAAATGGGTTAACCGGACTTGATCTCTCTGATTCGAGTGTACGCAAACACCAGACACAATTGCAGGTTTTCCTCAACTGGTCATTTACTGAAGAACACCTCGACAAACCAGTTAGAATTAAAAAAATTAAAGTTTCTCATCGGGGCCCAGAAATTTACAGTGCGGCGGAATTGAAGATTTTACAAGCAACTATAGAAACTGCTCTGAAGTCAAATCCTAACAGCTATCAAAAGCGCTGTATCAAAAATCATCTCAGGGCATTTATGCTCGCAAGGCATAGTGTCCTACGCAATGGGGAAATATTAAACCTTCCTCTTCGGCATCTTTTGCTTGATGAAACGCTTATCAGAGTCTCTGCTGTAACAGAAATTGACTGGAGTACAAAAACCAGGCAGGAGCGATTTGTTCCTATGAATCCAGAACTGCATGAATTTTTAAAAATAGATATGCAAGGGAGGCAATCTCAAGAGAAATGGTTTCTGGACAATGGTAAAGGTGGGCAAGCATTTTCCACTAACAGCCAATTGACTCAGGCACTCAGAAGACACAAGAAAAGATGTGGATTGGACAGGGTAGGTCTAAAGCCGCTTCAATCATTGCGTTCTACCGGAATAACTAGTATGCTTGCAAATGGAGGTAAAATGGATTTTGTAATGAAGATTGCCGGTCACTCAAACCCGCAAACGACTTTAAATCATTATGTGAGGAGCGAGAATTTTGACCTTCAGGACACAGTTAATTTGCTCTCAAACTGAGAGGGAAGGTCTTGCCCAT
>DUBF01000193.1:62720-63044 GCA_012960465.1 Rhodospirillales bacterium | reverse complement strand
CGTTTTGATGCTATTTTCATTATGAGAGATGTTCCTAGCAAAGATAGAGATGGGGCAATTGCAATGCATGTACTTAGTGAGCATAAACAAGAGGTTAAACATGATGTTATTGATAGAGATCTTCTTAGAAAATACCTTAGTTATTCAAAACAAAAATACAGTCCAATTCTTACTGATGATGCAATTACAGAGATTAGAAACTTTTATGTTGGACTTAGAAACCTTCCGCAGATGGGGGATTCTCCTAATCGACCAATACCCATTGGTGCTAGACAACTAGAGGCCTTGGTTAGACTTTCCGAAGCTCATGCTAGGATGAAACTT
>DUBF01000193.1:53618-62629 GCA_012960465.1 Rhodospirillales bacterium | reverse complement strand
AGGTGGGAATCCGGCTTCGGCTAGAAATAAGATTTTTATTGTTAGAGAAGCAATTGAGAATTTAGAAAGTAAACTTGGAAAATTAATTCCTCTTGAAGAAGTTGAAAAAGAGCTTAGTGGAAAGCTAAAGGTTGAAGAGATAGATGAAGCTATTGGGAAACTCCTTAAGACTGGAGATTTATTCAGGCCTAGAAGAGGATATATTCAAAGGATGTAGGTGTTGCTAGCTGATTTCTTTATTTTTTGTTACTTCATGCGCAATAATTGTGAGGATAAAAATTATTACTGCTGCAACCCCTATAGCTATTAATTGAAGAATATTTTGAGATATTCCTGTTTCAAAGATTAATATCTTTCTAATCATATCTTCAATCAAAATAAATAATTCTGGATCTTTGAAATCAGTCACCGGGGAAGCTACTTGGTGCAAAACTGGGTGACCCATTCTGGCAATCTTTAATATGGACATACAATAAATATGACCTAAAAATTCGATAAATCCAGCGATTTAAGCCAAAAATCTATTTTTTTTCACAGAAAACCATATTTTGCACTATATCCCCCTTCCCAATCCATTAAAGGCATGCTAAAACCCGCAACTTCAACAAGTTGATATCAAAGGAGAGATAAAGCCCGTGCACGTAACAGTCCGTGATAATAATGTTGATCAGGCCCTTAAGGCACTAAAAAAGAAAATGCAACGGGAAGGTGTATTTCGAGAAATGAAACTCCGCCGTTCATATGAAAAGCCTTCAGAGCGAAGAGCTCGCGAAAAAGCCGAGGCTGTTCGTCGCTCAAGAAAATTAGAGCGAAAGCGTTTAGAACGAGAAGGTTTCTAGAAGTCTCAATAAAATTAAATTAATTGATTCTAGAACTTAGGCTAAGATGTTAATATTTTATTGGATTTCCTAGCAGAGAAAGATTTTAACCCATTTTATCTAAAAAGAAACTAATCTTAATTTAGTTATACTAAAACCCTTGGATCAAGCTTTTGGTAAAGTCCCCTAATATGGCCTTTAATAAAGGTCAGCTTGGTTAGCACTATGAGTGGTTAACCCAAAGCCTGAACAATACTCTCGGTCATTGCCTTAGCATCGGCAAATAACATCATAGTATTGTCCCGGAAAAATAACTCGTTATCTACACCGGCGTAGCCCGATGCCATTGATCGTTTGATAAATAACACGGTCCCAGCGTTTTCAACCTCTAATATTGGCATACCATAAATAGCACTATTTGGATCGGTCTTTGCAGATGGGTTAGTTACATCATTTGCTCCTATTACAAAAGCGACATCTGCTGTTGAAAACTCGGTATTAATTTCTTCAAGTTCAAACACCTCATCGTAAGGTACATTAGCTTCTGCTAGGAGTACATTCATATGACCTGGCATGCGACCCGCTACTGGGTGTATGGCATAAGCAACATCAACGCCTTCAGCTTTCAATAGATCGGACATTTCACGAAGTGCATGTTGAGCCTGGGCAACAGCCATACCATAACCCGGTACAATGATTACCTTACTAGCATTTTTCATAATAAATGCCGCATCATCGCCACTCCCAGACTTAACCGTCCGTTCTGCACTGCCACCAGTTGTTGCAGGTCCAGCAACTACACCTCCAAAACCACCAAGCAAAACATTGAAAATGGATCGGTTCATTCCCTTGCACATAATATAACTAAGGATTGCTCCGGAAGAACCAACTAGCGCTCCCGTAACAATTAAAGCCGTATTACTAAGTGTAAATCCGATGCCACATGCAGCCCAACCTGAATAGGAGTTTAACATTGATACTACCACGGGCATATCGGCACCACCGATGGGGAGTATAATGGTAAATCCAAGAACCATTGATAAACCAACAACCAACCAAAACGCCGTCTCGCTATTTGTTTGGACGAGCCAAACTACTAACGCAATAAGCGTAATCCCCAATAAAGCGTTCAATCCATGTTGACCTTTGAAAACTAATGGAGAACCACCAAGAATACCTTGGAGTTTACCAAAAGCAATCAACGAGCCTGAAAATGTGATAGCACCAATTGCCACACCTAGTGACATTTCAACGAGACTTGCCATCTGAATTTTACCAAATACCCCTATGCCATAAGCTTCCGGGGCAAAGAACGCTGCCACAGCAACGAATACTGCCGCCAGCCCGACTAATGAGTGAAATCCAGCTACCAACTGAGGCAAGGCTGTCATATCGATTTTAAGGGCGAGAAGTGTGCCAATCAGGCCGCCAATAAGTATACCAGCAATAATTAACTCAAAACTCAATACCGTCGGGTCCGTTAATGTCGTCGCGACAGCAATGAACATTCCTAGTACACCAAGAGCAGTCCCTCTACGCGCACTATCTGGTGAACTTAATCCACGAAGTGCCATAATGAAACACACAGCTGCAGCTAGATAAGCAAATCCTGTAAATGTCTCGTTCATTTACTGGCCTCCATTTTCTTCGGCTTTTTCTTAAACATGGCCAACATTCTATTTGTTACGATAAAGCCACCAAAAATATTGACCGAAGCTAAAATCACAGCAAAAAAACCCATAACCTTAGAAAACTCCATATCGGCTGGACCCGCTGCTATCAACGCGCCAACAATGATTACCGACGACACAGCATTAGTTACGCTCATCAATGGGGAATGTAACGCGGGCGTCACACTCCAAACCACATAAAATCCAATAAAAATTGACAAAACAAAAACCGTAAACATAAAAATGAACGGATCACCCGAGGAGGCTGATTCTACTGTTTTTTCAACTAATTTATCTGAAACCATGATTAGCTTCCTTCAACTTTTAAACGCGTATGAACAACTTTGCCATCTTTACAAACCAGTGTTCCTTGAACTATTTCGTCTTCCCAATCAATCTTAAGCGACTTAGTCTCAGGATCGACAAGCGGTGTAATAAAATTTAAAAGGTTTTTAGCAAAAAGCTTACTTGCATCTTCTGCGATCCGACTTGGCATATTAGAAGGCCCAATAATACTTACGCCGCCTGATTTAATTGTTCTTCCAAACTCCGAAAGTGGGCAATTACCGCCAGATTCAACTGCTAAATCAACAATGACAGCTCCATCCGGCATTGAGGCGACCATTTCCGGTGTTACCAAAACTGGAGATGGGCGACCAGGAATAAGTGCTGTCGTGATAACCACGTCTTGTTTTTTGATATGCTCAGCAACAACCTCTTTTTGCTTTTCAAAATATTCAGGCGGCATTACTTTTGCATAACCACCCTCAGTTTGGGCATCTTTTTCCATTTCGGCATTAACTTCAAGGAACTTACCTCCGAGGCTTTCGACTTGTTCCTTTGTTGCAGGGCGAACATCAGTTGCAGTTACAACAGCCCCTAATCTTTTTGCTGTCGCTATTGCTTGCAGACCGGCAACGCCAACACCCATAATAAATACTTTAGCTGGAGGTATTGTACCCGCTGCGGTCATCATCATCGGAAAAGCTCGACCCAAGACACCAGCCGCATCCAAAACGGCTTTATACCCGGCTAAGTTACTTTGCGAAGAAAGAATATCCATTGATTGTGCACGGGTAATTCTCGGCATTAATTCCATTGCAAACGCGGTAACTCCTGTCGCCGCAAGTTTTTCCATAGCATCAATGTTACCAAGTGCGGAGAGACTAGCGATCAGAATATTTTTTGATGTGTATTGCGAAAAATCGTCGCCCGCATCTTCGTCGAGCCCTCTCACCTTTAGTACGAGATCAGCCCCAGTAATCATGGAACTTAAATCAGAAGAGATCGAGGCCCCCGCTTTTTGATAGAGATCATCGCTAAATGAAGCCGCCTCTCCTGCCCCACGTTCAATAAAAATATCGAACCCCAAAGTTATTAACTTTTTAACCGTTTCAGGCGAAACAGCTACACGTGACTCATCTGACAGTTGCTCCATTGGCACTGCTAACTTCATTATTTTCCCCTGAAATTTTGAATGGGATTTCTCGCCATAAATTAACCAGTCTACTTTACGTTATATGAACATTTTAAACTCTTTTGCCAAGGCAAATATCACCAGAAATGTGTTTAAAACCGCATTTTATTGATATTTTTTAAGTTTTCTTATTTGACCGTTTATTTTTGTTTGCCCACTTTAAGTACTCATATGATTTCTCCAAGCTGGATACGGTAAGACACCGTTGCGTACAAAGCCTCAATATCTATGAATTTTCTGACGATTGAACGAAGAAGGATACTAACCAAAGATCGTTTAAGTAGGACCCGCCAAATTAACTTTCTTAAGCGCTTGTAACTGATTTCTAGCAACATTTTTTTCATCGAACTTATCGATTAGTTCATGAAAAATTTGATGCCAATTAATTTCTGCCTCAAGATGAGTAAATACAGAACCGAGACCGACGGCAGCGCGATCCATTAATACAAACTCTGGGGGTGGCGCGACCCCACCTATTTTGTGCAACTCTTCACGAACCTTTTGAGCTATCCCTCGACTATAAGCTCCATCGTCTGTTTGAATTGGACGAACACGGTCCTCAAGTAATGGCGCATAGATGAATTTAGCCCATATATTCAGAACATCTATCTTTTCTTTCGTAAGATTATTAAAACCCCAAGTAGTGTATGCGTGAACAGAAAGTTCAGGATTATTATCTTTCAGTGATGTATAAAGGTCTATAACTCCTCTCACAAAAGACGGCTTAAACATCCTGATACACCCAAAATCCATTAGGTTAATCGAACAGTCTTCTCGAACCGTATAATTACCAAGGTGAGGATCACCATGGATAACACCGTAATGATAGAACGGCACGTACCAAGCTCGAAACATATTTAAAGCAACCGCATTCCGAGAGGAAACATCTTTGTGTGCCTTGATAAACGGCAACAAAGGTTCTCCATCCAGCCAAGTCATACTAATAAGGCGGTCACCACATAACTCTTGGACAACTTCAGGAACATGAACATTAGTCTCATCATTCAGTAGATTACGATAAAGCTCCAACTGTTTAACTTCACGTACATAATCTAGTTCTTCTCGTAATCTGGTTGTCAACTCTTCATGGATAGCACTTGGTTCAATTGCTTTGTCGTAACGCTTATAAATATTAAATACTAGCTTTAATTGTTTGAGGTCAGCTTCAACAACGGATTTCATATCTGGATACTGTAGTTTACAAGCAATAGAACGCCCGTCCAGCGCAGTTGCCCGATGAACTTGACCCAGCGATGCTGCAGCGGATGCTTCTTGGCCAAATTCTATGAACTTAGACTGCCAGTCGACACCGAGTTCTCCTGCCATCCGACGCCTGACAAACCCCCAACTCATAGCAGGTGCATTTGATTGTAACTCAGCAAGTTGCCCCGCATATTCTTGTGGCAGAATATTAGGAATGGTCGACAGAATTTGCGCCACCTTCATTAAAGGCCCCTTAAGGCCTCCTAACGCATCTTTTAAATCCGTAGCATGTTCAAGCCTATCCAGTTTTAAACCCAGATAACGTTCGCCAGCAAGCCGAACTGCCAAACCACCAACGGTCCTACCAACTTTAGCATAGCGCCATGCACGGGCACCAAAAGCGTCATTATCATTCATATTAACTGTCACAAACTCTTTTCTAGATCATCTATAAAACCTGCAACCACTCCCAAACCGCGTTGCCAAAAAAGTGGATCAGTCGCATCCAGACCAAATGGGGCCAACAATTCTTTATGACGTAAGGTGCCACCTGCTTTCAGCATATCGAGATATTTATCTTGAAAACCAGGATACCCTTTTTCAAAAACATCATAGAGCGAATTAACTAAACAATCGCCAAACGCATAGGAATAAACATAAAATGGTGAATGAATAAAATGCGGTATATAAGCCCAAAAATGTCGGTATTCCTCGTCAAACTTAAAAGCCGGCCCAAGGCTTTCTTTCTGGATTTCCAACCAAATTTCTCCTAATCGATCTGCGCTTAACTCACCATCTTGACGCTCGGTATGTACCTTTTCTTCAAAGGTATAAAAAGCAATTTGGCGAACAACCGTATTTAACATATCTTCAACTTTAGACGCCAACATAATTCGCCGTGTCTTTGCTTCCCTAGCGGCCTTAAGCATTCCCCTAAAAGTAAGCATCTCTCCAAAAACCGACGCTGTTTCAGCTAATGTCAAAGGTGTATCCGACAAAAAGTGCCCTTGCGGCGCGGCTAGAGTTTGATGAATACCGTGGCCTAATTCATGTGCCAGCGTCATTACATCACGAGTTTTCCCATGATAGTTCATTAGAATATAAGGGTGCACAGATGGAACTGTTGGGTGTGAAAAAGCGCCCGAATCCTTACCTTCACGGGGGTCTGCGTCTATCCATTTTTTTTTAAAGAATTCCTCAGCAATTTTCCCTAATTGTGGCTCAAATGATTTATAGGATGTCAGTACTGTTTCTTTAGCATCTTGCCACGATATATGTGCCTCATCAGATTCTGGAAGTGGCGCGTTTCGGTCCCAGTAGTCCATTACTTCAACACCCAACCATTTAGCTTTTAACTTATAGTATCGGTGAGCTAAATTTTTATAGCTATGTTTAACCGCATCAGCTAATGCGTCAACGACTTCATCTTCAACCTGATTTGAGAGGTTACGGCTAGATACCGCACGAGGGAAATTGCGCCATTTATCTTCAATATCTTTATCTTTCGCAAGCGTATTGGTAATCAGAGAGAACAATTTAATATTTTGTTCCAAACCTGCTCCAAAAGATTTGGCTGCTTTCTTTCTGACAAGATGATCTTTATCAGACATCCTACTCATAATTTCACTGTTAGAGATTTTACGGCTATCAACTTCGAACCGCATTCCCGCCATTGTTTCATCAAATAAACGTGACCAAGACGCTCGACCCGTCACAGATTTCTCGTGTAAGATTTTTTCAACGTCATCTGCCAATTGATAGGGTCTATAGGCACGGATACTATCTATCCATGATTTAAAATTGTTTGTAACCTGATGTTTTAGTTTTTTAGAGAGTATTGCATCATCTAATCGGTTAATTTCTAACTCGTAAAAAAGCGTATCAGACGATATCTCAGTAACCCGTTCACTTGTATCTTGATAGAACGCAGCGACGTCTGGGTTCTCCGCATCGGCAGAAAATAATAATTGCGCATAAGACATAACCCGAGCAAGAACTTCATTTAAACTCTCATATTCCTGTATTGATTGGCCGAATCCAATATTATTTATAACTTCTAATTTTCCCTTATACCGAGAAGAAAAAGCTTTTGCCGAAGCCTCTGCTTCTTTTAAGTCGTTCAATATTTCCGGGGCCTGCATTCCGGTATAGAGGTCTTCTAAATTCCATTTAGGTATTATTTCTTTTGCAATAGCGTTAGACATATTTTAGTCGTCCTTATAAATGTTCATTTTACTAGAAAGTATGTTAGAGTTTTTTCAATGTTTTAGGTAAGCAACCGGATTTACAGTTGATATAGTTTAAACGGCAACGGGTTCAAATCCGAATTAAAAAAGAAGGGGATTTTTATGAAAACTTGGCCAAGCTTAATAGCTATGTTCATTGAACAAGCAGAGGATCTGGGAGAAAAACCTTTTCTTTGGGGAAAGAAAGAAGGGAAATACGAATCGGTAAGCTGGAAAGAAAGCGCGGAGACCGTTTCAGCCTTAGCCCGCGGATTAAAAACCCTCAAAATAAATAAAGGCGATCGCATTCTGCTCTGTTCGGAAAGCAGACCAGAATGGATAATAGCATACTATGCTATAATGGCTGCCGGAGGAATCATTGTACCCGCATATACGACCAATACTCAAAATGACCATGCCCATATAATCTCAAATAGTGGAGCAAAAGGCGTGATTGTCTCATCAAAAGAACTCGCTGCAAACCTTGTGCCTGCAGCTTATCAAACAGGAAATGTTAATTTTATAGTTACCATTGATGAACTGGAACCATCTCAATCCTCGGGAATTAATATCGTCTCTTGGGCAAACTTGGTTGAGAAAGGTAAGAACGAGACGGATAATCTTTCTGAGTATATCTCGACAATATCTAAAGAAGACACGGCCCTTATCATCTACACTTCGGGTACCGGAGGATCCCCAAAAGGTGTGATGCTGCCCCATCGAGCAATCATGCATAATTGCAGAGGTGTCTGCGACGCACTTAAAGAAATTTTGGAAGAAGATGAGGTTTTTCTCTCATTTTTACCCCTCTCTCATTCTTATGAACATATCGGGGGGGTGTGTTTCCCGACTTATATTGGTGCTCAAGTATATTTCGCCGAAGGCCTCGAACATCTTACTGAAAACATGTCTGAAGCGCGACCAACAATTATGACTGCTGTTCCAAGACTTTATGAACTAATGCACGCCAAAATAACCAAAGGTGTTATAGCGGCGGGCGGCTCGAAAGCAAAATTGTTCCTAACAGCTGTCGAACTTGGTACAAAGAAATTTGAGAACCCAAAAAGTCTTACCTTTAAAGAACGTCTTCTTGATACCATTGTAGATAAATTGGTTCGAAAAAAAATTAAAGCCACGTTTGGCGGGCGGCTAAAAGCGCTTGCGTCTGGTGGGGCACCCCTTAATCCCGATATTGGGATGTTTTTTACAGCACTGGGACTTAATCTCCTCCAAGGTTATGGGCAAACAGAATCAGCTCCGGTAATCAGCTTCAACCGGCCAAATAAAGTTAAAATTGAAACGGTTGGGACACCAATTTTGGAAACTGAAGTTAAAATTGCCACTGATGGAGAAATTTTAGTGCGTGGAGACCTTCTTATGAAAGGATACTGGCAAAATGAGGATGCCACAAAAGCGGCAATCAAAGATGGTTGGCTTCACACTGGTGATATTGGGGTCATGGATAACCAAAACTATATCCAAATAACGGACCGAAAAAAGGATATCATTGTTAATTCGGGAGGTGACAATTTATCGCCACAACGAATAGAAGGATTTTTAACCTTAGAACCGCAAATAGCCCAAGCTATGGTTTATGGAGATAGAAAACCGCACGTAG
>DUBF01000193.1:0-53467 GCA_012960465.1 Rhodospirillales bacterium | reverse complement strand
GAAAATCTCTCGGTTATCGAAAAAATACGTCACTTTGTATTAACTGATGAAGAATTCACTGTCGACAATGAAATGATGACGCCGACCCTAAAAGTACGTAGACATATCATCACAGAAAAATACGGGGCCCAATTAGAAAATCTTTATGCTAAGTAGAATTTATAAGCTTAAAATAAATGCTAGCAGTAAAGGCAATGTTGCAAATGAAAATAGAGTTGAAGTGACAACCAGACCGGCGACCTCCTCCGGGCTATTTTCATAGCGCATAGCCAACATATAATTAAATACCGCGGCAGGCATAGAGCATTCTAAAACAACAACACCTCTGGCAACGCCCTCTAATCCAAAAAGGTGACTTACGAATAAACCAACGCTCAAACCCATGGTTAATCGAACACAACTTAGAGCTAGATTTCGTCGCAGACGGGTCACCTTTAATTTAGCAATAGATACGCCTAACATGATCAACATTAATGGAATAGCGAACTGACTAAAAATATGCACTGTGTTCGCTAGCCAATTGGGTAACTGATAATCAGTCACCATGACTAAAAGTGCTGCTAAAACAGCATAGATCAAAGAATTTTTTGCCAACTCCATTAATGAAAAACTACCAGCAGCGATGGCTACTCCGAGAGTAAATTGAGTCAAACTCACAATTGTATAGACAATGATTGCAAATGCTAGTCCCAACTCGCCAAATGCTAAAAAGCACAGAGGTATACCAATATTTCCAGTATTTGGTATCATAATTGCCGCAAGATAGGTTCGCTGATCTAGGCCGAAAACCTTCAATACTAGGAAGCTTATAATAAGAAATAAAAACAACGCCACGACCATAACCATCGCTAAATCCGCAAAGGCCCGAGGGTCTGTATCCAATTTTGTTAACGTAGAAAATATAAGTAACGGAGTACCTAAATTAAATACCAGGGAAGTTACAAATTCGGTATCAAAAGGTTTATCCAAACGCGACCAAACGAACCCAAATGCAACTCCGAAAAAAACCGGGGCAATAATTGTTAATAGATGGAAAATCATAGGGTCGTTTTGCAGGAGGATTGTCTGCTCGTCAAGTTAAGCACCGAAAAGGAACCAGCTCTAGATCATTACTCCACTTTAACTATACGCAAAATATTTGTTGCACCAGGAGTGCCGAATGGCACACCTGCTGTAATAACTAATTGTTGTCCCGTTATTGCAAACCCTTCTTTACGAGCCACCTTAGTAGCACTTTTCACCACGTCATCAAATTCATCAAAATATGAAGTTTCTACAGGATGGACGCCCCAAACTAGCATGATTCGACGGGCCGTTTTAATATCTGGTGTTAAACCCAGAATTGGGACCACTGGCCGTTCTCGCGCAGCTCTGAAAGTTGTTGAGCCAGTCGATGTAAATGTGACGATTGCTGCAGCACCTAACGTTTCAGCTACTTGCTTTGCAGCTAACGTAATCGCATCAGCGTCAGTCGCACGAGCTTTCCCAATATCTTTAACTCTTATCGATCTATAATATTCGTCCTGTTCAGCACTCTGAATAATTCGGTCCATAATCGATACCGCTTCTAGAGGATATGAGCCCGCAGCAGTTTCAGCCGAGAGCATAACAGCGTCTGCACCATCAAAAACAGCCGTCGCAACATCAGAAGCTTCTGCCCGTGTTGGTGTAGGAGAGCTGATCATACTTTCCAACATTTGGGTTGCTACGATCACAGGTTTGCCCTCTCGTCGAGCATTCCTAATTATCTTTTTTTGCAAGCCAGGGACATCCTCAGGTGGAGCTTCGACACCGAGGTCACCCCGCGCTACCATAATAGCATCAGACAACTCAATTATCTCATCTAAGTGTTCGATTGCGAGAGGTTTCTCTAACTTAGCCAAAATACCGGCTTTACCAGCAATCAATTCACGTGCTTCTCGAACATCTTCCGGACGTTGGACAAATGATAGCGCAATCCAGTCAACTCCTAAATCCAACGCAAAATCAAGGTCTTCCAGGTCTTTTTTGGTCAGGGAGGACATAGGTAAAACAGCACCTGGAATATTAATGCCCTTATGATTAGATAACTGCCCACCCACTAACACTTTAGTTTGGACAGATGACCCATAATTTTTTTCAACGACAAGTTTCATCTTACCGTCATCTAACAACAACTCGACACCTATTTGTAAACACGAATAAATTTCGGGATTGGAGATAGAAATACGACTATCATCCCCCAATGCATTTTTTTTATCGTCCAAAATAAAACTGTTACCTCTAGCCAAATCAATTTTTCCGTCAATAAATTTATTAACTCGTATTTTTGGCCCTTGTAAATCTGCAATAATTCCTACCGGACGTTTGCTGTCGACTTCAATTTTGCGAATAATATCATAACGTTCTTTGTGTTCTGAATGGGTTCCATGACTGAAATTGAGTCTAAACACATCTGCCCCAGCTCTAAAAATCTTTTCTATCATTTCTGGAGAGGACGTTGAAGGTCCTAGAGTTGACACTATTTTTGCAGCGCGTTTTCTCTTCATAAAACTAACATAGTGAATTTTTATAAGAAGTCATCAACTAAACTAAACCCTAGTGATGTCTTGTTTTTCAATTAGTAGTGGATTTATAAAATACACTTGAGGTAAAATAGTGCTTTGTAGTTTTCCTAATATATTCGAGATATAATAAATATTATGTTCAGTTTTTTAAATAATTTAAAAAATACGGCTTTAAACAAGAAACAAAAAGAGGGCGCCAACGCGGAACTAACAAAGCGCCAAATGCTAATCAAAAACGCAATAGTGATACACAAAAGACAATCAGAGTTGCTAGATAACCTTAATGAAGAGACCAAAAATCGCTTGCAAGCATTCGCCATGAAAAGTGTATTTAAGATTAAAGGAAAAGAATAATTTCTAAATTAAGAGTTGAATTAACTTTGGCTATCTTTTTTTGAGTGTTAATTATTTCTAATACCTTAGTTGTATCACTCGACGCATTTTTGAATATAGCGCATAAAAACTCAACGCGATAGCTCTCGCATCCCAGAATCTAAACCACCAAGTGTGAGCGGATACATACGATTGCCGAGCATCCTTTTGATCTCTCTTATAGTTGGAGTACTTTGCCAATAATTCTCTGGAACAGGATTAAGCCAGATAGCGCGACTATAAACCTCTAACATTCGATTGATCCAAATACTTCCAGGCTCTTCATTCCAATGTTCCACGCTACCGCCCGGATAGGCGATTTCATAGGGCCCCATAGTCGCGTCACCAACAAATATTAATTTATAATCCCTAGAATACGTGTGTAATACATCCCAGGTTAGAATTGTATCCACATTACGCCTAATATTATTTTTCCAAAGCCTCTCATAAATACAGTTATGATAATAAAAAAATTCAAGATGCTTAAACTCACTTCGAACAGCTGAAAATAATTTCTCACACGTCTCAATATGGTAATCCATCGAACCACCAATATCAAAAAGGATCAAAACCTTTACGGTATTATGACGTTCAGGCACCATCTTTATATCCAAAAGCCCGGCGTTACGAGCTGTTGAGCTTATTGTATCGGAAAGATCTAACTCGGTAGCAGCACCATCACGTGCAAAACTACGAAGGCGGCGTAAAGCCATCTTCATGTTACGCGTTCCTATTTCAACCTGATCATCCAGGTTTTTAAACTGGCGTTTATCCCACACTTTAACTGCGCGCCCATGCCGACCCGTTTTTTGACCAATTCTAACACCTTCTGGGTTATATCCGTTTGCTCCATATGGAGAGGTTCCCCCTGTGCCTATCCATTTACCCCCCCCTTCATGCCGTTTATCCTGTTCTTCTAGACGTTTCTTTAACTCTTCCATGAGCTTCTCAAACCCACCCACAGCTTGAATTTTAGACATCTCTTCTGAAGTCAATACGTGTTCAGAAAGCGATTTAAGCCATTCTTCTGGGATTTCCGTGATCATTTCCTCGCCATCCGAGGTGAACTCAAGACCTTCAAAAAAACTGCCGAACACCTGATCAAATTTATCCAGATTACGCTCGTCTTTCACTAAACACGAACGTGCTAAATAATAAAACTGATCAACTTTGTATGAGCTAAGACCTCTATTCATTGCTTCAAGAAGCATCAAATATTCTCGAAGTGAGACAGGTATTTTAGCATCCCGTAAGGTAAGAAAGAAATTAGTAAACATTAACGCTGCCTAAAAAGTATTATCGCTCTTCTTGGCGATTTAAGAACGCTAGTTTTTCAAACAAATGCACATCTTGTTCATTCTTCAGAAGCGCCCCATAGAGTGGCGGAATAATATTTTTAGAATCTTTCATGCGGAGCACTTCCGGTGGAATATCTTCAGCCATCAACAATTTAATCCAATCCAATAATTCAGATGTCGTAGGTTTTTTCTTTAACCCCGGCACATCGCGGATATCGTAAAAAGCATTTAAAGCTTCACGTACTAAATTACGTTGAATATCTGGATAATGGACATCAATAATGTCTTTCATCACCTCACTATCAGGAAAAGATATATAATGAAAGAAGCAACGTCGAAGAAAAGCATCCGGTAATTCTTTCTCATTGTTAGACGTAATAATTACAATAGGGCGCTGAGTAGCTTTAATTATCTGATTAGTTTCATAGACGTGAAATTCCATGCGATCTAGTTCCAGTAATAAATCATTCGGAAATTCAATGTCGGCTTTATCAATCTCATCTATTAGCAATATTGGAAGATCTTTGGAACTAAAAGCTTCCCATATTTTTCCTTTCTTGATGTAATTAGAAATATCATGGACCTTTTTGTCTCCCAATTGAGAATCCCGTAACCGAGATACAGCGTCATATTCATACAAACCCTGCTGTGCTTTGGTCGTTGATTTAACATGCCACTCAATTAGAGGTCGATTTAGAGCCTGTGCAATCTCATGAGCGAGGACAGTTTTACCTGTGCCAGGCTCCCCTTTAACCAAAAGTGGCCGTTCAAGCGCGATGGCGCCGTTAACTGCCACCATCAAATCTTCTGTAGCAATATAGTTGTTAGTTCCCGAGAACTTCATTAGTCGGTTTCCTTTTTATACTTTATGCGGAAGCAGCGATTGCATCTTCGATTGCACTAATGGCTTCGGCAACCTTACTACCGTCCGAACCACCGGCTTGAGCCATATCTGGACGCCCTCCACCACCTTTGCCTCCCACAATCGCAGAACCAGCACGCACTAAATCAACGGCGTTTAAATTATCTGTTAGATCTTCTGTAATTCCCACAACCAACGAGATCTTTTCTTCATTGTTACTAACCAAAGCTATTACGCCAGAGCCAATTTGTTCTTTAAAATCATCGGTTAAGCTTTTGAGTTCCTTCGCTGGGACATTATCTAAGATCTTTCCGAAGAATTTTATGCCGGAAATCTCTATAAAGTTTAACGGAACTCCAGCATCACCGCCACCAACGGCTAAACGCCTCCGAAGCTCGGTCACTTCTCTTTCAAGCTTGTGCCGTTCATCAAGCAGGCCTGCTATACGACCGGGCAAGTCTTCTACTGGTACTTTTAAGGCCAGCGCTGATTCACTAAGTATTCTAGATTCTTTTGCTACAAAGGATTGTGCAGCAACACCAGTCACAGCTTCAATACGTCGTATACCTGCAGCCACCGCGCTCTCAGAAAGAATCCGAAAAATACCGATATCACCTGTACGCCGAACGTGCGTGCCGCCACATAACTCTGTGGAATAAGCTTGGTTATCATTCTGGCCTCCCATAGTGACCACTCTGACCTCATCACCGTATTTTTCACCAAACAAAGCCATGGCACCGGCCTCAATAGCTTCATCTGGCGTCATGAGGCGGGTAGCAACTTCGCTGTTACTGCGGATTTGAATATTTATCTGATCTTCGATAATTAAAAGTTCATCGTCAGAAATAGCTTTCGGGTGTGATATATCAAAACGCAATCGTTCACTTGCTACCAACGATCCTTTTTGCGCAATATGATCTCCCAACTGATTACGAAGAGCTGAATGTAATAAGTGAGTTGCAGAGTGGTGTGCTTTTAAGGCAGAGCGTCGTTCATGCTCAATTTTTAAATTCACATTATTACCAACGCTTATTTTTTCACCAGAAACCCGACCATAATGTACATGGAGATCCCCAAGTTTTTTTTGTGTTTTATTGATAGTAACGCACACACCGCTTTCATTCAAAATTAACCCCTGATCCCCTTCCTGGCCACCAGACTCCCCATAAAACGGCGTTTGGTTTAGGATTATCGCCACGTTTAAACCGTCATTCGCTTCATCGACCTCGACGCCATCCACAACGAGTGCAAGTACTTGGCCTTGGGCACTCTCCACTTCATATCCTAAGAATTCCGTAGTGCCAGTTCTTTCACGGATATCAAACCAAACTTGTTCCGTAGCCACATCTCCGGACCCAGACCAAGCTGAGCGAGCATCAGCCCGTTGCTTTTCCATTGCGCTATTAAAGCCCACTATGTCCGCGCTATACCCTTGGGCACGAAGAGCATCTTGGGTTAAATCAAGTGGAAATCCGAATGTATCATAAAGCTTGAACACGATTTCGCCTGCTAAGACGCCACCGTCTGCCAACTTCCCAATTTCTTCTTCGAGTAATCCTAGACCTCTGTCCAGCGTGCGTTTAAAGCGATTTTCCTCAAGCTCCAATGTCTCCGCAATTAAAGATTGAGCTCGGAGTAAATCGGGAAAAGCCTGTCCCATTTGTTGAGTTAATGTTGGAACAAGTTTAAATAAAAGCGGGTCTTCACACCCCATTAAGTGCGCATGCCGCATAGCCCTCCGCATAATTCGCCGAAGAACATACCCCCTCCCTTCATTGGATGGTAGCACACCATCTGTAATCAAAAAACTAATAGCCCGCAAATGATCAGCTATCACCCTGTGAGATACATTATGCTCACCCTCCGGTGATGTGTTGGATGTTTCTGCTGATGCATTAATTAATGCTTGGAACAAATCGGTTTTATAATTGTCGTGAGTGCCCTGCAAAACCGCTGAAATACGCTCAAGGCCCATACCGGTATCAATGCTTGGTTTAGGTAAATCAATCCTCTCATCGGCACTTAATTGTTCGTATTGCATGAAAACAAGGTTCCAAATCTCAATGAACCGGTCACCATCTTCGTGGGGAGAGCCAGGAGGCCCACCGGCAATATGATCACCATGATCATAAAAAATTTCTGAGCATGGACCACATGGCCCCGTATCTCCCATTGACCAGAAATTATCACTAGTCGGAATACGAATAATTTTATCATCGGCCAAACCAGCGATTTTTTTCCAAAGATTAAACGCTTGGTCATCTTCGGCGAATACCGTGACTAAGAGTTTGTCGACGGGCAATCCATATTCTTTAATAATTAAGTCCCATGAAAATGCAATCGCCTCTTCTTTGAAATAATCCCCAAAAGAAAAATTACCAAGCATTTCAAAAAAAGTATGATGGCGAGCCGTATAACCAACATTCTCCAGATCATTATGCTTACCACCTGCTCGAACACATTTCTGTGAAGTCGCTGCACGAATATATTCACGAGTTTCCTGACCAATAAAAGTATTCTTAAACTGAACCATACCAGCGTTGGTAAACATAAGGGTTGGATCATTTTGTGGCACTAAAGATGACGACGAAACAACTTCGTGTCCTTCTTGGGCAAAATAATCAAGAAATAAAGCGCGAATATCATTTGTAGATTGCATGCGAGCTACCATTACCAAAAACTAGAGAAGGTCGGTTTTAACTCGGTATTTAAGGCATGTCCAGAAATCGCCGCATATCTGTATAAGAAACTATCTGAATAAAACAGTGACCCTTGTGCCTTTCCAAGGGTCACTGCCTACACTAATTAGAAGTGGCTGAAGATTTTTATCTACTCACTGATTTGTAGCTCAAGATCTTCTTCAGAATTTTTAGCATCATTCTCCATTTTATCTTCATTTGGTGGAGTAATAATTTCACCGTCTAATAAGCCCGCATTTTCTCGAATCTTATGTTCGATCTCCTCTGCCATTGCTGGGTTTTCTTTAAGGAAACTTTTAACATTTTCCCTTCCCTGTCCTATCCGTTGGCTATCATAGGAAAACCAAGAGCCCGATTTTTCAACAATTTCAGCTGCTACACCAAGATCAATTAATTCACCCATCTTGGAAATACCTTCACCGTACATAATATCAAATTCTACGGTCTTAAAAGGCGGCGCCACTTTATTTTTGACAACTTTAACCCGCGTATGGTTTCCAACGACGTCTTCTTTGTCTTTGATGGCACCAATGCGACGAATATCTAAACGAACCGAAGCATAAAACTTAAGAGCATTCCCTCCCGTTGTTGTCTCAGGACTACCGAACATAACACCTATCTTCATTCGAATTTGATTAATAAAAATAATCATAGTATTCGATTTAGCTACCGAGGCCGTAAGTTTACGCAACGCTTGGCTCATTAATCGCGCTTGTAATCCAACGTGGTGATCGCCCATCTCACCTTCAAGTTCTGCCCTAGGCACAAGTGCTGCAACACTATCGATTACAAGGACATGAATAGCACCTGAACGTACGAGAGTATCCGCTATCTCCAAAGCCTGCTCTCCCGCGTCAGGCTGCGAAATCAAGAGATCTTCGACATTTACGCCGAGCTTTTTAGCATAGGTAGGATCAAGCGCATGTTCTGCATCAATAAATGCACAGGTACCGCCAATTTTCTGAGCTTCTGCTACGACATGCAAAGACAGTGTCGTTTTACCTGAGCTTTCTGGTCCATAAATTTCAACGACCCGGCCCTCTGGTAAACCACCAATTCCAAGTGCGATATCAAGTCCAAGTGAACCGGTTGAAACGGCTTCAATATCCAAAGCATTATCTGCTTGGCCAAGCTTCATTATTGAGCCTTTACCAAAATTACGTTCGATTTGACTTAAAGCCGCATCTAAAGCTTTTTCTTTATCGATATCTTTTTTCTCCACGAGACGTAGTGCTGGTTCTGACATTGGTTCATTCCTTATTTCATAGACAAATGATTCGCGCAACTAAGCAAGTTTGTACTCTTTTTGTTCTTAATTGCAACTTTTTTTTATAAATTATTGAAAATAAAGGATTAAAACTATTATGTTCTAATTATGTTCTGTTCTTTTTTGATAAAACTTAGCAAACCTAGGAGTTGGCTAATTTAGCGATTAGATAGTTATGATTCCTACTAACTCGAATATTTTATAAAATAAATGGGGCAAGCCTCTTCAGCTAGCCCCACTTATATTAAACTCTGATTATTTTAGCGTTTGCATTCCTCGTGATTCGGCGCTCGAGAGTTACTTACCACCTTTCCGCGCTGCACAATGGTCCATTTCCCATCAGATCCCTTTACCACTTCGCGGGCATAAAAGTCTTGAATAGGGTAATGCTCCTTTTCATAACGAAAATTTCCGCGTAATGCTGTAAAATTTGCTTTTTCCAATGCTACCCGCATTTCGTCCATTTTTGACACATCACCATTAACTGCATCGACGCCAGATTTAATTAGCATGATCGTTTCATAAGCTTGTGCGGCGAAATGATTTGGCATCATGCCATATTTCTTCTTAAAACCAGCCACGAATTTCTGGTTTTGCGGATTTTTAAAATCAGGGGACCATTGGGCGGTTTGCATTGTATTTAGCACATTTAATCCAACTTTTTGAAAGATAGGCAAATTACCCATATCTACCGAAAAAACATGATATAATGGAATTTTTCCTTTTAAACCAGCTTGAGCATACTGACCAAAAAATTTAGGGCCCCAAGCTCCTGGATAAAATACGACCACCGCATCAGGTTTTACAGATCTAATTTTTGTTAATTCAGCGGACCAGTCTTTGTGACTCAAAGGCACAAAGTCCTTGCCAACCACTTTACCTTTATAACCCCTTTCTATACCGCCCACGACCTGTTTCCCGGCTGCATAGTTAAGTGATAGAATATATAGCCTTTTCACCCCTTTCTTATTTAACAATGCCCCCGTCGCTGCCGCATTTTGACTATTTTCCCATGACACATTAAAGAAATTTTTGTGGCATTTCTTTCCGGCAAATATTGAATGGCCAGCGTTTGAAGAAAAGATAAATTTATTGGCCTTTAAAACTACTGGAGCAGAAGCAGCTAAAACATGCGACCATATGTAACCAGCGACTATGTCTACTTTATCTTTTTTGATAAGTTTTTCAGTTTTTTGCTTGCCTATTTTTGGACTAAAACCATCATCTTCAAAAAGAATTTTTGCATTTCGCCCCCCCATTTTATTTCCAATGTGGTCCATCGCTAATTCAGCGCCAGCTTTAAGTTGTTTCCCAATCAAAGCAGCCGGTGTTGTAAGTGTAGAAATAAACCCAATTTTTATATCTTTCGCAAATACAGGTGCCCCCGTCATCAACAACGCAGTCATCCCTACTACACAAAGAATTCGATTAATCATGTTATACTCCCTTTAAATTTATATAAATAATAAACGCTTTAACGGCAGATTCCTATTATTCGACACTGTATCAAGAACGTAACATTTTACCAAATTAAAGTTTGATTTTTTTAATGAATAATAAAAAAAGGTTAAAATAAGTTTCGTTTTCCGAATTCTTCTTTTTAAATATGTTACATATTAACATTTCTAAACCCTCAGCACTAAGGAACATTAATAATGCCAGACCAATCTTTTCGCACGATGCTATCTAACCTAGAACAGCAGGGCGAGCTAATTCGGTTTACTAAAACTGTAGATCCATTAGCTAATATGGCAGCGGTAGGATGGAAGACATTCAACGAAATGGGCAAGGCTAGCTTATTTATAAATATCAAAGGCCATAAAAACTGGCAGGCCTGCAGCCAAATCATAGCTGACCGTAAGAAATGGGCAATTGGGCTTGATCTGGATGAACACAATATATTGGATCAAATGCTGGAACGAATGCTTACGCCCATTGCCCCCAAAATCACACATGGTAGTACACCGGTAAAAGAAATTATCAAAACCGGGACCGATATAAATCTATACGATTTTCCAACCATGCTGACGTCTGAAAAAGATGGTGGACGTTACTTTGCTTCAGGCATCGCCATAATCAAAGACCCAGATACAGGCATCCGTAATCTTTCCGTACATCGTCAAATGATAACAGGTAAGGACAAAACTGGATTTGTAATGATCCCCCGTCAGGCTAGGCAAATCTATGAAAAATATAGCGCGCGTGGGGAAGCTATGCCAGTTGCAATGGTTTATGGCATTCATCCAGCTATCTTTTTTGCATCAAGTTTTACCACCGCATTTGGTAATGATGAATTTGAAATAGCAGGCGCTTTAATGGAGGAACCGGTGCGTCTAACCAAATGTGAGACAACTGACCTAGAGGTTCCGGCAGATGCTGAAATCGTTATTGAAGGAGAAGTTCTTCCAAATTTTACCGAGCCAGAAGGACCATTTGGAGAGGTGACGGGGACTTATGCCGGCGGAGGCAAGTCTGAAGTATTCCAAGTTAAAGCCATTACCCAGCGTAAAGACCCAATTTTCTTCGCATTACACTGTGGATTTCCAGTGACAGATGCCCAATCTACTATGGGTTTAGGCGTTGAGGTTGCCACCAAAAAACATTTAAGAAATGTAGAGGGTGGGTTAAATCTTCTTGACGTCCGCGCTATCACTGAAGCCGGTGTTATGATGCTAATTCTCAAAATCCGCCCCCGCCACCCGGGACAAACTAAAACTGCTCTAATGGCTGCCCTTTCTGGACCATATCTTCACCCCAAACTCGCCATCGCAGTTGATGAAGATATTGATGCTAATGATCTCCGCCAAATTGCTTGGTCGTTGACAACAAGAGTTCATGCTGAACGCGACGTCACCATGATCCCAAATACGCGCGTCTTCTCACTCGATAATATTTCTCCTACTGCTCCAGCGATGGGAAACTTTGCCCGCATCGGCACAAAATGGATGATAGATGCAACGATTCCAGCACATTTATCAGAAAACGAGCGCAGAGATTTTGAGCCAGCATTTCCACTTAACTTTAATAACGTGAATTTGAAGGACTATTTGCCTTAACCGGGTATTTTGAAAAGACTGTATTAGTTTGATGTAATCGAAGCGCTAATTCAACAAGACCTCTTTAACTTTACCGGCAAGTTCCTGTAGGCTGAAGGGTTTAGGTAAAAAATTTATGGATGCATCTTCGGTAATTTCACCAGGAATTGCATCTTCCGTATATCCTGACATCAAAATCACTTTAATATCTGGAAGCTCTTCCAAAATTAAACGAACCAAAGTGTGCCCATCCATGCCAGGCATCATTACATCCGTCAGGATCAAATCAATTGGATCGCCAAATTCATTAATAACGTCTAGAGCATGCTCGCCATCATTTGCTTCTAAAACGCGATAGCCTTTATTTCTCAATGCCCGCGCACCAAACAAACGGACAGCATCTTCATCTTCAACCAAGAGTATAGTGCCGCCCCCAGTAAGATCAGCATCATCAACAATTTCATGGGTATATCCGCCACCAACATAATCAGCATCAGCGGCACTAAAAGCTGGAAGGTATAATGAAAAAGTAGTGCCATTTCCGGGAGCTGAATCAACAAAAATATAACCGTCAGACTGACGTATAATACCGTAAACTGTTGAAAGACCAAGCCCCGTGCCCTCCCCAACAACCTTCGTCGAAAAGAATGGCTCAAAGATACGACCTATATCTTCTTTGGCAATTCCGGAACCTGTATCAGCCACCTTAATTAGTATGTACTCTCCTGCCGGCATAACTTCGTGGCCACGTTGAATAGATGTTTCTACAGTAACACGCTCGGTAGAAATATCAATTAGGCCACCCCCTGGCATGGCATCCCTGGCATTAACCGCAAGATTAATCACAACTTGATCAAATTGCCCAGGGTCCGTTCGTATGAGATCTATATCTTTACCATGATTTATATCAAGCGTTATGTTCTCACCAATTAAACGGCGAAGAAGATTTGAAAGATCATTTAAGGCATCCGTAATCGCAAACACTTTTGGTTGAAGCGTTTGACGTCGGGAAAAGGCTAAGAGCTGCCGCACTAAATTTCCAGCACGATTAGTATTCTGTTTTATCTGCATAATGTCAGAAAATGATGGATCATCAGAACCATGGCGATCTAGCAAAAGATCACAAAAACCTCCCATAGCAGTTAGCAAATTATTAAAATCATGGGCAACTCCACCCGCTAACTGTCCAACAGCTTGCATTTTTTGTGCTTGGTTAAATTGCACTTCAAGATTTTTTTGTTCTGTTGTATCGATCACATGCATGACCAGGCCTACAACGTCGTTATCCTTATCCGTAATCCGACTTACATAAAGCGAAGCCGCTAGCTCGCGTTCACCGCCAGCTGGCATCCTTACATCTAATAACGTAGCAGGCATTATACCCATTACAACTTTTGAAAGTTGTGCATCTGCATCACTGGCATCTTCCTTGCTGATACGCTCGGATAGTGGCCTGCCAATTACGCCGTCGCGGTGAAGCCCTAGTAGTTTGAGAAAAGCACGATTACATTCCGTAACTTCCCCTTTAATATCAAGCATCACGATACCAACAGGAGCATCAGAAAACAGCCACGGCAAACGACTTAATAACGCACCGCCCATCCCGTCATCAACAAGCGGCGTAAATGGCTCTCGCAAAACGATTGACCGACTATATTCGAAGTAACCAGAGGCTGATTCTTTCTGCGATTGGATTAAATAAGCAGGAAAATCTTCACCATCAGCGTTCTGCAAAATAAGCCCACCATGCATACCACTGGCATCCATCGAAGTGACATCGCTATCGGCAACATCTGGCGAAATAAAATCCATAAAACTCGGCAATTCGCTAACATTTGTTTCTTCCCGAATACCTAACCAATCACGTAAATTTGAGTTTAAATATCTCAAATTTCCATCACCATCAGCCGAAAAAAATCCAACTGGCAGTTGATTTAATAAATCACCTAGATATTTTTCTTCAATTAGGTGCTCAATCTCTTGAGCACGTTGATCCGTGATATTTTCAATCCGCCAAAGCATGTGTTCTGTTGGAAACGCAATCGGCTCTATTGTTACTTTCCAGTAACTATCAACTCGGCCCCGCAACTTAATTAGTAATTCGCCAGAATCACTGCGGCAGGCGACAGAATTTTCATAAATCCGTGTAAATATAACCTTGGAATTTTTATCAAACAAACTTTCTAACTTTTCTATATTTAACGATCCAACTTCTTGGTTTGGTTTAAGTTTTTGGAAACACAAACGAGACGCTTCGTTATCAATAATTATGTTTTGAAGATGATCAGTTATAAACAGCGCTTCCTCTGAATTTTGTACAGAATTAAAAAAGGATCGCTTAAGTTCCCGCTGTTGAGCAAAGCGGCCTAGTTTCCAAGCGGAAATTGTTGAAAATACAACCGTTAGAATTACAAACATGATTTCTAGGAAATGCGAAGTTTTGCCGAAAACCGAAGTGAGATAGGAAGATACGGTTGAGCCTGGAATGTATAAAGTGATAACCACAAAACCACATATAACTGCCAATAACATATTTAAGAATGAAAAGCGAAGACACCCCATTATTCCCAACGTCAGTGTTGCAGCGATACTCTTAAACTTATTATTGCTTAAATTCAAAATGCCCTCTTCACACCAATTATTTTTAACAGGTATTCTTGCCAAGTATCTTAGACCATTAATTGCGCGATTCGGCCGCTATCATCAACCTTCTAATTCACTTAATTGAGGTTAGGGTCCATATTTTTTTGATCTCGTTGAGTTTCAGTCCCAGGATCTCTGCTTGATATCTGGTCTGCCGATAATTGGTCAACATTAGCCATTCTCCCTTTAAGACGGAAAACATAACCGATAACTTCCGCCACTGCATGGTAATGTTCCGTAGGAATTTCTTCATCAATTTCAACACCAGCATACAACGCCCTTGCGAGAGGCGGGTTTTCAACAATAGGAATATCATTTTCTTCAGCAATCTCACGAATACGCATAGCCAGAGAATCTACACCTTTACCAACTAAAATCGGTGCTGGCATTGTATCCATATCGTATTTTAAAGCGACGGCATAATGCGTGGGGTTAGTAATTACTACATCAGCCTTAACCACTGCCTGCATCATACGCTCTCTCGCTCTCTCCATCCGTAAAGCAGCAATCCGTTGTTTTATTTTAGGATCACCGTCTTGCTGCTTACGCTCATCTTTGACTTCCTGTTTAGTCATTTTTAACTTATCTTTATGATCCCACTTTTGATAAGCATAATCGAGCGCTGCAATCACAGTCATAATCATCACAGCAATAACGAGAATAACAATTGCAATTTCCTGAATTCGATCAAGTGCATGCAGCAGTTCAAAGGCCGGTAACAATTCGACGTCATTCAACATCGGGGCAACAGAGACCAATACTACACTACCAACTATTCCCAACTTAACCATACTTTTAAAAGCCTCAACTAGCGGACGAACGCCAAAAAATTTTTTGACACCTTTGGCTGGGGAAAATTTGTTTAGTTTAATTTGGAATTTTTCAAAAGAAGGGTTCCATCCTATCTGTAAAAGTTGAACCGAGAGGCCAGTAACAAGAAATACCATCATTAAAGGCAGAATTACGATCCCAATTTCAAATATAACTTCTTTAAAAATATACTGGAAATTTTCTTGGGATAAAGTATACGCGTGGGCATTCTCGATAAAACGACGGTTAATGTTTTTAACATAACCCATTATAGTGGGTACCGCGGATCCAATAATAAGGGTGATGATCAGTAAGATAGCCCAACTTTGAATTTCCTGAGATTGTGCAACCTGACCTCTATTACTTGCATCGGAAATTTTTTTACCGGTAGGGTCTTCGGTTTTTTCACCACTATCACTATCGGCCATAGTCTTCTCCTGATACTAAGATCCTATAAACGGCTGAATATTATCGCGAAAATTTCTTAAGTAGACAGTCATCATACCACCAATAGCCAGCGACAGGATGACCATTGAAAGAATAATCTGCAGCGGCATTGCTACGAAAAAAATTGGTATTTGGGGGGATAAACGCGTCAACACCCCCAGCCCTATATAATAAGCTAGTGAAACAACAATAAATGGAGTTGAAAGCTGAACCCCAAGAATAAATGTATCCGAGATCTGCCGCGCCATCATTTGGGTCATATCCCCTAAGTTTGGTGTTACCCCGGGTTGAAACAACATATAACTCTCGACCATTGCTTCAATTAACAAATGATGCATATTGGTAACAAATAACAGTAACGCTGCCACAGATCCCATAAAACCAGCCACAATAGCGCTCTGCTGTTCAACAACGGGGTCATAAACCATTGAATTAGCCATACCTGAAATAAAAGAAATTACAGTACCGGCTGTCTGAGTTGCAAAATACATTGCTCTGACAACAAGACCTAAAAATGCGCCGGCTAATATTTCTCCCCCAACAATAAGACCAAGTTCAACAGGCTTCTCTGGCATTGCCGGTAACACATCAGATATAACTGGTGTTAGTATGAATGAGATCGCCAATGCAAAAAAAAGTCGGCCTCTAGCAAGAATACGGTTGTCACCAAGCACCGGTATAAAAATCATGACTGTTCCTATCCTAGAGAAAACAACGATAAAAACATAGGCATTGACCTTGAGAAACTCTTCCAACATGGAGCTAACTCAATGCAGCAATACGGTCATAAAGCGATCTCGTAAATTCAAGAATTGAGGTTATCATAAAGGGCATAAATACAATTACCGCGCCAAAAATAATAATAATTTTAGGTACAAAGGTAAGCGTCATTTCTTGAATAGACGTAAGGGTCTGAAAAATTGCAATCAACAAACCAATTATTAATCCGGCGGCCATAATTGGCCCACCGGTTTTCAATATGACAAAAAATACCTGTCTAGATACTTCCAAAACCGCTACTTTATCCATTAATTATTTAAGCCTTTAAATCGGCATACGCAGAATTTCACGATAGGCCTCGAGTACTTTATCGCGAACTGCAACAACTGTATTTAATGTCGTTTCAGCTTCAGCGACGGCAATAACGACTTGGTCAATATTCGCTTTGCCGGCGGCAGCTGCCGCAGAAAGTTGTTCACTTGCCACATTTTTATCAATCGCACCTTGGGCAAAATTTTTGACCATTGTGGAAAAATCATTCGCCGAACTTTCGCCTGCCTCAATGCCTGGCAGATCACCCTGCGCTGCACGTCCAACAGCTGACTTATACGCACTTATTGCATTTGCTAGTTCAATTGCCATCTTGCTCTCCTTCTTATTCTAATTTCACGCCGTTCTTTTTGCGGAGGCACTTTTACATTAACGTAAAAGCTCGAGTGTTTTATTGAGCATACCCCGGCTCGTCCTAATGACACTTAAATTAGCTTCATAGGAGCGTTGGGCTTCTCGCATATCCATCATTTCAACTAATTTATTTACGTTTGGGGCTAGAACATAGCCATCCTTATCGGCAGCAGGGTGACTGGGATCAAGTCGCTTTACAAAATCGCTACGATCTTTGCTAATTCTGTTCACCTCAACTAGATTTACACCCAATTCGCGATTTACTTCATTCTTGAAAGTGATCAATTTCCTCTGGTACGGTTTTCCCCCAGGTTCGGTCGGTAATGAGTCAGCATTTGCAATATTCTGTGATATTACACGTAACCTGGAACCTTGAACTTTCATACCTGCAGCAGAAATACGAAAAGTCGATATCAAATCATCTGCCATCAAAGTCCTCAATTATCCTATAAATTTCCATAAATTATTTTCCACGGATTACCAATTTAATCATCCTAAGATGTTTACGATATAGTCCAACCATAGCTGAATGTTGGATAGCAGCTTCGTTCATCTTTACCATTTGTTCCTCAAGAACGACCGAGTTACCATCCGGCGCTGTTTCGTAAGGCTTTCTATCAGCCCTAGATGCCGCGCTCGCAATAGACCCTACCCGACCAGATAAATGCATTGGATGGGTTGCGCGCATGGTGGCGCCCTTTCCAACTTTGCTATTAGGAGTATGCTCTCGGAGGGTTCTTTGAAAATCAAATTTTTTTATATCACGGGCACGATATTCCGGCGTATCCGCATTTGCGATATTTTGAGCGATCACCTGCTGACGTTGACCGACCCAGTTCATACGTTCTTTGATCAACCCAAACATTGGGAGGTTTGTAATATCCATTCTACACCCACTAGCTTTCACCATTCTGGCGAATTTTCACACTATAAATTTTTTATTTTATATTATTAATTAACGTGAGTATGCGTGACGGACTTTAAGAAAAGGTAAAGGTAATTTTCTTTATCCAAATTAGCATAATATTTTTAATTGGAAACAAGTCGTAATAGTAAAAATTTCCTTTAAAATTGATATATAAAGAAATTTCTTTAGATTTATAAAGGAAGGATAATTTGGTCAAAAATTTGTTGCCTAAATTAACTAACTAGCCTTAAAATTATAATCATCGAAAACTATATTTTTAAGGCTAGTTTTTTTAGAAATATCCGGATCCATTCATGCAAAGGACTATCATCATCCCTGCTATGCCAAATTTGGTAAACCTTAAGATCGTCAATCATTACTGGTGACGGAGCTACATCAAAATCTATCATTATCGATTCCCTAATTGAAGACGGCAAAAGGGCTATGAGCTCTGTCCCTTTCATTAATCCTGGTAATCCAGCAAAACTTGGGACTTGTAATGCTACCCTGCGGTTCTTTCCCATAGTTGATAAAAGTTGATCGATCAGATTAGTTTCAATAGTTGAAAATACAATACGGGCATGATGACGCGAGAGATAGTCGTCCAAAGTTTTTGGAGCATTGGTACATTTTGGATCAAAGAAACAAACATACTCATCTTCGAAAAGTTTTTGCTGTTTAAACTCACTACCTTGTGGGAGAATCGGGGTAAGAACTAGATCAAAATGTCCCTCCCTTAATGAATTTGTAGCATCAGGGCCAGCATTTACGATACGTAAATCCAAATTAGGTGATTGCGCGGTAATTGCGATAAAAAGGTCAGAAAGCAATAAAGGCCATAAAATATCGCTAGCTGCTATTACAAATTTTCCAGCGACTGCTTCAAGTTTGAACCCCCGAGGCTCTGATAGTGACCGCATATTTCGTAAAAGGCCGCGAACATCCTCGACCATTTGTTCAGCGACATAGGTCGCTGTTATCCCGCGTCCAGATCGAACAAATAGCGGATCTTTAATGATTTTACGTAACTTCTCGAGACCATGACTAACCGCAGATTGCGTCAAATCAAGACGCGCAGCGGCTCTGGTAACCGATTGCTCCTCAAATACAATCAGAAACAGTCGAAGAAGCCGCCCGTCAATTTCTAAGTAATTAATTTTCTTCATATATATTATTAATATACATTAGTTGATTTAATTATTAAATATGCAAGCATGTTATTTTTTTCAAGGATTTTATTAATTTAGTTACATAGAAACTAGCCGGGACAATTAATAGAATAGTTCATGGCCTACCAAAAGGAGAAATTATAATGTCAATTGAATTACCGGAGAAGTTTGAACGTATTGTTCAAGATTCTACAGTCGAATGGCTAGAGAAACGTGGGATGACACGGGATGAATTAAGATCCTTTATAGAAAAGCGTGTTATTCGTGATAACGAATTATCACCTAAAGTCGGTGCCAACGCTCCGGATTTTGAAGTTGAATGTCTCGATAAACAAGGAAAACGGACAAGTAAAGACGTTAGTCTTTCCTCATATTTTGGCAAGCCCATTGCGCTTATCTTCGGATCTTATACCTGACCACCTTTTAGAGACGGGGCCGTGCGCCTCGACAAATTAGCGAAAGAATTTAACAGCCAAATACAGTTTCTTGGTATTTATATTCGCGAAGCACATCCAGAAGATAATGATCAAGTCCTTCGTAACGTCGAAGAAGGAATTATTTTTAATGATCCCACAACCGAAGACGAACGCGCGGAAGTGGCTGCTGCCTGCATGCTCCGTTATAATTTCTCATTCCCAATGTTACTCGAGAAAATGGATAATGCGGCAGAGGAGGCCTATCAATCGTGGCCTGACAGGCTTTATCTCATCAATTCAAAAGGTAAAATTGCTTATCAGGGAGGAATGGGGCCCCTTTATTTTGATGTTGATGAGCTTGAGGGCTCAATCCGTGCATTATTGAATTCTTGAGGGGAACATGAAATGAGCACACCGATCACGATCCACCCTGAACTAAAAGCCCATGATGCAAAAATGGAACAAAAGATTGTTTCGTTAAATGGTTATATTCATACTGCCTGTGCTTACTCGCCAGCAAATATGACCATGATTGAAGGCGACGACGGCGTAATTTTAGTTGATACGTTGCCAACAATAGAATTCGCAAAGCCCGTTGCAGAAGAGCTTAAAAAAATTACAGACAAACCAATTAAAGCAATAATTTATACGCATGTTCACCCAGACCATATAAGCGGTGTTCGCGCTTTTATCTCAGAAGAAGATGTGCAAGCTGGAAATATAGAGATAATCGCACTTGACGATTTAATACCGGCAATGGTCCGAGATAACGGTGTTTTAGCACCAGTTCTGGCTCGCCGAGCCATGTATGCCTTTGGTTTTCAATTACCATTAAATGATGAAGGCAACGTTAGTGCGGGCTTAGGACCCCCAAATATTCCCGGACAACGAAGTTTTATAGCACCCACTAAAACATTCTCCGGCATCATGAAAACCAAGATCTGTGGAATTGAAATAGAACTCCATCACGTACCAAGTGAGACCGACGACCAGGTTATCGTTTGGCTTCCAAAAGACAAGGTTTTGATTTCTGCCGACGTAATTCAAGGACAAACCTTTCCCAATTTATATGCGTTAAGAGGCACCTCTTTTCGAGATCCAATGATTTGGGTTGATGGCATTGACCACCTTCGTCGTATGGAGCCAGAAACTCTAATACCGCATCACGGTATCCCCGTAGTTGGAGCAGATAATATAGAAGATGTTCTGGTGGCTTATCGAGACTCTATACAATATCTGCACGATCAAACAGTCAGACGAATGAACCACGGTTACACACCAGAAGAAATCAGAGAAGAAGTAATTATGCCAGATCATCTTGCCGAACACGAATGGTTAGGTGAGTTTTATGGTAGTTACAAACATTCGGCTCCGGCTATTTATGACGGATATGTCGGATGGTTCGACGGAGATCCAATACATTTAGACCCCAAGCCAAGATCAGAACGAGCTGAAAATTACGTTGAATTGATGGGTGGTAGAGAGCAAGTCCTAGCAAAAGCTAAATTAGCATTTGATGGGGGTGACTTTCAGTGGGCTGCTGAAATCGTAACTTGGATCATAAAAGCAAATACTTCAGATGTCGAGGCTCGAGAGCTAAAGGCAAAAGCCCTCCGTCTCTGGGCCTATGATCAAAAAAATATTACGTGGAGAAACTGGGCATTAACAACATCACTCGAATTAGAAGGTAAATTAAAAGCTCCAAAAGGCCTACCTTTTGGAGGCCCAGATGCAATCCGCAACTTTCCGAGTAAATCATTATTACGTTTACTAACCGTAAGATTACGGGCTGAAGATTGTAAAAACCTTGAGCTAACTTCCACATTCAACATAACTGACACAAATGAGATATGTGCACTTGAGATACGTCGAGGTGTCTGTCAATTTCATCCAGACGCTCCAAAGTCAGAAGATATCAGGATAAGCTGTGAGCGTAATTTTCTGACAAAGATCTTTCTTGGGCAAACAACCTACCAGGAAGGAATTACCGATGGATCTGCACAACTCGAGGGAGACAAGCAGGATTTTGATCATTTTATGTCCTTATTTGAACAACCCAGCCTAGAATTAGCGATAGCTGTTCGCTAAAAAAAAGGCCCCACTATAAAAATATAATGGGGCCTCTCTTCTCTCCCTGGTAGATCTTATTGTTAATAATAAGATCTATCAGGCGCGGGCGCGGCCTGCCAGGCTCGCAGTAATTCTTTTATAAACACGTTCTGTTTAAACTTTTTTTAACGGAAATCATGACGCATTCACCATAATTCCGCGTAATCATGACACTCACCTTGATTTATATGATTAGAAAAAAAACTCCCAAAGATTTGCATCCTTTTATTTGATACAAAATAAGGGCTTTTAATATTTGAAGTCACTCCAGCTGGAACACATAGAGCGGTGTCATTATAAGCTAATTGACCAGAAAATTTACTCTTGAGGCATTTTATAACCTCAAGTCGCCGCTCAATTTCTCTAATATGAAGCGCTAATTTTTCTCCATGTAAGCGAATATTACGCGACTTAACCAATGCAGTACCATTACTAGCAAGTATTCCCTGCATTTTTCGTTTATAAGTTTCCCATTTTTGAATATATGGGACCCAATTACCTCGATATCTAAGATCTACGTATTTTACAATTTTAATACGAGTTGTTTTCCACCAAGTAACATTGGGCAACTCTGGACAACCAGTCACTTTCGCTTCAATGGCTTCCTGCGACGTTGTTTCAGCACGGATATCAACAGTAATTACGGCTATACCGACAAGAAAGGTTCCTAAAAACGCATTTAGAACTCTAATCTTCCTTAACACGAGCGCATCCCCTCCAATTACTCAGTATCTGAGTAAAAACAGATAAGTATTGCTCACGCCTAATCAGACTTTTATTAGCTATTCAGCTTCCCTAGAAAAAACTTGGGGAATAACCTAGCCAGAACACTATTGGATTTTATTAAAAAAAATCTCTTGTTTTTATTTGTTCCAGTAAAACAGATCATAAGTTAAAAACGGGTTAATAAATAAAAAGCTTTTGAATTAATTTTGTTCAGTGGATATATCCACTGAATATTTTTCCTAAAATGAACTTTTTATATTCGGCTATATTATTTTGATATAAGAATATAACCCACAATATCGCATAAAAAAATAAACGTGAATTATTTTAAGATAACAATATTCGATTTTAGATATACCTTAGAATTATTTATTGGGCACGTATCTCTTCTAAATATCTCATGCGATACTTACATTCAAAACAGCTTAGCCCTCGGCTAAAGCGGAACATGACGCCCGCGATTTAATCAGAATATGCTAGTTTTATACGTGTCTGAATTTTTCCAAAAGGTGTCTCAAAATTACACGTGATTTGCCGAGCAAAATCAAAACTTGAGTTCTTATGCACAACGATAATATCTGGACACCACTCTGCAATTAATTTGACAGCAGCTTGCGATCGATTAGGGGTTGCTGTTGCCATAACCACAGGATTTACTATGCCGATTTTAGCGGCATTGCGCTTCAAATTCTGACGTGCAGGCGCGCAAAGGGCGGTCTCCATTTCTGCGGAAAGAAAGCCCTCTGGCATTACATTACCACTTCCCCAATTCCAATTAACAATTTGACCAAAAGCCAATTCCGCTGCTGTCTCGTTAGAAATCAGGAGTGCTTCAGCCATAGTTTGAAGTGATCCCTCATCACCATCGTCATGCTCCATAAGTGCAAGTATACGAGACGGATTTTTATTATTACGCTGTGACCCCATGTGTAAAAACGGATCTGACTTAAGTTCAATATTTTGAGACGGATTTAGACTTGTTGAAACCGGTAGTGCAGAAATCGGAACGTAATCGCCGCGCGGGATATTTGAGGACTCTGAACCACACTCCTGAAAAATATGATTACTACAATTCGCACAAATATCTTGATCAACACAAGAATATACTTTTGAAAGAGCGGCTGTTTTTGATTCAAAGATATTATCCTCACCAATCGAGCCAATAAATCCCGTTCGCTGCAAAACCAACGACACGGCATCCTTAACACCAATAAGATAGAGATTGCCACCAGTGTCGCGGCGATGTTGGGCCTCTTGGGCTAAAGCCTCTGCGCCTTCCATATCTATAAAATTAATTCCAGATGCCACAATGACAAGGTTCTTTTGCATAGGAAATTTTAGTTCAAATTTTCTCAACTTTTCAACAACGTTTGAAACCGCAGCAAAGAAGAGAGATCCGTCAATCCTAATAATTTTTAGTTGAGGGCATTCTGGCAGATCAGGATCAGCGCTAAATCGGCGACGCGCATCATTAGCATCTGGCACCAGGGTAGAAACTTTAGGATGTGATGTTCGGTTGAGATAAAATATCAACGATAATATCACACCGGTAAAGATTGCCACTTCAAGATTGACAAACAGAACCGCAAAAAACGTCGCTAACATCACGGTTGTTTCTGCTTTGCTGGAAGTGAGGATCTGATGAATGTGCTTTAGATCAATCAATCCAGAAATCACCAAAAAAAGTATACCCGCGACCGTTGCCTTTGGTAAATATACAGCAAGCGGTGCAACAAACGGTGTTATACTCAGTAAGATTATCCCGCCGACAACCGCCGCCATTGGTGTGCGGGCACCAGAACTAAAATTTAGGGCACTTCGATTAAACGAACCGGTCGCAACATAACCGGAAAAAAAACCTCCAATAATGTTAGATAGCCCTTGACCAATAAATTCTTGATTACCATCAATCTGTTGACCCGTTTTTGATGCAATCGAGCGAGAAATTGTAACAGCCTCAGTCAACGCAAATAATGCTACCGCAAAAGCTGTCGGCACCAGATCTTTGAGCACTTCAGGATCAAAATTTGGCGAGGATAGAGGCGGTAAACCAGAATTAATTGCGCCTATCGTTGGCACGGAAGCAATACCCAATTTATCAAGTATAAATGCGACAATGGCAGAAAACAGCATAGCAATAATCATAAAAGGCGAATTAGGGAGAAATTTTTTCAATAAAAGACCGCTTAAAATAGTAATTAGTCCAACGGTTGTTGCTGACACGGAAATCTGTCCAAATTGCCGAAAAATATGAATCGCGACATCGTAAAAGGCTGACCCAAGGGGAATTTCTATTCCCAAAAAATCCTTAGCTTGACTAGCCGCAATCAGAATGGCGGCACCGGCCGTAAAGCCGATCGCAACCGTATGAGATATGAAATTTATAAGCGAGCCTAAACGCATAAACCCCATCACTAACTCTATAATTCCAACCATAAAAGTAAGTGTTAAAACCAAAGTTACATAACTAGCAGTTCCGGGTTCAGCCATAATACTAAGCGATGAAAAAATCAAAATTGAAGCTGCTGTTGTTGGCCCAGACACCAAATGCCAGGAAGAGCCGAATAGAGCGGCGATAATAGCCGGGATCATACCCGCATAAAGACCAAATTCAGGTGGCATGCCAGCAATAGTAGCAAACGCAACACCTTGCGGAATCATGATCATGGCACCGGTAAAAGCTGCAAGAAAATCGGCTTGGATAGTAGTACGATTAACTGCTCGCATCCAAACTAGAAATGGGAAAACCCGGCTAACGCCGCCATTTAAGTAGATAGATGAAATTTTCTTTAAGGCCATAATTCCACAAATACAGTCAGGAATACGATGAGAAAAACAAAAAAATCCGTTCTCAAAACACCAACATCCAGGGAGATCGCCGCGTTCTAGGCGCAAAACAATCTATTGTCAAATAGTATAGCCACGCCCTCTCCGCATGGCTCAGATGCGCTGGATGCACACCGAATTTATAACCGATTTTTATACCGAAAGTTAAGCCCCACGCCCTTCTCTGCGGTACCAGGGAAAGTAACGTCTCATTACCCAGTTCATAGTTGATTCAAAAGTCAAACCAAAGGCAATCAACATTAACACTCCTACAACGGCTTCATTATGCTGAAAAGACCGTGTATGCGAGAGGATATACATTCCCAACCCATCCAAGGAAATAAAAAATTCGGCAATAACTGCCCCAACTAAAGCCCTACCCGCTGCTAATCGGAACCCAGCAATCAAATAAGGTAGGGAAGAAAAAACAGTTATATCAAACCAAATATGATATGGCTTAGCACGGTAAGCAGAACAAACCTCTAAATATTCGGGAGGCACGGCCCGAGCACCATCACGAGCACTCATAGCAATGGAAAAGAACGCGGCGAATACAATAGTAGCAAGCCGAGCATTCGACTCGTAACCAAACCAAATTGTGAGGAGTGGCAAGGCAGCTACCATTGGCATAGTATAGAAACCATTGATATATAGATTGAGCAACCGATCGAAAAATTTTACCCGCCCCATAGCAACACCAACAATCGTTCCAGCTATTAAAGCTATAAATAATCCTTTTATAACGGCACTCAAAGTTGCAGCAGTCGCCTCAATAAAAACTTCGTCGGTTATAACGTCGGGAAAGACACCAATTATACTAAGTGGCTTAGCAACAAAATTAGCTGCAAATAAGGCAACACCAATCTGCCAAATCACTAATATCATAATCCCTGCAATAATTTTTGCGCAAAGGTCTAAATTTAAAAATCTTAGCCTTGGCATTTGATGTTTCTTAAAAATTTCGACAATCATCGCTCCAAACCTCGCCAAGACGAAAAATGTTGTTCAAGGGCTTGAGCTAAACGCATCATTAAAACTCCAATTATCGTGATTAAAATAATTGTAGCCAGGACACCCGCCATATCAAATGTGCGTGACGAGATCATGATCTCTTTACCCAACCCGCTAGTTGATAAAAAAAACTCTGCAGCAATCATCCCGACTAAGGCCCGCCCTGTTGCCTGGCGAATACCCGTTAATGCATAGGGTAAAGTGTAAGGAACTAAGACGTCCGTCCATAATGCTATCTCATTAGAGCGAAAAGAATGAGCGACTTCTAAAAGCTCTGGCTTTACACTACGTGCACCTTCTAATGTGTTATATAGAACTGGGAAAAACGAAAACAAAAATACAACAACCACTTTTGGCCAAAAATCAAATCCCATCATAGCTAGGACGAAAGGTATCAAGGCAACCATTGGGGTCACATAGAGCATTAGTATATAAGTATCCAAGGCAACCCGCAGCCAATTTAAACGTGCCAATAAAATTCCGAAAGGAACTGCTATAATCAAAGCTATCGTAAAACCAGTAATAAAAAGTCGAGCGGATCCAATCAACGATTCGACAAACTCCTGATCAGAAAAGTTAGAAATTAAACGCACTGCAGCGCCAGGATGCTCATCATTACCTATTAAAGGCGCCATGAATGCCGGATTAGAATTTAAACCAAAAATTTCCCACGCTATAGCCCCCAATAATAATCCGAGGCATACAGTAACATATTTTATCCAACGATTATCTGAATTTATTATGGATAACATTTGAGATACGGCTGTCCGATAAAATAAAAAACATAGTATCCTTCAATTTAAATTGAAGGATACTATCAGAGGGTAACTCTTAAAATTTTATTTTCTTTTATTCACCAATGCAATAGCTTCGGCAAAGATAGAAGCATCTGTCAAAGCAGCAATAGATACTGGTTTTTTACCTGGCTTGATGCCACCTTTGCCTTTTGATTTCTTACCCACAATTACTTGAATTTTAATAGTTCTAGCAAGGCGTTTTGCATTTAACCCAACATGTCCATTAGGCCAATAATTAAAATCTGTGAATATTTTTACGGCATTCTGGGCATCACCAAGCTTTCGGCCCGTCGCCTTTGCATAACCCGCAACAGCTTTATTATTCTTTGGGTCGTACATGTAACGAATAGCTTCGATATGCGCTGCAGTTGCGCGGACCAATACATCACGTCGATTTGCCATCGTCTTTTTGGTTGTAACAACCATCAAATAATGAGTGCCAGGAGATGCTTTCTCAATTTCAGCAACGATGGTTAGTTTTTTACCACTTTCTCGCTCAATGACAGGCACGTCATCAAGGTGCAACACACCAAATTTTAACTGTCCTGCGACCATTGCTGAGCCAACATTTGAGCTCAAATTTACAGTCTTAATGTTTTTATCCGGCATTAATTTACAAGGACGTACCATGTTTTGCAGATTAATCCAACGAGCACCACGCGGGCTATCCACTCCAACAGCTTGGCCCTTTAGATCCGAACACTTGTTTTTACTGGGGTCCATGGAACCGATAACCCAATCTGGCTTTTCCATACCATGTATACCAACTAATGGTACTCCAGCATTTGACACCATTCGCGCTACCGGTGCCGTGGGTGACAAGGACATATCTACCGCACCACTTACAACAGCTTTTGCTGCAGCGACACCTGAATTAAATGGCCGCAGCCTAACATCTAGGCCATACTTTTTATAGAACCCAGCACCCTTTGCAGTATAAATAAACGCCGTTGAAAAAACTGGAGGAACACCTGGAAGAGCGATTGACAACTTGTCCGCCGCACGCGCCATTTGGGTTGTTCCCAGTAATAATACGAACCCTAATGTAGCACTAATTGTTGCAACAGACTTAATTAGTTTATTTTCTTTATTTATCATTCTTAATACCTCCAAAGTTAAAGTAAATTAATTATCGTTCTATCTCAAATTCCGCAGCACGCACCTCATCCATGAGGGTACTCCATACATGTTCCCTCACTTCTGAGAAACGCGGATGGGCAAGGGTTTCCCTGGATCGTGGCCCTGGTAATTTAACATCTATCACCTCAAAAACACTGCTTGGACGGCCTTTTAAAACAACCACACGATCGCCCATCAATACCGCTTCTTCGATTGAATGTGTAACAAATATCATGGTCATGGGTCGCATACCCCAAATACGAAGAAGCTCAAATTGGAGTATTTCTCGTGTTTGAGCATCAACAGCAGCGAAAGGTTCATCCATCAATAAAACGCTTGGTTCCATAGACAAAGCCCGTGCCAATCCACATCGTTGTTGCATACCACCTGATAGCTGATACGGATAAGAGTTTTCAAATCCTTCAAGACCAACCAGTTTAGTATAATATGGGACCTTATCGGCAATTACAGTTTTACGAACCCCAGCGAGTTTCAATCCATACGCTACATTCTGATACACCGTTTTCCACGGAAATAGACCAAAATGTTGAAATACCATGGACACACCTTCACGGGGTTTTCTCACAACATCACTATCAATCCTGATTTCTCCTTCCGATGAAGGCATCAACCCATCTATACATCGCAACAATGTGGTCTTGCCACATCCAGATGGTCCCACGATCGTAACAATTTCTCGTTCCCTGAAAGTCAAATTTATGTCTTTAAACACCTGCAAATCACCATAGCGTTTACCCAGACTATTTACCTCGATACGTGGCTCGTCCAAAGTTGGAGATGCATGTAATAAATCAGATATGACTATGGGCTCCAGCGGAATTAACATTAATATTAAATGCAATCGTTTGCATAATTTCATGATGACCGAGTTAAGTTTTTCAGTCAATACTCGATAGCGCTAATTTAAGATTTTTTACTGATCTTCTTAATAGCTTTTTAAGCTTGTTCAACCACACTGCATTTAATTAAAGTATAAACAATTATTGGTGGTGAGAATTAAGTGGTGAAGCCAAAAAATGGCCCCCTAAAATCTGACATTAACAAGAATAACCGCGGCGAAAACGTCGATATTGTCGATGGGGTTGAAGCCAAAGAAGAGCCTAAAAATATTGAAGGTTCTCAAGTGAGAAAAAAGGCTGTAGCAATTAAAGACACGAGCCAAAGCCTTACAAAGCCTCGCGTCGTTGCTTCTGGCCAGGGTACCTTTGCCGAACAAATTCTTCAAATTGCCTGGGCTAACAACATTAAGGTTCGTGAAGATGCGGATCTTGTAGAAGTGCTTTCGGCCATTGATGTAGATAGTGAAATTCCAATTGAAGCATTTGCAGCCGTCGCCGAAATTCTAGCATACCTCTATCGGGCAAACAGCGGGGAAATACCAATAGACGATTTAAAGGAGAGCGAGTAATGACTATTAAAGAAATTCAACAGCAAGTTGATACATTCCAAGATATCATCACTACATCGCGCGCCGTAATTAACGACGGCCATTTTGTTGAGGTTTCGGAACTAGAAGCAAGCGCAAGTTATTTGTTTTCTCTAATTGAGAGCCAATGCGGTAATTTTTTAAATACTGAAGTAGATAAATTAATAGGAACAGTTAAAACCTTGTTAGGTGATCTTGATAGCTTGGCAAAAGAAATTGATAACCAACACAACAGCTTAATTACAGGAACCAAAGTATCGTCCAATACTGCGACTGCCGCCTATCAGAGTTAAGTCATCATATTTAGAACCGATAATATAAACAAGAAGTTATGTAAAAAATGGAAATTGACTCCGTTAGTTATTTTAAATTTTTTTTCGCACTCCTATTTGTTATAGGCCTGATTGGCGGTTTTGCGCTAATAGCCAAAAAATTTGGTATGGGTAATCGAGGGCCAATGCGCCGCGGCAAGGGTTCCCGGTTATCTGTTATTGAAAGCATGCAAGTCGATGCTAAACGGAGGATCGTTTTAATACGGTGCGATGATAAAGACTATATGCTGCTTTTAGGCGGCGCGACGGAACTTTTAATTAAAGACAACATACCCGTCAATTTTGCACAAAAATCAAACCAAAGTACACCCGCTCCATCTAAAATCATGGATAAAATCCACGATCATATAAGGATTAAAAAAGAAGATGACTAATCCTTTAGAACATAACCTGCATAAAAAATGGGCTTTGTTAATACGTTTTAGCACGGCCATTATGGGCGGACTTGTTCTGGCAGACCCAGTATTTGCCCAAGCATTCTCGCTCGATTTGGGAGAAGGTGGGCCGACAGCAACAGAACGCCTCATTCAGCTTTTCTTGTTAGTTACGGTAATGGCCTTAGCACCATCGATCCTCGTCATGACCACCTCATTCATCCGGATAGTCATTGTGTTGTCATTTCTACGAACGGCCATGGGCGCACAACAAACTCCTCCGAATCAAGTTTTAATGGCCCTAGCACTTTTTCTCACATTCTTTATTATGTCACCAACGTTTGAAGCCGCTTGGGATCAAGGAGTTCGCCCTTATATTGATGGACAGATTGATGAAAAAGAAGCGTTTAAAAAAAGTCTTAAGCCTTTGCATAACTTTATGTTAAAATTTGTTCGTGATGAAGATTTGCAGTTATTTATGGACGTCGCAAACACTCAACCCTTAGCAACGCGTGACGAGGTGCCCATCAAAGTTTTAATACCAGCATTCATCATTAGTGAACTCAGGCGTGCCTTCGAAATTGGTTTTCTTGTCTTTATTCCTTTTCTGGTTATCGATATGGTCGTTGCTTCGGTACTTATGTCCATGGGAATGATGATGTTACCGCCGATAATAATAGCACTTCCATTTAAAATAATTTTCTTTGTACTAGTCGATGGTTGGTTTTTAATCGTTGGCAGTTTAGTACAAAGCTTCGGCGCTTTAGGTACGTGACTGTTTAATTCACTTGGCTTAAATTTCCCGCCTTCAAACGTTTACGATAAGTCGACATGAAATTCTTAAAATTACTAACGGTTTTAACTCGGCTCGCTACGGTTCGATAATCAATTAAACCAATATTATCAGGACTTGCTATAAGACGAAAAGCATCTTTGAAAGACGTTGCGTCCATTTCTTTCAAATAATCTCTGCTGAGGCGGGTTATCCCCCGGTTATTCCCACCATAAGCAAGGGCAACTCCAAAATTTAGAACAAATTGTGCCTGTTTCTCATTAAGCTTACGACCAGGTGCTACCCCGGTTGAAACCATCAGTCGCTGTAAAGTCTTTGCTGCCTTTGGCCAGTTTTTCCCCCAGTATATTTCAGATCTTAGGAGATCAGCTTCTCTACTTTCATCATCTTCTAGAGGCACTAATGCATCAACACGGCGTTTTAGGTCTATCAAGGAACGTGCATTCAAAAGCCGCCGCTCCTTAGAAATTGAACTAGGCTGCCCAATGAAATTTGTTTCTTTTAATGTCTCTAAAGCCTTCGCTGGTTTTTTATCAAGGATATAGAGCGTTGCTAATTGTGCTCCAACTCGAGCCTTTTCTATACCTGTCAACCTAAACTCAATCTGCTGTTCAAGAAGCTTAGCTGCTTTTCCCAGCAAATCCACCGCTGCCAATCTATCGGCTAGCTTCTGTATTAGTTCATCACCTTTCTTTCCCGAGGGCGTAAGCTCTTTAAATTCTTCAAATAACGCAAGTGAACGTACAGGTGGTATTTTATCGGCAGCACCATTCAAATATAAATCTATGAAAGCTGCCTCCATTTTCTGCGTTATTTTACCTGCATCTGGATTGCCTCTAAAATTGGAGACTACGGTACGCAATGTCCGCAATCCTTTACGATATTCACCAACATCTAAATAAAGACCCCCAAGTTTACGAAGCAAGGAAAACTCAAACTCCCCGCCACGCCATGCAAAGCGAAGATTTTCCAACTCTTTGATTACGTCCTTTTTCTTTATGTCTTTTTTGGTCAATTGTAAATCTGTGCGAGACATAACTGCCTTCGCGACACTAGGACGGTGCTCACCTTTTTCAACCTCTTCCCAAGCTTTTATTGCTCCCGGGAAATTTCCCTGCATTTGCTTCAAGGCACCTTCCATGAAAGCTAATTGATCTATTTCCTTAGGTCGTGGCTCTTCTTTTGCAAGCATACCTAGGTATTTAATTCCCGACTTAATATCTCCAGCTATGATAGCGGCTTCAGCCGTCCGAATACCAAGTTTCATCTTAATCTCTCTCGGATAAGCCCTAAACACATCACCTTTGGCATTCAAAGTCTTAGCAGCATTCAAAATATCTTCACCTGCCGCTACTTTTGCTGCAGCACGCCAAAATTCGCCCTCATCGTTACCGAACATGCTTGGATGCATCAGAGCTTTCAGAGAATCCTTATAACGTCCCATGAGAAAATCTGTTGCACCTTGTAGAAAACGATACTGCCGATTTGCTGCTACATCTGAAGTCTTTGGCTTGATGAGTTTAAGAACACCATTTGCCTCAAAACCATACCCGTTTCCGAATAAGAATAATGCCATATCCAGCCGTGCTTTCATTTTATTGGCCCCTTTTGTTTTAGTAACACGGTCTAACTTCTCACGGCGTAATTTATAAAATTCCGCAGGTTTCTGGCGTCGCATTTTGCGCCAGGCTTTGGCATTAATAATTCTAGAAAGTGCATTTCCTTTTCCAAATGTTGTACTCGCCTCTTTTTTGTTTCTCATTGCAGAAAGTGCCAAATTACTAACTGCTGAGATTTCCACTCCAATCTTGGTAGAACGCACCCGCAAATCATCAATATTAGGTTGTATCACGACACCTTGAGCCGTCGGCAATATATTTAATTGCGAATACCTGAATTTCTTGTTAATGCCATGACCTAGAGGTATAACGGGCACAACAAATAAATTATCGTAGACCTTCGTGTCCTTAAAAGGGATTGCGTCACCGACATCCCTAATAGAAGCGGTCAAGATAGATCCCCGTGGCGATGACATGTCTGATTTTATATTAATCACCGTTTGCGGTTTTAAAGGTTGTTTTTTAAAATCAAAAATCCAGGCAAAACCATTACGACGTATAATCGGATTAAAACCGGTTGCGGTTACCAAACGTAATATGGTGGCACGGTCGGACGCCTCTTGTACAATTGATTTGAGTATTCCACCTCCCTGATCCTTAAGCTTACAAATATTAAATTTTGACGGTTTGTTGAAAATCATCCACAAGTTGCCGGCTCGGCGGAAAACGGCTGCTGCAACAGGCGTCGGCCAATCAAGGCGCAAAGTTGCTGACTTAAACTTTGTTGACTTTGTTTTTGGACAGTTGACGTCTACCAGCTTTTGATTGCCACGGATTTCATTGTTTGTAACTTTACCCCCAATTTTTATAGAATTTAATGATTTTCCGCTACCCGGTTTAGACTTGATACTTACATTTTTAGCTGGCTTTTGATTTACTTTAGCCAGAGTTTTTTGGGCGGCTAAAATTTTTGGAACGAGCGTTGATATTGGGGGGGCATCATCTGGACCTGTTGAATTTAACACATCAATGATAACCTTTGTGCCATTCCTAAAATGCTTAAGCTCAGATGTTGAAGTCACTGAAAGTCCAACGATCGTTGCATTACCCGCAATTTGCGCTTTTGCACCCCTAACATTAGCCAATCCAGTTTTGTTCAAGGCCGTAACAATAATATTAGCTGGTTTGGCAAAAGTTACCGTCACTAAATTACGTTGCTTAACAACTTTGTAGGCAACGCGCTTTTTCCAATCAAATACAATGCGACTATATGTACTATGCCTACCGACGCGAACGGCAACCCGCTCTATTGCGCGCGGAGATTGCGATGTCCCAGATTGCGGTTTTGAAGCTTTTGTAACTTCTTTCGCTGGATTTGGATCAATAACTTCAACAACAACGGTCCTACCCCGCGAAAAATAGTTAAGATCAAAATTTCCAACCAACGGAAATATCAGCACCCTACCCCCGTTCTGCACTCGAGGGGGGCGAATATACTTGTTCAACGCCTTAACCATCTTATTAAAATCACCTTCGGCAGGCCGAGCAAATTGAATAACTATTTCCTTATTTTGTACTCTCGCTAAGAAAGGAACCGGAATTGGCCAGGTAAAGGACATACGAGCAATACCATCACGCTCACTGCCCCGAGCGGTCACGGGATCTGCTATAGCTGCAGGCGCATAAATAATAACAGCGACTATGGCTAAGCCTCCAATCAATTTTGGGATAAAGGCACCAAAAATATTCAAAAATTTAATCAATTGCTTAACAATGACCACTACTTATCACCACCTGATTCTAATATTACTATATCTATCCGCCGAGACAAAATTCTACGTTGATCATCAGTCGCGTTTTTTAAATAAGGGTTGTGAGCATTGCCATAACCAAAATTCAATAATTCCCCGGAATACCCTGCCTGACGAAAAGCATTTCCAACGGAAATTGATCGCGCTAATGACAACTCCCAATTTGATTTATATTTTGTTCCTTCAAAATTATTTTCATCTGCGTATCCGTTTACACCAAGTTGATTCTCAACATTCCCTAAAAGACCCCCTAAGGTAAATAATGGGTCTTTAGCTGTTTTCTTTAAAATTGCTGAGTTAGGCCCAAAGAGAAGAGAGCCCGGCAAGGATACGACTAAACGATCCTCAAGCAAAGTGAGTTGGCTACCCTTCAAAGCTTTATTCTTAATGACCTTTTGTTCAAAAACTGCCCGCAAGTAATCAAGATTTATAGCTTGCCGACGAAAAACTAAATCAATATTCGTTTTAACATCGGGTGCAGTATCAACCTTTTCTTCACTAGTAGGATTTAAGGCGTCGGTCAAAGCGTCGACCATCTTTTGCCAGCTTTCAACTGAAACATTAGACATTGAGAAAAGCATGACAAAAAAGGTCAGTAACAAAGCTACAAGATCAGCAAATATTACTAGCCAAACGGACGATGTACCACTAGACCCGGACCCGGACGAATGGAGTTTTGTTTCAGTCATTAGCAACTACTCTTCAGGCGGCGCAATTAAGCGCTTATAAAATTTTTTAGCGTCGTTAGGGGACCTCACATAAAACCACATTACCACCTGCCCCTTCTCAATATGTCCCATTCCAATCGAAACCGCATCAGGAGGCGCACCCCTGCTCAGCATTTCACGGACGAATGCCCCAGCTCGGCGCATTTCCAGAGATTGCTGAGTTGGCAAATTCCGTCCGGACGAGTACGCACTTCCAATAACAAACTCCATATCAAATTGATATCCCGATGGGCGACTGCTTAACGCAGCAATCACGCGATCAATAAGCGGCTGCTTAGATTTTTTAATTATAGCTTTTTCTGGCTCAAAAAGAGCATCCGCTGTCATTTGAATTCGCATGATTTTACCTAACTGCATAATTTCAATTTTTTGGACACCCAATGCAGTTGCAAATAATTCAGTAGTTTTATCCTGGAAAACCTGCCCCGCTAAAATGGGGCCAGATTCTCTCTTATCCTGCTCAGCATCTGATTTAATACTATCTACAACAGCCTCAACTTTCTTCTTATCAACCGTTGAAATAGTGACCAATAATATGAAAAATGCCAGGACAAGAAGATAGAGACTAAGAAATTGAAGGACAGTAGTATCGTTACGCGCAATTAATGTACGTCTGACTGTTGTTTTTGGTTTATTCATAAGAAATCAATCAAAATCTTGCCAATAACCCGAAAATCAGAACATTCTATCCCTACATTGCACGCAATTGAACTAAATTCTTTAAGATGTATTTTTACCAACATTAAACTCTATATCCGTTTATTTTTTAAAAGTCTTTTGGAAATTTTATCCCCAAATTTTTAAGTACCAGGAAGTGGCAAATTACGCAATTTTGTTAGTGCGACCGTCATTTCTTTAGCTCTATCAGGTTTCATTTTAGCCATAATTGGAGCTAATTTCTTTTCTTTCATCCGCTCTGCGACCTTTAACAGAGTATTTATATCTAATTCACCAAAAATTCGAGCAGCATCTTTAGGTTTCATGGATTCATAAATTTTCACTAATGATTGTATTTTTAAATCTTCTTGTTGATCATGCGACTTAATTAATTTCTGGATCGCCAGTTCCAAACTTTTCATCTCTTGAATTTTTTTATCAATTCTTTTTTCTGCCGCACCTAGCAGCCCTTCTCTTAACGTTATTTCTTCCAATCGTGCTTCAATAATTTTACGTCGACTGACAAGTTGTTGGAGCACCTTAATTTCATTTTCAGTGAATAAAGTTGGATCATCTTGAGGATCCGTTTTTATATTTTTCGCATTTGAAAGTTTTGACGACTTTGCACTTTTAATTGGTAATTTTGGTGCTCCAGGATTTGGAGCTTGGGCGTTAACATGGGAGACGGAAAAGGCATCAACACCTAGCTCTATTCCATCTAAAATATCACCAACCTTAAATGATAACATCAACACAGCAGCAAATATCACTACTGGGATAATTCTAATTCTTGCCATAAATTTAAACATGTTTCACAACTCACTGTTTATCTGTTTAATTAACTATTTATTTTTTTTCTTAATCGTTTTTTTAAGAGCGGCAATTAAATTTTTCAGTTCAAGAATTTTTTTATCAATTCTCTTCTCTGCTGCACCTAAAAGCCCCTCCTGCAGGGTTAACTGTTCTGAACGTGCGTCAATAAGTTCACGACGAGCAGTAAGCTCTAGCAATACATTAATATCATTTTCAGTGAACAAAGTCGGATCGCTGTGAGCTTTAGCCAATACCATTGATGCTTTTATTGGCGTTTTGGTCGAGCTCACTTTAGGGATGTCTGCACCCTTTTTCACAGATGGTGCCTGAGCTCGGACTTTAGATACGGAGAGAGTATTCAAAGTTAAACCAATATTGCTCGGAATATCGTTAATTCTAAACGACAGCACTAATACCGCTGCAAATATGATTGCTGGAACTATCCGAATTTTTGAAGCAAATTTAAACATTCTTTATTGATAATTTTCCAACTATCGGACCGCTTTAAGAGCTTTAATAAATTCACGCTCCACTTCAGATTTTACAATTTTATTACCAAGCAATTCTGCATCAAATGAAGTTACGTTATCTCTAGGGCGCTGGGATAACCTTTCCGGAACTTTTAAAGGCGGAAAATCATCGATTGGCTCTACTGGATTTATCAGTGTTTTCGGCTGTTTTACGTTTTTATCCAATGGCGTCGAACTCTCAACAGATCTAATCGAATTCTCCAGTCGATCACCTAACTTTTCACCCCGTTCAACTAAAAAATTTAGATCCTCTCGAATTCGCGTGGCTGCATCAATACCTTCATTTAGAACTTCAGAAGAGCCCTGGGCTGCTTTTTTCAATTTTCCAACGCTAGCTTCAGCCCGCTTAGTTGCCTCTTGAAAACTAGTCGCCAATCGCTCAAGATTGCCTTGGTCGCGACGAAGGGCAACGATCCTACGGTTAAGTATCATGCCGTAACCTATTGCTGATATCAACAGTACCGCTACAAATATATCAATCATTAATGACACTATTATTCCACCTCCTTAATTAACTTTTCCGAAATTTTAATAGCAATATTCTCGTCCTTACGACCCATCACGCCTTTAAAAACAGGAATGGAGCCACACCTAACGTCTACCAAGGACCTTGGAGTTGCTTTCAACTTTATTTGCGATCCAACTTTGAGATCAAATATTTGCCCTAAACATAAAACTTGTTCATCTAACACCACGGTAAGATCAACTTCTGTCATCCAAAGCTCTTCAGACAAATGAGTCTCCCAAATGGAGTCACGACCAAATTTTTCACCCATAAACCCTTGGTGCAGTAGTTCACGAATGGGTTCTAAAGTAGAATAAGGGATTAGTATTTCTAGAACCCCCCCGCGATCGTCCATATCAATCTGGACCTTGGCAACAATCACACCATCCGAAGGCTTGCAAATTGTTGCAAACCTTGGATTAGTCTCTAGACGATCAAATATAAAATTAACCGCAGATAGTGGCTCAAAGGCGGCGCCCATATCATCCAAAACGACGTGCACCAAACGCTCAACTAAATTACGTTCAATTGTCGTAAAAGCTCTATCATCATAACGCTCGAGAGTTGTATCTTTTTTTCCGCCAAGCAAGATATCAATCATCGAGTAAATAAGAGTACTGTCGACTACTAAAATAGCAGATGCGTCCCATTCTTGAGCCTTAAAAACGTTTAACATAGCAGGCATCGAGACAGCATCCAGGTAATCCCCAAATTTGAAACTACTAATACCTATTAATGAAACCTCAACATTGTCAGAAGTAAAGTTACGAAGTGACGTTGACAACAGACGCACTAATCGATCAAAGACCACATCGAGCATGGGCAGTCTATCTGATCGAGCTGCGGTGAGAATAGCTTGGATACCGGTTTTATCAGAAACACCCTTAGCCTCTTCATCGAAACCAAGTAAACTATCAATTTCATCTTGATTTAAAACCCGATCAGCTTCAGGAGTCGAAGCCATCTCTTCCCATTCTGCAGCGAGCTCATCTTGCTCATCTACACCATCTTGATCACCTGCAACCGCAGGTGCCTGCTCATCAATCTCTTCACCGGGAGGAACTGTCATTATCAGTTCACCTTTTCATTTCCACACACCATTAAAACATTATCCGCTAGTGTCTTATTTATTGCACTAGCATTTCTTTAAATAATACAGCCTTTACTTTTGCTGGAGTAATAGCCGCATTTACACGCATCAGCAATTCTTCCCGCAGTCTATACATTCCAGCCGAACCTTTAAGATCATCAAGCCGTAATTCACGCAGATAAACCTGAAAATTATCAATAACCCGCGGCATGAGTGCCTGTAGTTTTGGAATTTCATCAGGAGAAGCAACCTCTAATGAAATTTTTAATTTCATTACGGACCTCTTTCGGCCCTTAGTATTTAAATTGACCGTTATATCAGGTAGGTCATGGAAAAAAGCTAAGTCTTCTGCAGCTTTTTTACTATCAGATGATGGCTCAGCTTCTGTTGCCGGGGAACCACTGTCCGATGAATCAAACAGACCCATGAAAAACGCAGCGGCACCACCTCCTATTATGAGGAGAATAACAGCAACTATAATAATGATAAGTTTTTTACTTCCACCACCAGAAGATTTGCCTTCTTCATCTTCTGTTTCATCTTCGTCTATATCATCATCGGCCATTATCCACCAACTTCCACGCTTTATTTTTCTTATTCAGTTATTTGTACTGAATTTGAATTATAAATAAAACAATAGCCCCTGATAGTTAATAAGAGATTGAAAAAAGCTTAATCCTCAAAGAAATTCAATTATTTATTAGAATATCACTCAAGCCCTTTCAAATGAAGAAAAAGAAAATATAACGAATTCACTAGGCAACTATTACCATTGGAAGATAAAATAGAACTTAAAGTTCGCACAAGGTGTTACTCAGATATCTCATAAGTCATTGAAAATAATAGTTAATAATAAATGGCATATTAAATGCAATACACATAGCAAAGTTTAAAAAATAAGGAACGGGAAAAAATGGAAAACACCGCATATATAGCGTTGTCAGGGCAATCGGCTTTGAAACGCGAAATGAGTGTGATCGCTAATAACCTAGCTAACATGAATACCACCGCATATAAAGGTGAGAAGATGATGTTTGTCGAACACCTTGTTAAAAGTAAAGGCGGAGATAGTTTTATACCACAGAAACTAACTTATACCCGCGACGTGGCTCAATATCAAAACTTCGCAGAGGGACCAATCAAAAATACCGGCAACACTTTCGATGTAGCCATTCATGGTGATGGCTATTTCGTTGTGGAAACGCCTGATGGTGAGCATTATACCCGCAATGGCCACTTCCAGCTAAATAATGATGGTAAATTGGTGAACCTTAGTGACCAAGCAGTCCTATCAGACGCTGGAACACCATTTTTTTTCGGCCCAGAAGATAAGGACATCGAAATCACAGCCGATGGTTTGGTTTCAACGAGGAATGGTGAAATAGGTAAAATCAGGATCGTAAAATTTGATACCCCACAAAATCTTCAAAAAAAGGCGAGTGGGCTATATTTCACCGAGGACCAGCCCGTGGATGTGACAAACCCAACACTACTTCAAAAATCTCTGGAAGGTTCCAATGTAAACCCAATGGCTGAAATCACCAAAATGATAAATGTACAACGAGCATATGACAGTGTTCGAAAGTTTATTGACAAAGAAGACGATCGTCAGAGGAAGATGCTTCAACAATTAACTCCGAGAGGTTAAAAAAATAGAGCGCCCATAAAATATGAAAGCGCCAAAAACCAATTAAATTAAAATGGAAAGGACGGGAAAATGAGATCACTAAATATTGCGGCTACAGGCATGCAAGCCCAACAGCAAAACGTCGAAGTAATTTCGAATAACATCGCGAATATGAATACCACCGCCTACATGCGCCGACGCACTGAATTCCACGATTTAATTTATCAGAATCTAAGACGCGTTGGTTCCACTTCTTCGGATGCCGGGACAATTGTTCCCTCTGGTGTGCAGCTAGGTCTTGGCGTGAAAATGGCAGCCGTATACCGTATTCACGAACAGGGGAACCTGACATCGACAGACAATACGTTTGATATGGCGATTCAAGGTAATGGCTTTTTTCAAGTTCAACTGCCAGACGGAACAACAGGTTTTACTCGCGATGGTTCTTTGCAATTAAGTCCCACAGGCCAAATAGTCACCCATGACGGTAATCCCATCGTGCCAAATATTACGGTAGACAGTAATGCGATTGATGTAACCATCAACTCAACTGGCGAGGTTCTTGTTAAATTGCAAGGCTCGGTCACACCGACAAATGCCGGACAAATTCAGCTGGCTAGTTTTCCTAACGATGCTGGCTTAGAAGCTATGGGCAGCAACCTGTATCAGGAAACTCCAGCCTCCGGTGCAGCTACCACAGGCACGCCAGGCGCCTCCGGTTACGGCACCTTACTTCAAGGGTTCCTAGAAACATCGAACGTCAATGCGGTCGCCGAAGTATCAGAACTGATTTCAGCACAGCGTGCCTATGAAATGAATTCCAAAGTTATTCAAACTTCTGACCAAATGATGGCTACCCTTAACCAAATTAAATAGGGGTGAATTATGACCTACACATACTTAATTTCTAATAGAAAAATACTTCCGTTAATTAAAATTTATATTTTCACCTTCATTTTTTCGTTTGTTTTTGCATCGATTGTACAAGCCGTCCCCTCAAAAATAATTAGCTCAAGTCATGAGTTATCGGCGACTAACAGCCAAACAGTAGCACTCAAGTCAGAGGTGATTGTCGAAAAAGCATACATATTATTAGGAGATTTATTTAGCAATACAGGGAAAAAAGCACTTAACAAAGTTGCGTATGCCCCTCAGCCGGGCAAGAGTTCCAGTTTTGATGCAAAATGGTTGTATCGTATCGCGCGAGCTTATAAATTAAATTGGCGACCCTTATCCCTTAAGACCCGAGCAATAGTTAAACGCACAAGCCAAGTAATATACCGAGATGAAATCGAGGATGCTCTGGCTGCACGTCTCCAAACTCATGGATACCGGGATAATTTTGAAATCGAGCTTAGACAGCAAGGGCTGAAAATACACGTCGCAGCAAATGAGCCTGCGACGATTGATGTTGACGGATTATCGATTAACAAATCGACAGGTCGTTTTGTTGCCAATCTCTTGATCTCAGCTAATAAGCCAAATGCCAAACGTTTTCGCCTGACGGGACGTATTCATAAGCTCACCCAAGTCCCTGTGGTTAGCCGACGATTAAGTCGCGGAGATATTATACGAAAAAATGATATCGAGTGGATTACCATTAGAGAGCGTGAGATCCGCCGCGGTTACATCCAAAATGAAAACCAAATCATTGGCATGGAAGCAAAAAGATATATCGCAGCTAAAACCCCATTAACTACCAGCCACATGCAACGTCCTCAATTGATAAAAAAAGGTGGCATTGTTAACGTTGCCCTTATTAACGGTGCAATGAGGCTCACAACCCAAGGGCGCTCCCTAGAAAATGGAACCCTTGGCGATATTATACGTATAAAGAATATCAAAACAAAAAAAATCATTGAAGCTAAAGTTACCGGCGCATCCAGCGCTAAAGTTGGCCTGCTAAGAGCAATTTCGCTCAACTAAACCTATGATGTATTGGGTCAAAATACTAGATCTGTGAATAAAGGGAATAAGTAAAATGTATACTGAAAAAAAATATGAAACCATTATTCAATTATGTATCATAGGTTTATTTGGCATGATGCTAAGTGGCTGTAATACCATCACCCGATTATCTGAGCTCGGCCATGGTCCTAAGAATTCAGAAATTATTAATCCAACTAAACGACCAAATTATCGACCAGTCAGTATGCCAATGCCAAGTCCCAAACAAATCAGCTACAAATCAAATTCATTATGGCGACCAGGCGCCCGGGCCTTTTTCCGAGATCAACGGGCTAGTGAAGTCGGCGATATTCTAACCATCAAATTATCTATTAGTGACAGTGCGGATTTGAACAATAAAACAACTCGAACACGGAATGATAAAGAAGATAGCGACTTGACTAAATTGATGGGCTTAGAGGCGCACCTAACTAAATTGCTACCACAAATGGAAACGATCGACCCAACAAATACCACTAGTCTTGGCACTCAGCACAACACGGAGGGTAATGGTAATATTGGTCGAAAAGAAACGATTGAAGTAACACTCGCAGGCATTATCACGCAAATTCTTCCGAACGGAAATATGGTAATATTTGCTCGTCAGGAACTCAAGGTCAATTTTGAAATGAGAGAAGTGATGGTCACAGGTGTCATACGCCCCGAAGACATCGATTACACAAATAAAATTGAACACGATAAAATCGCTGAAATGCGTGTTGCCTATGGTGGAAGGGGAACGCTCTCCGATCTACAGCAACCACGAATTGGGACGCAAGTTATAGATATACTGTTCCCGTTCTAAGTCCAACATGGATTGGAACAACTTAGGGCCGTTGGATTAATCCCAACGGCCCTCTTTTTCTTTACCCATTTAAACAAAAATTATATGTCAATCATCTCTCTGTATTTTTTCCATTTTTTCATGGCGCTCTTGGGCTTCTAGACCCAAGGTCGCGATTGGCCGTGCCTCCAGTCTTTGAATACCGATCGGCTCATCAGTCTCTATACAATAGCCATAAGAACCGTCATCAATTCGTTCCAAAGCCTCGTCAATTTTACTAATTAACTTTCTTGCCCGATCACGTGTCCGCAATTCAAGAGATCTATCTGTTTCAGTGGAGGCCCGATCCGCAATATCAGCCTCTACAACATTGGTTTCCTGGAGATTTTGTCGTGTCTCACTGGCTTCATCTAATAATTCAGAACGCCATTTATCAAGCTTCTGACGAAAGTATTCTTGTTGCTTGGCATTCATAAACTTTTCTTTGGCTGTTGGCTTATAATTTGATGATAAAATAGTTGTCATATCGCTTGTTATCCCCTACCCGTGGCCAAGTTATTGGACAAAAGAAATTTGCGGAGCTTTATAATTAGACAAACGCGTTACCACAAGCGCTGTTTTAAAAAAAAATGTATGAAAGTTATCTTCAATCTTAAAAAACCCAAATTACGGCGCTAAAAAGGCGGTTTACCTTTATGCTTTTCGCGTATATTTGGCCAATTCTACTGCGGCGCGGAGCTCGATATCATCAATGATGCTGAGAAGTGCCGGATCGTCAGTTGCACTTTTTTTCATTCTTAAGGTTTGGGCTAAATTTGCTAAACGATCCTTAGAAATTACCCCAATCAGCAAATCTTGTTTAATTTCGTCAAGCCGGTCCAGGATATCCTCTCCATATTTTTTTAATTTCTGACGTGACTTTTGCCCATTATCATCGCCAACTTCTTGAGCAGCTAAAATTGAGCCTACCGCCGTTACCCCACTTACCTCGCTGACTTGGGTCGGACCCTCCGGTTCGTCTTTTACATCCTGCAAATGGCTAGCAAACGCGGGGCCACCACTAGCTTTCGTTTTGCCAACCTTTTTCGTCGATGCGGGTGAGACAGTGCGTATTCCAGATACCTTCATAAGACGTAGTTTATATAACAACCCGGCAATAATTGCACGTTTAAAGGCCAATGCGCCTGAACGCCCCCGTAGAAAGCCGATAAAAATCTATTTTAGGACGCTAAAACAATGATTTAAATGACATAAAAATTGGCATCAATATTGCTTAAATAAACGTAGATAATAACAGAAATACTTATTAATGCCTATTATGGTGGGAGAAAGTCAGTCATGCCTATATATGGAATGTATTCAGCCCCAACGCTGGGAATGATTGCACAAACTTCTGCTTTTGGGAGTATATCCCAAAATGTATCAAACATGCATACTGGAGGCTATAAGGCACACGACACGAGGTTTGCAACTGTCCTGGCGTCCCAAGTAGGAAATGAAAAAGATATTGGTGGTGTAATAAGTCAAACCCGCAACTATATTGAAAAACAAGGTCGTTTACTGAACACCAAAAACCCTTTAGACTTGGCGATTGATGGTAAAGGACTTTTTGTCCTTAATACCACGGTCGATGGAACTGGCGACACTCTCTATACACGAGATGGTGCCTTTCGAAAGAACGCAGGAGAGACAACCCAAAATCTTGCCGGACAATCGTATAATAAAGGTTACCTCGTTGATAAAAATGGTCACTATCTTCAGGGCTGGGCGGCCGATAGCGCCGGCACCATAACTACAGGAGGCGCCCTATCATCTATCCGCATCGACGCCGAGGCCTTTGGTGTCAACGGCCCCGCTGCTGCGCAGGCCACAACGGCCGCTGAGGTTGCCTTAAATCTTCCGTTATCGGTAGAGGTTGGCGGATCAGAGAAATCACCAGCTGCCGTTATTGACGCGAATGGGGACACCCAATCCTTTGACCTAGTTTGGACACGAAACCGTCCTGCTCAGAACTGGACCATGACTGTCAGCCCAAACGATGCCACTTCCACAAGTACAAGCACAGCCACATTCACCTTTGACGAAAATGGTTCATTGACAGGCGGCACACCAGTGCCAATCGAAATAACGACAGCCGCTGGTGTCACAACAGCGTTTACGCTAGACGTAAGCGACGTAACGTCGTTGGGGACAGGGTTTACCTATTTTGGTTTCCAAAGAGATGGCCGCGCACCAGGGGAGCTAGATAGTTTTCACTTTGATAATGCAGGCAAAATCGTAGGTCTGTTTACCAATGGTAATCAAGCAACATTGTACAAACTTCCCCTGGCCACATTCACAAACGCTGATGCACTGGACCGCCTTACCGGGAATGTATTTGAGCGTTCAGTCGCGTCGGGTGAAGCTGTTTTAAGAGAAGTAAGAACCGAAAACCCATTAGTAACAGATGATATTTGGGAATTTGCTAACTTCATGCCAGAATATCACGAATTATCAAACATCGATTTACAGAACCAATTCACATATATGATCATGTCGCAACAGGCCTATAATTCATCTGCAACGGTATTTAAATCAATTGATGAGATGACTAAATTGGCGGCATCCTTAAAGACCTAGCCTCCTCTCAAACCGCACGCGAACAATGAAATTGCCTAAGGACCCAGCCATTAAACAGTAACTGGGCAATTTGTTCCCACTTCGATCTCGATACACCGTCCAGTTACATAATTTTTAGTCAAATCAAAAAAATAAATCATATTAAACAATGGCTTAATTGATATCAAAACTGGCATGAAAATAGCATTATAATAGGTGAAATCAACGGTGAAACCGTAAAGAAAGGATATAGAATATGGTGGGATTAACGAAAAACAATCAAATGCGAACGGCGAACGGATACATCTGGTCTATCGTTCTAGCCTGCGTTTTCTTAACTTTTTCTGCCGCCGTCTCGAACGCTTCATCTCGCATCAAGGATATTGCTACCTTTGAAGGCGTGCGTGAAAACATGTTGGTTGGATACGGTTTAGTTGTCGGCCTTAATGGCACAGGTGACAGCCTTGGAGAGGGACATTTCACAAAGCAAAGTTTGATGGCCATGCTAGAACGTCTCGGCGTAAAGCCCACACAAAATGGCCTGGATTCAAAGAATGTCGCAGCTGTAATGGTTACAGCTACGCTTCAAGCTTTCGCAAGACAAGGTAGTAAAATAGACGTGACTGTCAGTGCACTTGGCGATTCAAAAAGTCTCCTTGGTGGCACCCTCCTTGTTACGCCACTCCTCGGCGCAGATGGAGAAGTTTACGCGGTCTCTCAGGGCCAAGTTGCAGTTGGAGGCTTTACAGCAGGGGGCCAAGGAGAAACCGTAACTAAAGGAGTGCCCACAAGTGCCAGGATCGCAAATGGCGCTATTGTTGAAAGAGAAATCAAATTTGATCTCAGCTCACTGAAGAAAGTTCATATCAGCCTTCGTAATCCTGATTTTACTACAGCTCGACGTATGGCTCAGGCCGTAAATGCATTTCTTGGAACAAACGTTGCCCGTCCAAAAGACCCAGGGACATTAGTTGTTGAAATTCCAAACGATTATGAGGGTAACGTGGTTGGACTTATCACAGATATTGAGCAACTTCGGATTGAGCCGGATCAATTGGCGCGCATTATCATTGATGAGCAAAGCGGCACGATTGTAATGGGAGATAATGTTAAAATCAGTACAGTCGCGATCGCACAAGGCAGCCTAACGATCCGCGTAACGGAAACACCGCAAGTCTCGCAGCCCGGGCCTTTTGCTGAAGTGGGGGAAACGGAAACTGTTGCCCGAACAGATGTACAGGTCGATGAAGATGGTGATAAAAAAATGACAGTTGTGAACAGTGGAGTAACATTACAGGACCTGGTAAGTGGTCTGAATTCACTTGGCATAGGCCCCCGAGACTTAATCACGATATTACAAGCGGTTAAGGCTTCAGGAGCATTGCAAGCTGAAATTTCAGTGATGTAGGGGACCCGAGTAATGGATATACAAAATATCAACGAAATCGGATTGGCGGCCCTACAATCGGCTAAAGTACCGCCAACGCTCGGTAAGATTGACAATAGAGAGAAAGCGCGGGAGGTGGCCGAGAACTTTGAGGCATTCTTTTTAGGGCAAATGCTACAACCCATGTTTTCTAGTATCGAGCCTGCCGAACCCTTTAGTGGTGGTCATGCAGAAAAAATTTGGAGATCTTTAATGGTCGACGAGGTTGGAAAATCGATGGCAAAGAACGGCGGCATAGGCATAGCAAATATGATCCAACGCGATTTACTGAAAATGCAAGAGATTCAACAACCCTAAGGTTTTGATATGAAAAAAACAGAAGATAAAATTATGGATCTGCTCGATGTTACGGCGCGGTTGAGTAAATTACTCAAGCAAGAAAATGCTATTTTGGCCACCAATAAGAGAGCTAATCGCATTAAGCCCTTTCAAAAAGAAAAGATCGCCTTGAGCTATGCGTACGAACAACAACTGCAAACTATTGGGAATGAAGAGGAATTGAAAGATATTGACCCCGGCATGGCCAGTCGCCTCAGAGATGCCGTCACTTCATTTGGTTTGCTTTTGGAGGAAAATGCGACGCGGTTGAAGGCTAAAATAGATGCCGGAGAACATTTATTTAGAATTATTTCTGAATCAGCAATAGACCATCAAGATAAAACAGCGGGCTATGGCAGGAGCGGTGCCACAGTCAGCAATAAACGACAAGCTTATCGCCCTGCAGTTTCTGTTGGCCTTAATCAGGAACTTTAAGCAAGGTTATTTAAGCACCACTGGGAGCTAATAGATGTCATTAGAATTAACTCTTCAAAGTGCGATCAGCGGCATGCAGACGTCAAAAACGGCGTTACAAACTATCGCTAATAACATTGCAAACGTCAACACCGAGGACTATACGCGAAAAATTGTTGACCAAAAATCTAGGGTCCTTGATGGTCAAGGCTACGGTGTTGAAATTGGCGCAATTTCCAGACGGGTAAATCAGGGTGTCCTTAAACAAATGCGCGGTGAAATGGGGACGCTAGAAAATATTTCGGTAAAACAAGATTACTTGTCACAGCTAAACAGTTTTTTTGGAACCCCCGCAGATGATAACTCGATTTCACACAAGATCGGAGATTTAGGAGCGCAATTTAATAACCTAGCTATCTCACCGGAAGTTTCGGCAAGCCATTTTTTGACAGTCAACTCAGCTGAAGATACAGCCTTAGCCCTACGGCGCATGTCCGAGGAAGTACAACATTTAAGATCCAGCGCCAACGGGAAATTGAAAGAGACTATCACTAAAGTCAATAATTTATTGGATGAAATCGTTGATGCCAACACAAGTATAATGACTTTTTCTGCTGGCCAATTGTCAACTGCAGAGATCGAGGACCAGCGGGACAGATCACTTAACTCGCTCGCGGAAATAATGGACATCACTTATTTTGAGCAGTCGGATGGCAGTTATAGCGTGTATTCAGGAAACGGGCAAACCTTAGTAACAAAACAAAAACAAGCCCTATCATATGTTCCTCCCGCAATTATGAACGCTGTCCTCGAATACACTCCGACTTCTGCCGTGAATTATTCTGGACCAACAAATAGTAATTATCCTATTGGTGGTGTTCCAGGAATTTTTGTTGGAGAAATCTTGGCATCCACCGACATCACAACAGGCGTCAAAGATGGGCTGCTAAAAGGGCTCATCGACATCCGCGATCATGAACTTAGAGCGATACAGACGCAATTAGATGAATTGGCTAAAAACCTTAAAATAGAAATCAATAAGGCTCACAACAAGGGTACGGGCTTTCCCCCGCCGCAGGTGTTGGCCGGAGATAATTTCATCCAAGGTACAACTGATATAAGCCAGGCAACCGGATTGGTTATCGTAAGCGTCGTTGATAAGAGCGGCAATCAACTTGAGACCGAATATATTAATCTTGCGGATGCAAACATTACAAATGTAACAACGCTTCTAACCAACGGCGGCGGCACCGGGATTAATGACAAGTTCACCACGGCTAACTTAGTAGCGTCAGTCACAAATGGAAATCTTATATTAGCGGCAGGGAACGATAATCGCGTTACAATTAATGAAATGACGAGTTCCATGACGGGCGCTGGCAAAATTGCCGCCGGCTTCAGTGACTTTTTTGGTTTGAATAACTTATATCAATCAACAGAAAATTTTGCGGCGTACCGGTCCGATTATAAGCCGAGTTCATCTGCAGCCGTTATTACTACAGGAGGAACACTGCAATTCACAGATGCCACTAATGGGGCTAGATCCGTGACCTATGCCGCAAATGATACGTTAACGAACCTCGCAACCAAAATTAGCGCAGCAGCAGGAATAACCGCAACGGTAATTTCCGATGGTGATGGGTTTAGATTAGAAGTCATTCAGGATGGCTCAGAAAATTTGGCGATTGTCGAGACAGGCGCCGGAACCTTTTTATCAGAGACAGGATTGCGGACGGATTATCGTGGTATTAGCAGCAAGCTTAAAGTCCGTGAAAATATTGTCTCAAACAATTCATTCATTTCCCGCGGAACGCTTCAATCAAACTCTTTTTCTTCTGCAGCCCAAGCCAGCAGCACAACGGCCTTTAATGTTCTGGTCCCTGCCGTCACCGCCGGCCAATTAGACTTTACAATAGATGCATCAACATCAGCAACAATCGCTTACGGAAATGCAGATACACTCACAACCGTTGCCGCTTCAATAAATAACAATGTAACTCTTTCAATGAATAACATCTCGGCGGAAGTAATAACTCTAGGTGCAAACACTCAATTAAAAATAAGCAATAGCAAGAGTGACAACTTCTGGATCGTTGACACGGGAGGCCTGACCACTGCAACTTCGCAGGGAATTTCGATTGGTGATGGCACAGTAGCGGCCAATATAGCAGCAGAATTTGACGCCCAACAAACTTTCTTAGCAGCCCCAGCTAATGGCGGTGGATTAGCGCAAACCACGAGCTCACTAACCAACTATGCGGCTTCTATACTCTCGTCTAATTCTTCCCAAGTTAATAAACTAGATCAGGACATGACGTTCCAAGAACAGTTGACGATGGAGCTATATAATGCACATACGTCTGCCAGCGGCGTGAATATGGATGAAGAACTAGCCAATATGATCATAATTGAGCAATCTTATCTGGCTGCGGCGCGCATAATCACAACGACACGAAACCTCTTCGAAGTACTCAACGATATGATGCGTTAGGAGATAACATGACACGGATTGCCGATATAGCCCAAAATAAAGTAGTCACATCGCTTATTCTCGATACCCAGAGCCGGCTTGCTGACAAGCAAGCGCAAATTAGTTCTCAGCAAAAATCGCAAGACTACGCAGGGATAGCTTTTGATTCTATGCAACTCGTCAGCATGGAGACATCTGAGCGCCGAATGGAACAGTATTTAGCGGACAACGTGTATGTCGATATACGGATGAATGGCACACTCAATAGCATCGACGCACTTAAAACTTCAATCACCGATATTCGCGGTTTACTTCGTAGTCTGATGGTGGATGGCACGTTGGCAGAGGGTATCAATAAAGATGGTATTTGTGATGTAAAAACTCAGGAAATCGAAGATTTTTTAAATACGACGATAAACGGCCGCTATCTATTCTCAGGCTCAAAAACAAATACGAGACCCGTTGAAACTGGTACAATGAGCAGCGCTCCGACATATGACGATGGAGTAACCACTTTCAATACAAAAGCCGAATCCTCTTTTTATTATAAGGGTGATGACACCATCGTAAAAGCCAGAATAGATGAAGGTGTCGTAATGGAGTATGGTGTAACTGCAGCTTATCCTGGTTTTGAAAAATTGATTCGCTCCATAAGGATTTTACGCTCAACCGATATATCCGGAGCCGACACAAATTATATGGCAAAAGTTGAACATGCTTTAAATTTAATTAACCAGTCGGATCGCGAAATTCAATCCCTTCAGATGGGCATTGGCACAAGAATTCAGCAACTGGAGACGACAAATAAAAACATAGAAATTTCGAGGAATTTTGCCAGAGGCATTATATCTGATATCGAAGGCGTAAACACCTACCAGGCCGTTGCCGAATTAACCCAGGATCAAACAATGTTGGAGGCGTCATACAGTACCATGGTAAGACTGAGTAATTTAACTTTGACTAAATTTTTATAATCTTTGAACAAAATATTAAAAGCTACAAGGTGCAAACTGATTCTTAAAAATGCACGGTCGTAGTTGAAATTAAGGTAAAATTGAGATTATAGAATCGTATTAACATATTGTTATTGTTATATTTTTTTTAAAATTAAAAACCATTGCATTTAATTGGGAAAATTTGTATGGTGCCAACTGAACCGAAGTGACCTTTTAATAACAATGGTTGGCATTGTACCACTTGGCGGTCCGGAAGATTTGGGCTGTAGCAAGCATTAAAGGGCCCGCCCGACAGGCAGAAGGGCCTGTGAAATGATGAACCTAGAATAGGAGAATATAATATGGCTGACGGTCCAATAAATTTATCTAACGCGACGAGAACCAACCTACTTGCGCTCCAAAGAACAACGTCTTTAATTGCAAATACTCAGAAACGTCTGTCGACGGGTCTTAAAGTTAATAGTGCAATCGACAATGCTATTTCATACTTTCAGGCACGTAGTCTCAACGATCGTGCAACTGACTTGTCCAATCTAAAAGATGCTATTGATCAGGGCGTTAGTGGTGTTGAGACCGCTATGAACGGTCTCGAGAGTATTGCAGATCTTGTCGCTCAAATGAAAGGTATTGCATTAGCGTCGAAAGCTAATTCTAACAAAGAGGATCGTTCAAGATCGGCGGTTCAATTTAACGATCTTCGTCAACAACTGGATAATTTGGCAAACGATTCGTCATATAAAGGCTCAAATCTAATTAAAGGGTCGCCTGCCAACTTAAAAGTATCCTTTAGTGAAGATGGTAGCTCAACGCTTACGGTTTCAGGAATTTCATCCGACTCATCCGGCCTGTCGATGGTTGTGGCAGCTGCGAACTGGGTGGATGATGTTAATATTGAAAATGCAATCAATGATCTTGATAGTGCACTTTCAACACTCCGCTCTTCAGCAGCAACTATGGGCTCTAACGCTGCGGTATTGTCATTACGTTTGGACTTCACAACTAACATGATCAACTCGTTAGAAGGCGGTGCTGCGAAGCTCGTTAACGCCGACCTTAATACAGAATCAGCTAATTTGTTGACACTCCAAACCCGTCAACAACTCGGAACAATCGGTCTAAGTATTGCCCAGCAATCTGAACAGTCAATATTACGGTTATTCTAGTAACTTGTTGCGATATGCGAGAAAAAAATGGGAAACCTATGGTTTCCCATTTTTTTATGTTATAATAAAGATGTAATTATAAATAAATAAATTTACGAAAGCTTTACTAATTCCATGGTCTACTTATGAATATTATTCGATAAAACCGTGCAAATTTAATTGCCGGAAGAGTAATATTATAAAAAAAATCTCCGAGCCAGGGGTCCAAAATTAACTAAAAAGTTAATTTATAAACCTAGAATAGGAGAATAAAAAATATGGTGGACGGCCCAATGAATTTGTCGGCAGCGACGAGAACGAACCTGCTCGCCCTCAAAAGCACAACAGATAAAATTGCAACTGTTCAAAACCGCCTCTCTACGGGTCTTAAGGTTAGCAGTGCCTTGGACAATGCTATTTCATACTTCCAGGCGCGCGCCTTAAATGACCGCGCCTCCGATTTATTGAACCTAAAAGATAGCATAGACCAAGGCGTGAGCAGTGTTGAAACCGCTATTAACGGTCTTGATAGCATCGGGAAGCTTGTTGCCCAAATGAAGGGCCTGGCAATGGCAGCCAAGTCAAACCAGAATAAAGAGGACCGCTCAAGATCGGCGGTTCAATTTAATGATCTTCGTCAACAACTGGATAATTTGGCAAAC